>CAVDQW010000182.1:0-7222 GCA_963610995.1 bacterium | reverse complement strand
CGCCGTGTCGGAGAGCTTGTGCCGGCCTCGTCGAGGCCTTCCTGAGCGGTGCCGACGGAGCCTGCGGCGCTGCTCGCGGCGACCGACACGGAATCGAGCGCGGACTGGATGGCGTCCTTGATGTCGTCGGCGCTGCCGGCGGAGTCCTCGATGGTGCCGGCGAGGCTCGAAAGCGAGCTCTTTACGTCGCTCTCGAACTGGCTCTCGACCGTGGAGATGCCGCTCTTTGCCTGATCCACGAGTGCAGTGAGCTCGCTCTTGGACTCCTCGGCCGTCTTCTTGCCGTCGCGCAGGTCGCTGGCGGTGGAGGAGAGGTGGCCCGAGAGGTCGTTCAGGCTCTGGATGTGGGAGCTGATGGTGCTCTTAAGCTCGACCAGGGTGGCGATGGAGTCCTGCAGGGCGTTGCTCGCCTTGTAGAGCACCTCGTACTTGGCGCGCGCGGCGATCATCGTGGGGTCGGTGGAGCTCCAGCCCCCGTCGACCGCGTCGATCTGCGCCTTGACGGCGTCGACCTGCGGGTCGATTGCGTCCTTGGCGCTCTGCTCGGCCGAGCGGATCGTCTCGAGCTTCTCGTTGATCTCGCTCATCTTGGAGGCGTCCTCGTCGACGGGGCCCTTGACCTCCTCGAGCGCGCTCGCGAGCTTCTCGGTCTGCTCGCCGGCGCCGTCGAAGGCCTTCTCGAGGGAGGACTTGACGCCGTCGAGGCTCGAGGAGCCGGACTGGATCGCCTTGTTGACGGCCTCGGTCGCGCCGGAGATGGAGTCGGCGGCCGAGCGCACGCTGCTCGCCGTGTCGCGCAGGCCGTCGCCGGCGCTCAGGGTGGAGGAGAGCGAGCTCGTGCTGGAGCTGCCGGCGCCCTCGAGGGACGTCTTCACGGAGTCGAGAGTCTCGGCGAAGCCGCTTACCTTGTCCCCGGCGCTCGACAGGCTTGAGGAGGCGCCCTCGAGGGCGGAGTCCAGCTTGGTCGCGAACTCGGAGAGGCCGTCGTCGTCGAGGTAGTCAGTGAGCTCCTCGAGCACGCCCGCGCCCACGTTGGTCACGGCCTCCGCGAAGGACGAGTCGATGTCCTGCTGGACGGCGGTCGACGCCTTGTTGGTCACGATGGAGGCAATGGCGTTGGCCTTCTCGTTCTGATAGAAGAGCACCTGCGGCTTCTTGGCGGAGTCGGAAAGGACGCTCAGCATGTCGGTGGTGAAGTCCTCGGGGAAGACGATGGCGGCATAGTACTCGCCGCTGCGCACGCCCTCGACGGCCTCATCCTCGGTAACGAAGGTGTAGCCGATGGAGGTCGACTCGCGCAGGCTCGCCTCCATTCGCTGGCCCATGTTGAGGGTGATGGGGAGGAGCTCGCCGGTGTATCCCTCGTCGCAGTTGGCCACGGCGACCTTGAGGTTGCTCGTGTTGCCGTAGGGGTCCCAGGAGCCCGCGATGTTGAACCAGGCGTAGAACGAGGGCACGACGACCATGCCCACGCAGACGACGAGGCTGATCACGTTGGCGAAGACGTGCTTGGCGTCGAGCTTGATGAATTCCCAGATCTTGCGCATTACTCATCGCCTCCCTTCGTGTCGTTGAGGTGCGTGGCGGGGTTTACCTGCGTCTTGTTCGAATCGGTCTCTGCGGCGGCGTTCGCGTTCGAGGACGTGCCGCGCTCGATGCGGCTGGTTACGTCGGAGTCCGCGACGACGCCCGCGAGCTTGGAAGCGGCGCTGCGCTCCATGCGCATCTTCTGGATGGGCGCGAAGGCGAGCAGCTCGCCCTTGAGCTCGTCGTCGAGCATGTCGTAGAGCTGCTCGGGCGCCATGTCGGCGAGGCTCGTCTTGCTGGCGACGCGGTCGTGGAGGTACTCGACCACGATGAGGAACGTGCAGATGACCACGAGCGAGATGACCCACAGGACGAGCATCGCGAACTTGGCCTCGGTGGCGAACATGAGCAGCAGCAGGATGAGCGGCACCGTGATGAGCGCGAAGAAGCCGCGACGGACGAGCACGGGGTACATGAGCTCGAAGGACGCGGCGCTCGCGAGGAACGTCTCCTTATAGCTCTTGGAATCCATGAGCGCCTTGACGATGGTCGCGAGGCGGAAGTGGGTCTCCATGCCCGTGCGCTCGGTGATCATCATGTCGGTCTCGGCGAGCTTACGGTCGAAGAGGCTGTTGATGTTGAGCAGGTGGCGTCGGGCTGTCACGCCGATGAGCAGCGCGGGGATGAGGAAGACCAGCAGCATGAGGAGGTTCTGGACATAGTAGCTGCCGTAGTAGCCGGCGATGGTCTCGCGCATGGCGTTGATGCCGTAGGTGAAGGGCAGCCACGGGTTCAGCGCCTGGAAGAAGCCCGGCTGCATCTCGATGGGGTAGGTGCCCGAGGCGCCGGGGATCTGGAGCACGACGAGCAGGACGCAGAGCGCCTTGCCGATGTGCTTGAAGGCGATGGAGAACGCGTAGATGAAGAAGACGTACACGAAGCTCTCGACCATGCCAGCGAAGACGAACGCGGCGGGGTCGAGGCACTGCACGCCGATGAGGATGTCGCCGATGCAGCAGATGATGGCCTGAACCTGGCCGATGAGGTGCAGCAGCAGCCAGCGGCCGAAGAAGCCCTGCCACGGCTTGAAGTCGCCCACTCCCTCCTCGTCGCACTCCAGCTTATAGATGGCGACGAGCACGAAGCCGCCGACCCAAAGGGCAAGGTTCGTGTAGAAGGGCGCGACGCCGCTGCCGTAGTTCTTGACCGCGTAGATGGGCTGGTCGTCGAGCTCGGCGGGGGAGCCGAGGAAGCTGCCGACGCTCTCGGAGTCGAGCCCGAGCACCTGGCTCACCACGGCGTAGTTCTCGGCGGACTCGACCGCGGCGACGTCGGAGGCGATGCTGTCGACCTTCTCGCCGACGGAGCGCACGGATTCGGCGGCGGAGATGAGGGTGGCGCCCGCGCTCTCGATCATGGAGTCGAGCTGGGCCAGCAAGGAATCGGCCTGGCTGAGCATCGGGGGGATGGACTCGACGGTGCCGACGAGCTGGCCGCCCTTGGTCGAGAAGCCGTCGAGAGCGTTGGAGAGGGCGGGAAGCGTCGAGGAGGCGAGGCCCGACGAGATGTCGGTGAGGGAGCTGGAGCCGTCCTGGATGGCGGAGTTCGCGCTGCTCGCGAGCTCGCTCACGGTGTCGTTGGTCTGCTTGAGGGTCGAGGACGCGTCCTTGAGCGTGTCGACCTTGCTCTGGGTGTAGTCGATGGCGGCCTGCACCTTGGCGATGGCGCTGTCGATGCCCTCGAGGACCTCGGTCTTGCCGGTCACGGAGTCGTCCAGGGCGTCGATGGCAAGGCGCACGCGCTCGAGCGAGGTGCGGCAGTCGGCGAGCGTGTTGCCCTGCAGCGCGTCGAGGCTGCTGATGGCGCCGTCGAGCTGGCCCTGGGCCCAGCCGACCTCGCCCGTGATCTGGCCGATGGCGTAGTTCGACTTGGAGGAGATGCCGGAGATGGAGGTGCTGCCGGCCGAGAGCGCGGACTGTAGGCTGCCGCCGAGCGAGGAGGCCTTGGTGCGGGTCTCGCCGAGGCCGTCGATTGCAGACTGAAGGTTGGAGGCGATGCTATCGGTGGAGTTGCCGACGGAGGTCAGGCTCTCGCGGGCGGTGGTGATGGCCGAGCGCGCGGAGTCGAGGGCGCTCTGGTTGGAGGAGAGGCCGTCGGCGAGGCTCGAGAGCGACTGGGAGGTGTCGGCCAGGTCGGCGGAGACGGAGTCGCGAGCGTTGTCGACGTCGCCTGCGGCGTTGCCGGTGAAGGTCTGGAGCTTGCTGACCACCTTCGTGCCCGCGAGCTCGACGAACTCGTTGGCGATCTGGTTCTCGATGGTGGTGGAGCCCGTGTCGGTGACCTTCGGGGCGACGGCGTTGGCCTTCTCGTTGACGTAGTAGGCGATGTGGGCCTTGTCGGTGTCGCCGTCGAGGACGTCGGCGAGGCTCGAGGTGAAGTCCTCGGGCACGACGAACGCCGCGTAATACTTGCCGGAGCGCACGCCCTCGACCGCCTCGTCCTCGGAGTCGAGGAACTCCCAGCCGAGCTGGGTGTTGTCCTTGAGCTCGTCGCGGATCATGTCGCCGGCGTTGGTGTAGCCCATGTTGGTCACGTCGGCGCCTTTGTCCTCGATGACCACGGCGATGGGCACCGTCGAGGTGTTCTCGTACGGGTCCCAGTTGGCGAGGATGTTGAACCATGCGTAGAGCGAGGGGATGATTGCGACGCCGATGGTCACGATGACGGCGACGGGGTTCGTGACGAGCCGCTTCAGGTCGCGAACGAAGATCTGCCAAACCTTGCGCACATTGCCTCATTTCAAACAGTGTTTAAAAGTGCACAGACTACTTTATCCATTAGTTCTGGCAGTTGAAACCACTGCTTTTGAATTTTTTTGACTTGCCCTCAAAAAATCATGAAAGGACACCGTCGGGTGTTAAACTTACGAATGTATTTAGCTGCGAGAGGAACCCGTATGGGCATTTTGAACGACGGCCGCGTGGCGGCAGACATCGAGAAGGGCGTGCGCCGGGTGCGCGCGGCAAAGGCCGACATCGCCGCCGCGGGCAAGCTACGCTCCGAGACGAAGACCCGCAAGAGCGCGGCCACCCGCGAGAAGATCATGTTCGCGGCGACCGAGCTCATGGTGGAGCGCAACGGCACCGATTTCCAGATGAGCGAGGTCAGCGCCCGCTGCAGCATGTCCAAGGGCTCCCTCTACTATTATTTCTCCGACAAAGAGGCGCTGGTGGAGGCCATCTTCGATCGCGAGGTCGACGAGCTCATCGCGCAGATCGAGACCGTCGTGGCCAACGCGTCCTCGGCGGTGGCGTCGATCACGGGGCTCGCAAGCGTGCTCTCGAGCAGCCTGCGGCCCGGAAGCCCCCTGGCGCTCGCCGTCACGCGCGAGCTGCTCAACTCCAAGCAGTCGGTCCTGCCATCCGTCGAGACCCGGCTTGCCCGGCTCATCTCGATCTTCGAGGCGCAGATCGACCGCGCGAAGGCCGAGGGGCTCGCGCGCCCCGAGGTCAACTCGCGGCTCGGCGCCATCTCAATCACCGGCGCCTTCACCTTCGCCATCTTCGAGAATCGCCCCGAGGAGGAGCTCGGCGACTCCGAGGAGTTCTCGCAGGAGCTTATCCACCTCATGGTCTGCGGCGTTGGCACGGCTAAGGCCCGTCACGAGTTTGGGGTAGAAGAGGGCTAGCGAAGCCGGAGCTGCCCGCCCCAATCTCTTGAGCGCCCTTCCGGCGTTTGCGCTGGACGGGGCCCGCCGCCGGATCCTCGCCGAAACCTTATGCAATGGCCGGGTGCCTGACCTGCCCGGTTGGAGTGACTGCAACACGAAAGGAAGCGCATAGCATGTCACAGAAGAACTACCTGTTTACCTCCGAGAGCGTTACCGAAGGACATCCCGACAAGATCTGCGACCAGGTGAGCGACGCTATCCTGGACGCCATTCTTGCCAAGGAGGCCGAGCTTGAGGCCAAGGGCTACGTGTCTCCCGACGGCGTGCCCGCCCGCGTCGAGAACGTCCGCTGTGCCTGCGAGACGTTCGTGACCACCGGCACCGTTATCGTCGCCGGCGAGGTCCGCACCGAGGCCTACGTCGACGTCCAGAAGATCGCCCGAGACACCATCCGCCGCATCGGCTACGACCGCGCGAAGTACGGCTTCGACTGCGAGACCTGCGGCGTCATGAACCTCATCCACGAGCAGAGCGCCGATATCGCCGCCGGCGTCGACGAGTCGTTCGACGCCCAGGCCGGCCGCACGACCGACCCCATCGACGCGGTCGGCGCCGGCGACCAGGGCATGATGTTCGGCTACGCGTCCGACGAGACGGACGTGCTCATGCCTATGCCGCATTACCTCGCGAGCCGCATGGCCGAGCGCTTGACCGCGGTGCGCAAGGACGGCACCGTCGATTACCTGCGCCCGGACGGCAAGACCCAGGTCACCGTGCGCTATGAGGACGACAAGCCCGTCGAGGTCACGGCCGTGGTCGTGTCCACGCAGCACTCCGACTCCGTCGAGAGCATGGAGACCATCAAGGCCGACATGGTCGAGCACGTCATCGCCCCGGTGCTCGACGGCGTGGGCATCAAGTGGGACGAGGCCGAGATCTACGTGAACCCGACCGGCCGCTTCGTCGTGGGCGGCCCCATGGGCGACACGGGCCTCACCGGCCGCAAGATCATCGTCGACACCTACGGCGGCATGGGCCGCCACGGCGGCGGCGCCTTCTCCGGCAAGGAC
This sequence comes from bacterium, assembly GCA_963610995.1. Lineage (GTDB taxonomy): Bacteria > Actinomycetota > Coriobacteriia > Coriobacteriales > Atopobiaceae > Paratractidigestivibacter. The sequence goes on along the minus strand of CAVDQW010000182.1, from coordinate 955 downwards.
TGCACCAAGGTGGACCGCTCGGCCGCCTACGCCGCGCGCTGGGTCGCCAAGAACGTCGTGGCCGCCGGCCTCGCGCACAAGTGCGAGATCGAGCTTGCCTACGCCATCGGCGTCTCTCACCCGCTGTCCATCATGGTGGACACCTTCGGCACCGGGTCGGTCGACGACTCGGTGATCGAGGCCGCCGTCGAGCGCGTATTCGATCTGCGCCCGGGCGCCATCATCCGCGACCTCGACCTGCGCCGACCCATCTACGAGAAGACCGCCGCCTACGGCCACTTCGGCCGCGAGCTGCCCGAGTTCACCTGGGAGAAGCGCGACCGCGTCGACGAGCTCAAGGCCGCCGTCGCCGAACTCACCGCGTAAGCGAGCTCCGCAGGAAGCCGTTACAACTGCACGGGTCGCATAGTGCGGCACCGCCGCTGAGCCGGCCGCGATGATTTGCAATTGCAAAGAATCGCGGCCGGCTTGGCGTTGCATGCGCCTTGCGCGGATTTTAGCGCTCGACTTGATGCCGCTCGGCTTATCTGGTGAGCGATCCCTCTCGTTTTTATGTGGCCGAATGTCGGCCGCAAAGGAACTCGGCCGGCTTGGCGCGCCCAGGGCTTCCGCGCGAGGATTCGTCGCCGACTCGGCGCGCCCAGGGCTTCCGTGCGAACAAAAGGCGTCGACTAGGCGGCATGGCGACCGCTTCGCCGAGAAAACGCCTCGACTCGGCGCGACCCGGGCCCCGTGCGAAGAAAACTCCTCGACTTGGCGGCATGGCTGTCCCGTTGCAGATAAAACGCCTCGACTTGGCGAGCCTAGAGCTCCCTTGCAAAGGAATTCAGCTGACTTGGCGCGCTCGGGGCTTCTGCGCAAAGAAAAGGTGCCGAGTTGGTGACTCAGCATCCCCTTTGCAGAGAAAACGCCTCGACTTGGTGCCTCACCAGCCAAGTCGAGGCGTGTTCTCTGC
>CAVDQW010000181.1:0-3286 GCA_963610995.1 bacterium | reverse complement strand
GCCCGGAAGGCCCAGGCAGACGGGGCAGACGTTGGCGTTCGGCTCGTCGTCGTGACTGAGTCGGCAGTTGCAGAACATCTTGGTGTCGAGCGCGGTGAGCTCGGTGTGGATCTCGAGGCCGATAACGGCCTCCCAGTCCTCGAGGACCTCGGAGAGCTTCTTCATTAGAGCTCACCCCCCTTCCCGGCGAAGTCGGGCGCGACGGAAAGCGCGGGCGCGCCCGTGGCGGCGTCGGCGAATCCGCGCTCGATCGCGCGGGCGAACGTGAGCAGCTGGCGGTCCTTGAAGGCGGGGCCGACGAGCTGCGCGGAAACGGGCAGGTGCGAGTCGGCGCCCAGGCCCAGCGGCACGGAGATGCCGCCGTTGCCGCAGATGTTCAGCGAGATGGTGTACATGTCGGAGAGGTACATCTGCGTCGGGTCGGAGAGCTCGCCGAACTTGAACGCGGTGCGCGGAGAGGACGGCATGAGGATGGTGTCGACCTTCTCGTAGGCGGCGTCGTAGTCCTGCGTGATGAGCGTGCGGGCCTTCTGCGCGGCGTAGTAATACTTGTCGTAGACGCCGGAGCTGAGCAGGTAAGCGCCCAGGAGCTGGCGGCGCTTGGCCTCGGCGCCGAAGCCGTGGGCGCGCGAGAGCGAGCTCTGGTCGGAGAGGTTGGCGCAGCCCTCCTCCTGGTAGCCGTAGCGGATGCCGTCGAAACGGGCCAGGTTGGAGAAGGCCTCGGCGGGGCCGATGACGTAGTAGGCGGAGATGGCGGCGTCGAGGTGCGGCAGGTCGACCTCGACGAGCTCGGCGCCCTGCTCCTCGAGCTTCTTGGCGGCCGACTCGACGGCGGCGCGGACCTCGGGCGTGAGGCCCTCGGCCTCCATGAAGGCGGGGATGATGCCCACGCGCTTTCCCTCAATAGGATCCTCGAGGTGCTCGAGGAAGTCGACCGGGCAGTCCTGGCTCGTGCAGTCATAGGGGTCGTGGCCGCCCGCGACCAGCGCGTTCATGGCCAGAGCGACGTCGGTGACCGTGCGGCCGAAGGGGCCGACCTGGTCAAGGGAGCTGCCGAAGGCCACGACGCCGTAGCGGCTGACCGCGCCGTAGGTCGGCTTCATGCCCACGACACCGCAAAGGCTCGCCGGCTGGCGGATGGAGCCACCCGTGTCGGAGCCGAGGGCGAGGGCGACCTCGCCGGCGGCCACGGCAGCGGCCGAGCCGCCCGAGGAGCCGCCGGGGACGCGCTCGGTGTCCCAGGGGTTGTTAGTGCGGTGGAACGCGGAGCTCTCGGTGGAGGAGCCGAACGCGAACTCGTCCATGTTGGCCTTGCCCATGGGGAGGCATCCCGCCTCGAGCATGCGCTCGACGCAGGTTGCGGTGTAGACGCTCTCGTAATTGCCGAGCATCTTGGAAGCGCAGGTGGTGCGGGTGCCCACGAGGTTCATGTTGTCCTTGACGGCCAGGGGCACGCCCGCGAGCGGCGGCAAGGGGCGGCCGGCCGCGCGATCAGCGTCGACCTTCTTGGCGGCGTCGAGCGCGAGCTCGGGCGAGACCTGCAGGAACGCCTGGACGCCGCCCTCGCGCGCCTCGATGGCGGAAAGCGAGGCCTCGGCGACCTCGGTGGCGGTGAAGTCGCCCGCGGCCACGCCGGCGGCGATGGCGGCGGCGGTGAGCTGGTCGAGGTTCTGTGCCATTACTCCTCACTCCCCTCTCCGAGGATGGACGGGACGCGGAAGTAGCGCTCGCGGGAGCTGCCCGCGTTCTGGAGCGCGACGTCGAGCGCAAGGTCGCGCTCGGGCTCGCGGGTGTCGTCGCCCATCACGTTGGAGAGCGATCCGATGGGGTGGAACGTGGGCTCCACGTCGGGCAGGTCGTATTGCAGGATGGGCTCGAGCATCTGGACGGCGTCGTTGAGGTAGGCCGTCATCTCCTCGAGCTCGGCATCGGTAAGCGCGATCTTCGCGTACTCGGCGATGCCGCGCACGTCCTTCTCGCTGAGTGCCATGGGCTCCCCTTTCGAGTTGCAGTTAAAACCACTCGATTATATGGGTGTCGGGCGGGCGCCGCGGGCGCTTTACCCAAATGCAGCGAAAACGAAACGCATGGGCGTCGCTTCAAGGTGATCATTCACGAACGCAAAGCCGTAATTTGGCCGCATGACCGCGAGCGATTTCGAGCGACGGTCCTATTCAGCTGTCGCAGGCGATGCCGCGGCGTCCTCGCGGGCCAGAAGCCAACTCATGAAGTTGCCGAAGCACGCGGCGAGGACCTGCTGGAACAGGGTGCCGATGATGACCGGGAACATGACCTCGCCCGGGAAGTACTGCGCGGCCACCACGGCGCCGGCGGAGATGTTTCGCATACCGGTCTGGAAGGTCATCGTGATCTGGGTCTCTCGCGGGCGCTTCCACAGGCGCGAGATAATGAGCCCCCAGAAGTAGCCGGACGTGGCAAAGAGCCCGATGAACACCGTGACGCCCACGAGCGTCGGCGTGAGGTTGCGGATGTAGGGAGAGACGCCCGTCGAGTTGGAGAGGATCACCAGCACGAGCGCGATCTTTGCCGCCGGGGCGATGACGGGGCTGAGGACGCGCTTGCCCCAGCCATGGGAAAGGTCGTTCACGACCATGCCGGCGAGCGCGGGCAGCGCGATCTCGACGAGCATGTCGCTCATCATGCCCATGGCGTCGACCTCGACCGCGCGGCCGAGAAGGCCCTGCAGGGTAAGCGGCATGGTCACGGGCGCGATCACCGTCGAGACGAGCAGCGTGGCCAGTCCCTGCGAGATGTCGCCGTCGAACATGTTGATCCACATGGCGCTGACCACGGCCACCGGCACGGTGTACTCGAGCACGATGCCGCAGACCAGGTTCGGGTTGTCGCCGAAGAAGAGCGACCCCAGCAAATACGCCGCGGCGGGCATGGCCAGCGCGGAGATGAGCAGCGTGGCGATCATGGCCGCGGGGTGGCGAAAGGCGTCCACGAGGTTGCGCAGGTTGTTGCCGAGCGCCCCCTGGAACGTCATGAAGGCGAACAGCGCCGTGACGAACGGCTTGAGAACCGAGATCTGCTCGGGGAACAACACGCCGAGCGCGACGCATGTGGGGGCAATAAATGCTAGGTGAGAGCCTATGAACTTGCCGAACGACTGCCAAGATTGCACGAGTTGGGACCTTCCAGCGACGAATTCAAACGCTGCAATCATAGGAGCGACCCGCCGCTCGCGGAAAGCCTTCGGCCGGATACTCACCGACTGTTAAACCGCCCGCAATAAGACACAGGGACAGTCCCTTCGTCTTAT
>CAVDQW010000180.1:0-2955 GCA_963610995.1 bacterium | reverse complement strand
TAATTATGCCGAGCAGCTGCGAGACCGCAAGCAGCAGGCAGGAGAGCGTAGCCGCGACCCTTCTTCGCAGCGCGCCTGTTCTCGCTTCTCGCCGGGCCTTTTGCTGGCGCGGCTGCTCTTTCGTGTTCGGTTCCATGGACGCTCCCTTCGGTTCGAGTTGGCGCCGACAAGGGCGCGGGGACTCAAATCTAGGGGTGCGGGGCCGCGACACGGCCGCGTTCGGAGCAATGGCGAAAATCGTCTTACCGCATTCTTGCGGCAGTCTTCCCGGTTTTCAACAATGCGCTGGTGCCGTTGCCGCGCAAGAATCCTCGTTAGCGTCTTTCCAGGCCGCGCAGGTTACGCTCGCCCTTAGGAAGAAGCCTTTCGGGGACGCCTCTGCGCACGGTCTCCATAGACGGCGAATTCTTGCACAGGCCTTGCCGAAAAGAGCGCGCGCCTCGTCGAAAACTCTCGACGAGGCGCGCGCATTGAGTCTATGAGCTGCTCTTTATTTAATTGTGGACCACCACGACGTCGCCCACGGAGCACAGGTTGAAGAGCTCGGCGGCCTTGTCGACCGGCAGGTTCACGCAGCCATGGCTTCCGTTGCCCTCGTAAATGGTGCCGCCGAACCTGGAGCGCCAGCTCGCATCGTGCAGCGCGTAGGAGTTGTCGATGAAGGGCATCCAGTAGTCGACGTAGCTGATGTACTCGGGCTCGCCGGTGGTGGCGTCGGTCTTGCCGCGGAGCTCGACGTTGTTGCTCGCGCGGTTGGAGTTCATGGTGTAGACGCCGCAGGGGGTGTTGTAGCCCTTGGTGGCGTCGCCGGTCACGATCTCGGTCTCCCAGATGAGGTTGCCGGAGGCGTCGTACATGCGGGCGTACTGCTCGGTGAGGTCGACGTCGATGTAGCGGTTGCCCCAATCCGCGCCGCCGTTGGCATAGGTCTCGCCCTGGGAGTAGGTGGGAATCTCGATGGTGGTCTTCTGGCCGGCCTTAAGCGCGTCGACGATCTTCTCCGCGGTCTCGGCGCCGTTGATGTTCCAGCCGTAGGTGCCGCCGGAGACGGTGACGGACTTGCCGTCGGGGCGGGTGTAGGTGCGCTCGGTGCCCACGGTGTCGCAGGCCTTGGAGAGCTCGCCCTTGCACCAGGTCGTCACGGCGCTGGAGTCGACCTCGACGCTGAGGTCGTCGCCGATCTTGAGCCAAGAGGCGACCTGTTCGGCGCTGACCTGGCAGACGGCCTTGCCGGCGAGCGTGATCTCGGGTGCCGCGGCCAGGTAGGCGTTCGCCTCCGCAACGGACTTCGAGTAGTCGTCGCCGGCGTCGAGGCACTCGTCGCCGAGCGCGACCGAGGACTGAAGGGAATCGATGGCGGAGCAGATTTTCTTGGCGGCCAGGTCGGCGTCGAGGGTGCGGGTGTCGCCGCCGTCCTTGAGCGTGTAGCTCGCGGTCGCGGCGTCGTAGGTGATGCTCGCGTTCTTGCGCGACTCCTCGGCAGAGGCCTTGCTGCTCTCAACGAAGGGCGCGAGCGCGGAGGCCACCTTCTCGCTGTCGTACTTGACGGTCTTCTGCAGCTCGTAGGCGCGGGTCTTGGAGATGATGAGAGGCCACTCCCACGCGTTGGCGCGCGACATGACCTCGGTCGCGTAAGCGTCGCCGTCGTAGGCGAGGCCGAGGTCGGAGCCCTTGAGGCTGAGCTCCACGCCGTCTCCGCTCACGGACAGCGTGTAGCCGTCGAGCTGCGCCTGGATGGACGCGGCGATCTCGGACTTGGTCTTGCCCGAGACGTCGTCGCCATCGACCGTGGTGTTGGGGAGGCAGTGATCGTTGAAGTAGACCGCGCCGCCGACGTAGCCCGCGACGAGAAGCGCCACGAGGACGAGCGGGATAATCCACAGCTTGCGGCGGCGCTTCGGCTTGGAGCCCTCGTCGTCGGAGATGGGGGAGAAGACGGACTGGAATCCTTCTGCGGTGGCGGGGGAGACGTACGTGTCGCGCTCGCCGATCGACTCGAGCGGGTCCTGCTCGGGCGCGTCTTCGCCGCCGTCGACCTGCGCGAGTCGCGAAGCGATGGACTGGCGGGTTTTCTCTGCCTCGTTGTTCTGGATCTCGGAGCTCATTAATTCAACCTCTGACTCGGGTATTTGGCATAAGGGGCGCTGTCTAGGCACAGCTTGAATATCGTACCTCAGCGATAGGACAACTGGTATGGTGTGCTTATCTCGCTCAACAAGAAATGAGGGAAGCTCCATGCAGGCTCAAAGGCTCGACGATATCTCCGACCCCAGGCTCGATGTCTTCGCGCGCCTGACCGAGCACCAGCTCAGGTGCGACCTCGATCCGGCACGCGGCGTGGTCATCGCCGAGTCGCCGCTGGTGGTGGGGGTGGCGCTCGACGCCGGCGTGGTCCCCTTGTCGTTCCTGGTCGATGAGCGCCATCTCGAGAGCTGCGCAGAGCTGCTCGATAAGGCGTCCGGCGTCGCTTTCGGCGCGGGACAGCGCGAGCCTGACGTGTTCGTCCTGCCGCACGACCAGGCTGAGCGCCTCACCGGCTACAAGGTGACGCGCGGGTTCCTGTGCGCCATGAGGAGGCCGGCTGCGCGCTCGGTCGCCGAGGTGGTCGCGGGCGCGCGCCATGTGGCCGTGCTCGAGGACCTCGTCGACGTCTCGAACGTGGGCGCGCTCTTCCGCAGCGCGGCCGCCCTCGGCGCCGACGCCGTCGTTCTCTCGCCCCGTTGCGCCGATCCCCTGTGCCGGCGCGCCGCCCGCGTCTCGATGGGAACTGTCTTCCAGGTGCCGTGGGCGCGAGCGGAAGCCGCGGCTTGGCCCGCGAAAACCTTCGACTTGCTGCGCGGGCAGGGCTTCTCGGTGCTCGCCATGGCGCTCGAGCCGGATGCCGTGGCCATCGACGACCCGTCGCTGGCCGATGCGGACAAGCGCGCCCTGCTCTTCGGCTGCGAGGGCTACGGG
>CAVDQW010000179.1:0-11805 GCA_963610995.1 bacterium | reverse complement strand
CGGTCGTTGACGGCGGGTGCTCGCGCATCGGCCCGCACCTGTCACGGGTGACAGTCATTGGTGACAGGTGTCGGCGGCCGCGCCAGTTGTGGACGGCGGTCATTGGTGACAGGCGGCCCGCGTCCGTCGCCGCATAGAAATCGCGGCCGCTTGGTCGCAAGGTCTGTCGTTTGCAAAGAAGGGGCGCCGACTTGGCCGCTTGCGGCCCCGCTTGCAAAGAAAACTCGCCGGCTTGGCCGCTTGCGGTCCCGCTTGCAAAGAAAACGCCGCGATTGGGTTGTGTACGGCCTCAATCGCAAAGAAATCTCGTCGACTTGGGCCGCTGAGCACCAAGCCGGCGCGGTTTTTTCGCGGTCGGGTACTGCGGCCTCCAACTCGGCGTGTTTTCTTTGCAGCCGTGGGCTGGACGTATCCAGCCGGTGCGTTCATTTTGCGGCCGCGATTCGCCGGGGCCAACTCGGCGCAGTTTCTGTGCAGCCGTGGGCCGAGTGCACCAACTCGGAGCCTTTTCTTTGCAGTCGAGCGCTGCGGCCTCCAACTCGGCTCGTATTCTTTGCAAACCCAGGCCGTCGGGGCAGCGGCCGCCAGCAATTTGGTGACAGTCACCTTTGCTCACATCTCCCGACGTTGCGAGAGTCTCGCCGAGCCGTTTGCCCACGTCCTGGTGCCCGCGCCGCGCGTGCGCAAAGGAAACAGTCGCCACCTTGCAGGCGCTCACGTGCGGGAGGGCCACGCGGGATAGCGCACCCGGCAATTCGGCGGCAGCATCTACGCCCGCGCCGCGCGTGCGCAAAGGAAACAGTTACCACCTTGCAGGCGCTCACGTGCGGGAGGGCCACACGGGAAGCCGCGGCCCGAAATTCGCCGACAACCGTCTTCGTCCGCGCCGCGCGTGGCCCACGTCCCGGCGCTCGCGCACGGGAGGCCCGCACGCGCGAACGCCTTATCATGTTCAAGAATGCAACGACCTCAAAGGACCCCATGAACAGCCTGCTCAAAAGAATCGCTGCCGCGCTCTGCGTCGTCCTGCTCGCGGTGGCCACCGTCGCCTCCACCGCCCTCGTCCCCGCCATCGCCGACGAGTCGAACTACCGCCAGATGGACGTGTCCGAGCGCGACGAGCTCTACTCCCGCTCCCGTCTCGGCGCCGTCAACGGCACGCTCACCGAGGTTGCCCTCGAGAAGGCCTACTCCGCCGCCGACCTGCTGCTTTATCAGGACGAGGGCGGCGTCGCGGCCGCGCTCATGGCCGGCAAGATCGACTACGGCTTCGTCTCGGAGTTCTACGCCAACCGCTTCATGGAGAGCAACCCCGGCTACGAGTACGTCATGCCGGCGTTCATCACCTTCGACGACGCAATGGGCATTGCCAAGGGCAACGACGAGCTGCGCGAAAAGATCAACGAGGTCCTGGCCCGCCTGCGCGCGGACGGCACCGTGGACGCCGTCAACAAGAAATGGCTGGTGGACCGCAACTACACCATGGATGACGTGCCCGTTCGCGAGGACGGCGAGGTCCTGCGCGTGGCCTCCACCGGCACCGACGAGCCCTACACCTTCATCTACAACGGCGAGCAGGTCGGCTACTCGCGCGAGATCACCATGCGCATCGCCTACGAGCTCGGCTACCGCGTCGAGTTCCAGGACATGAGCTTCTCGTCGCTCATCGCCTCGGTCGTGTCCGGAAAGTGCGACCTGGCCCTGCAGCTCATGCCCACCGACGAGCGCCGCGAGCAGATCGACTTCACCGATTCGTACGTGTCGCTGAGCTACGGCGCGCTCGCCAAGCGGGAGGGCGCCGCCGAGCCGAGCTTCCTCGAGACCTTCGGCGCCAACTTCAACAGCACGTTCCTCGTCGAGAACCGCTGGCAGCTCGTGCTCTCCGGCCTGGGCGTCACGTGCCTCATCACCGCCGGCGCGTTCGTGCTCGGCAACGCGGCCGCCGTCGGGCTCTGCCTCATGAAACGGTGCCGATGCGCCGCTGTGCGGGGCTTCGCCAGGGTATACGCGAGGCTCGCCACGGGCATCCCGGTGCTGGTCTGGCTCATGATCTTGTACTACATGGTCTTCGCGGGGGTGCCGATTCCCGCCGTGGCTGTGGCCATCATCTGCTTCGGCCTGCAGACGGCGGCGCCCATCTCGGAGGTGTTCGACACGGGCCTCTCGGCGGTGAGCCCGGGCGAGATCGAGGCGACCGTCGCCATGGGCTTCCCGCGCGCGATGGCGTTCCGCCGCGTCGTGCTTCCGCAGGCGGCGGCGCGCGTGTGGTCGCTCTATACCGGGCAGCTCACGGCACTGATAAAGGCCACCTCCATCGTGGGATACATCGCAATCCAGGACCTCACGAAGGTTTCGGATATTATTCGCTCGCGTACGTTTCAGGCGTTCTTCCCGCTGCTGGCCACGGCGGTTGTGTACTTTGTCATCATCGCCCTGTGCTCCTGGGCGCTCGGCCGCGTCGGCCGCAGGCTCGACCCCAAGCGCAGGCCGGCGGAGGTCGTTCTGAAGGGGATTGTGGCCCGCGGCTAGCGTGCAGCGCCGCGCTGACCGCGTTGGCTTCACGTCCCGCCGCGCCGCCCGCGCCGGCCCCACGTCCCGCCGCGCCGCCCGAGCCGGCCTCGCGTCCCGCCGCGCCGTCCACTGCCTGCGAGCGAGCTGCTCGTGCGTCGCCGTCGGCGTCTATCCGCACCATCCATTGACCGTGTGCGCCGCCTGCCGCTTGCTCGCTATGCGCTCGCCGCCCGATGACGCCTGGCGCTCGGCCCGCAGCTCATCGCGCTCGGCCCCGCGCCAGCCTGCCTCGCCGCCGCATACCCCCTACACAATCCTGCGAAAACGCTCAAGCAAAAATTAATTTGCGCCGTGGTGCGCAATTGATGCGCGCGGTGACCAATAATGCAAACTGTCAAACGGCGACGCCGAAGTCGCTAACAAAACCAAAGGGGTCGGGAAGCCCCTCAACAAGGAAAGAGAGTCCATCATGTCCACCTATCGCAAGGCGCTCAAGGTTCTGTCCATCATCTCCCTCGTCTTCAGCGTCCTCTCCCTCATTCTTGGCGTCTTTATCGTCGGCGGCTCCGTAGCCAACCCAGACACCGTGCTTGAGACCCTCTCCGCGTACCCGCTTGGCATGAGCAACGCCGAGAGCCTCCAGGTCGTTATGGGCATCGGCGTCGTCCTCGCCCTGTTCTCCCTCGTTGAGGTCTTCGTTTCCGCCATGGGCATCCGCGGCGCCAACAACCCGAGCAAGATGGGCTTCGTGACCGTTGTCGCCGGCATCACCGCCGCTATCTCCGTCATCGGCACCGTCGCCGGCCTCGCCCAGGGCGCCGGCAGCTTCGGCTCCGTGCTGACCACCGTGGTCTACGTCGCCTTCTTCTTCATCTGCTACAAGGTCCGCGAGGAGGGCAAGCAGGGCGCCTAAGTTCAGTTCCGCGCATACCGAAACGTCCGCCCGCCCAGGCTTCGGCCCGGGCGGGCTTTCTTGTGCCGCGCCGCCACCCCATGTCTGTCCCCGGCCGCAGCAGAATAAACCTGTCACCAGCTGCTGCACCCGGTGACAGGTTTGTCGTGCAGCAGCAGGGGACAGACACGGCGACCCGCCTGCCGCGGGTGACAGTCATTGGTGGCAGGCAGGCGGCACCTGCCACCAATGACTGTCACCCGCGGCAGGCTCGTGGCACAATGGGCCCATGAGAAAAGATCCGCAGAACATACTGGACGTGACCAGCCGCGCCGAGTTCCGCGCGTGGCTCGCCGCCAACGCCGCGAGCGAGCCCGAGTGCTGGGTGATCGCGCGCCGTGGCCGCCCTGGCGACGAGCCCGTGCTCTATTACCTCGATGCCGTCGAGGAGGCCCTCTGCTTCGGGTGGATCGACTCCACAAATGCCAAGGTAAACGGCGTGACGATGCAGCGGTTCTCTCCCCGGCGCCGCGGCTGTCTGTGGACGGAGCTCAACAAGGAGCGCGTGCGCCGGCTCGAGCGCCTGGGCCTCATGACCGACGCCGGCCGCGCGGTGCTGCCGCCCATGGGCCCGCGCTCGTTCAAGATGGACCCGGACGTGGAGCGCGCGCTCAAGGACGCCCGCGTCTACTCCAAGTTTCGCTCGTTTCCGCCGCTCTACCAGCGGATACGCGCGTATAACGTGGCGTTTTACAAGGGTCGCGACGCCGCCGCGTACGAGCGGGCTCTGGCGCACCTCATCGACGAGACCCGCAAGGGCAACCTCTACGGCGAGTGGAACGACTACGGCCGCCTCCTCGAGTAACCACACGGTTAAGCTGCCTGCCACGGGTGACAGTCATTGGTGGCAGGTTTCTTGTGCGTGAGCGCCTGCAAGGTGGTGGCAGTCAGCTGATTGCTGGCGGTTTTCTACCTGCGGTGCGCCAGCAATTGGTGACAGTCACCGCGTCTCAGATCGCACCTTGTCCTGGCCGTCCAACGAAAGAAACACCGTCGTGCTTTCGGCAGCGTTCCCCTCGCGACGCGGAAACAGTCACCAATAGCAGGCGCTACGCTGTCTCGGCCCGGAACACCAGGGCGAAGGGCTGTCGCGCTTTCGGCGACGTTCCCCTCGCGACGCGGAAACAGTCACCGCCGCGCAGGCGACCTGGCCTGCAAAGAAAACGCGACCGCTTGGTGTCCGGGGCCTTGTGCCGCAAAGAAAACGCGTCGGCTTGGTCTCCCCAGCGGCCGTTTGCAAAAAATACGCGCCGAGTTGGCCGTCGGTGGACCAACTCGGCGCGTATTTTTTGCAAACAGGGCCCCAGCTCACCAACTCGGCACGTTATTTTTGCGAACAAGCCCCCGAGCCACCAAGTCGCGGCGTTTTCTTCGCAAGCAGGGCCCCAACCACCAACTCGGCGCGTTTTCTTCGCAAGCGAAAGCCTCGACGGCCAACGCGCCGCAGCTACTTCTTCCTGAATCGGTGAATGGCCTCGATGGTCTTGTCGATGTCGACGGGCTTCGTGATGTAGCCGTCCATGCCGGCTTCCGCCGCCAGTGCGCGGTCCTCGTCGAAGGCGTTCGCGGTCATGGCGATGATGGGGATGCGCGCCACGCCCGGGTCCGCCAGAGCGCGGATCGCGCGAGTGGCGCCATAGCTGTTCGTGCGCGGCATCTGCACATCCATGAGCACCAGGTCGTAGGCGCCGGTGCCTCGCTCCTGCAGCGTGCTCACCGCAACGTCGCCGTCATCCGCCACGTCGACCACGATTCCGTGCTGCGCGAGAATGGCCTCGGCGATCTCCTGGTTCATCTCGTTGTCCTCGACGAGCAGCACCCGCGTGCCGGAGACGTCCATGTCCTCGGCCTCAACGACGCCCGCCTCGGCCCCGGCCTGCTTGCACAGAACCTCGCGCAGCTCGGACATGAAGATCGGCTTGCTCACAAACGCCGTGACGCCCGCGGCGCGCGCCTCGTCCTCGATCTCGGCCCAGTCGTAGGCCGTCAGCACGATGATAGGCGCGTCGTCATCGCCGATGTGGCGGCGGATCTGGCACACCGTCTCGATGCCGTTGAGGTCGGGCATGAGCCAGTCGATGATGTACGCCCCGTAGCGGTCGCCCTCGTCCATGGCCACGCGGGCGCGCAGCACGGCCTCCTTGCCCGAGAGCGTCCAGTCGGGTCGCATGCCGACCGTCCTCAGCATGTTGCTCACGTTGATGGCGGTGTCCGAGTCGTCGTCGGCCACCAGGGCGCGAATGCCGCGCAGCTCAGCGATCTCGCCCTGCTCGACGGGCTCGGCGCCGATGCGGCAATCGAGGCGCACCACGAACTCCGTGCCGCGCCCGAGCTTGCTCGTAACGCGGATCGTGCCGCCCATCATGTCAACGATGTTCTTCGTGATGGCCATGCCCAGGCCCGTGCCCTGAATACCGCTCACCGTGGAGGTTTCTTCCTTGGTAAACGGCTCGAAGATGTGCTCCTGGAACTCCGGGCTCATGCCGATGCCGGTGTCGCGCACGCTGAACTCGTAGCGCGCGTACCCGCTGCTCGCCGGCTTCTCGGTCACGCGCATGCCGATGGTCCCGCCCGCCTCGGTGAACTTGACCGCGTTGCTCAAAATGTTGAGCAGCACCTGCTGCAGGCGCAGGCTGTCGCAGATGGCGTCCTCGTGCACCACGTCCACCGTGTCGATAAGGAAGTTGAGCTGCTTGGCATTGACGCTCGCCTGCATGTTGGTTGAGCGATAAGACAAGGGGACAGTCCCTTCGTCTTATCTCCGTAGCGGAATAGGGCGAAGGGACTGTCCCCTTGTCTTATCGGCGGCGCGCTAGCGGTACTGAAGCGTCTGGCGGCTGTCGAAGCCGAGCGCCTTGAACTCGGAGAAGAGCGCGTCGACGCGGGTCGGCTCGATGCGCAGCAGGTGCATGGGCTGGCCCTGGTCGGCGAGCTTCTGAAGCGCCGTCACGGGGACCTTCTTAACCTCGGCGTGCGCCAGGTAGGTCTCGCTCATGGGCTCGACGACCTCGACGGTGCCCGTTACCTGCACGCTCTTGAGCGAGCCGAAGCCGGGGTTCTGGTCGAAGACGGCCGCGCACACGTTGGGGTTCTTGGCCAGGCCGACGAACTTCTCGCCGCCTTCGGTAAAGATCCAGAGCGCGCCGTCGTGGTAGCTGTACTCGAGCGGCGTGCAGCGCACGAAGTCGCCTGCGCCGGTAGCCAGCGCGCACACGCTCTTCTCGGCAAGAAACGCCTCGACGTGCTCGCGCAGCTGGTCGGCGGGCATCTCGGCGCGCTCCTTCTGCTTCCAGAAGTTGGCCGCTGCCTCGTATTGCTCAGTGTTCATGCTTTCTCCTTTGATAAGACACAGGGACAGTCCCCTTGTCTTATTTCCGATTTCCGATGAGACGAGGGGACTGCCCCCCGTCTCATTCGTTTAACCGCGCAGCCACGTGTACTTCTCCACGCTGTAGAGCGGGACGAACGGCAGGATGATGGGCACGCGGCGGACGTAGGCCTGGTACTCGGGGTCGGCGCCGTAATTCTTGTTCTGGCGAATCTCGAGCCTGCGGGCGCCGCCGAACATGACGTAGACGATGCCGATCCAGCCGAAGAGCGCGGCGGCCCACTGCCACGGCGTTTGCATGGCGCCGAGGCCCGAGACGAGCATGCCCGTCCAGGTCAGGATCTCGCCCAGGTAGTTGGGGCAGCGGACAAACGAGAAGAGGCCCGTGTCGACGAAGCGGCGCGGGTTCACCTTCTTGGCGGCGTTCTTCTGCAGGTCTGCGGCCGCCTCGAGCGCAACGCCGCAGGTGGCGATCACGGCGCCCGCGACCCCGAACGCGTCGACGCCCACCCCGGCGCTGAGGCGCCAGAGCACGGGCGACGCCTCGCACGCGTAGAGAAGCGCGCAGGTGAGCCAGATCACGATGAGCAACGGCACCGGGTAGGTGGCCGAGCCGCCGGCGGCGTTGAGCACGCGGTTGTACTCGGCGTTGCGCAGCTCGCGGTACACGAGGTAGCTGCCGAGGCGCACGCCGTAGACGACGAGCAGCAGGCAGAGCACGAGGCTCGCCGCGTCGGCCGCGCCCCAGTGCATGACGATCAGCGCCGCGCCAATGGCCGCCATCGAGAAGCCGTAGCCCAGCGAGAGGAACCACACGAACTTCTTGAAGCCTGAGGCGCTGATGAGCGCGGCGATGAGGAACAGAGCAAGGAATTTCATGGTGACGACCTATCAACGTGGCGTTTGTTGGCAAGAAGTATAAGACGAAGGGACTGTCCCCTGTCTTATCCCCCTGTCTTATCGCTAGGCGAGGACGCGGCCGGAGAGCTGGAGCCAAACGCCCGCGGCCACAAAGAGCGCGGCGGCGACGGCCAGCGCGACGACGCGGTTGCGGCGGCTCTTTTGGACGCGGAGGAGCATGACGGCGGCGCTGCAGAAGCAGAAGACGGCGGACAGCAGGTGGCGAGGGGGCGCGATGAGCGTCGCGGCGAGGTAGGAGATGCCGAGCATGACCTGCGCGGCCACGGTCAGGCCCATCACTAGGCCGCCGACCAGGCGCCTGTCCTTTACGTAGTACGCGAGAAAGCCTCCGGGCAGCGTGAGCAGAGTCTTCGGCCCCCAGTTCGTCGCGTAGTAGTACCAGGCCATCTGCGCGTCGATTGAGCGCAGCGCGACCTCCACGGCAAAGACGAGCGGCTGGCTGATGACGAAGAACGCGAAGATCTTGAGCGCCGATTCCCGGGGTTTCCCGCAGTTGGTCGCGATGACCACCGCGAAGACGATCCACCATTCGAACGACACGGCTATATCGATGAACGACGTGTTGTCCAGTGCGGGAACGGAGTTCACGGCGCCTGTGTACACGCCGGCGGCGACGGCGAAGAGAATGACGGCCGGCCAACCCATCTTGAGGCCGCCGAAGAGTTTGCTCATGGGAGTCCTTTGTGGCAAAAGTAGCGGGTATTTGTGAGGGACATCGTAGCGCTACCATGGACTCATCGGAAAACTTGAAAGGAAACGCATGCTTCTGAGGGGCGTTATCTGCTGCATCGTGGGCGTCGCGCTCGCCGCCGTGACCGCATGCCGGCTGCGGCGCAGCCCGAACTACATCTCGAGCGGGTTCGGCATCGAGCTCGCGCTGCTGTTCGTCCTGGGCGGGGTGCTCGACCTGCTGCTCGGCGCCCGCGACGCCGGCCTGGTCGACCACGAGGCCGTGGTGCTCCCCGTCGGGGCGGCGATCCTCTACGGGCGCTTTGTGGTTTACGCGATCATCGGCGTGGCGCTGCTCCTCAACGGCGCGTACGTGCTGCGACGAGAAGGGCCCTCGCTCGCGCACGCGCTGCCGTTCGGGTGGGGCGCCGTGCTGCTCTTCGTCGCGTATTGGATCACGTTCGGGCCGTCGATGGAGAACGTGGTCAATGCCAACGAGACGTTCCAGACCGCGATGGTGCTGCTCACGATGCTTGTGGGCTATATTCCGTTCGCGCTGTTCGGCGCCTGGATTTCGAACGAGATTTGTTATCGTGCGCCGCGGCCGCCGGAGCGCGAGTACGTGATCGTGCTCGGTTGCGGGCTCCGCGCGGACGGCACGGTGACGCCGCTTCTGCAGGGCCGTCTCGACGCGGCGATTGAGGCGTACGAGGGCGGCGGTCGTGCCGCGAGGATCATCTGCTCGGGCGGGCAAGGGGCCGACGAGGTGGTCTCCGAGGCGCGCGCCATGGCGAATTACCTGCTCGAACAAGGCGTGCCGGCGGACGACGTGCTTCTTGAGGACCAGTCCACGACCACCGAGGAGAACCTGCGCTTCAGCCGCGCCATCATGGAGGAGCGCGGCGGGGCGGCGCACTGCACCATCGCCACGAACTCGTACCACTGCCTGCGCGCGGCGATGTTCGCGCGGCGCTGCGGGATCAACGCGAACTGTGTGGGCGGGCGGACCGCGGCGTTCTTCTATCCTGCGGCGTTTTTCCGCGAGTACCTGGCGCTGGTCGTGCGCAACCGGTACGCGGTGGGCGTCTTCTTCGGCCTCACCGTCGCTCGCTTCGTGATGTACCTCACCGGCGCGCTGCCGGACCTTTTCATCTAGCGGGCCGACGCTCGGGGGGTGCATTCCTGGCGGCCGCGCGCTGGGGAGGGCCTGGCCGCGTGACCAGACAGCCCGCGCCTGCATGGGGTGCGGGCGCGGGCTGTCGCCTTTGACGACGCTGCGGTATGCACGAGGCTGTGGGCCAAAGCCGGCACCCTTCGCGCGACGTCGCCTGCGGTTTCTTATTCGTAGGCTTTTTGGAGGTTCTCGACGGTGCCGGTGCCGTAGTCGACGCTCACGCCCTCGACGGCTGAGGCGTCTCCGCCTTCCAGTCGGTACTCGGTCAACATGAGGTTGAGGCTCGCCGCGTCGCCCGACGACTCGAGCACGACGGTGAGTTTCTTGCCGTCGCGGGTCACTGACTTGATGGTCTGCCCGGGGATGGTCCCGCCGGAAAGCTGCAGTTGGACGTAGCCGTCGCGGGGCGCCCAGCCGTCGCCCGTCATGGCGACGACATTTCCGCCTGCAACCTGCATCGTAAGGACGGCGAGCGAGTCGTCCTGCGTGGCCGTCCAGGTCTCGGCGGCAGACGACCCGCTCGCGCCGCTGCAGCCCGCCAGCCCCAAAGCTCCGAGGGCCGCGGCGGCGCTGACGATAAACGATCTCCTGCTCATGGCCATGATTGCTCCTTTGCTGGAGGGGGACGATTTCTTCCGTTACCTGATAGTGTGCCCAAATGGAAGACCATTCGCGCGGCAACGGCGGCTGTGTGCGTCCTGGTGGGACGGTTATGGCCATCGCCCCGCGCCGCGCGCCCTGGATCCAGTAGTTGCGGCTATTGCTACGACGGTTGAGCCCTGGATTGGTCGGTTGTGGCTATTGGCGATGGCCACAACTCGGGAACGTAGGGCGCCGTGCGAGACGTGGTGGCCACAGCAGGCAAATCTGGGGCGCCGTGCGGGACACGATGGCCACAACTGCGAGAATTCGGGCGACCCTGGCCCCGCCCGCTCGCAAAACAGAAAAAGCGGGCGCGCGAGGCACCCGCTTGGCAGTTCGCTTATTCGACCGGCCGCTACTCCATAACGACCCAGGCCCAGGTGCCGTCGCCGTCGTCGATGTCCATAGGCGCGAGCGCGACGAAACCCTCGTGGCGCGTCTCGGGCACGACGATGTGGCAGACCTCGGCCTCGACGGGGCTGCGGCCGAGCGTCTTGGCGGGAAGGCCGATCCAGACGTTGCCGACGAGCTCGGAGTGGACGTCCTCGCCGGGGCGGCCGTCGACGGTGAAGCTGCCCAGGACGCAGCGCTGCGGCTCGCCCCAATCGAAGCCGTCGAGCGCGTTGGCGAGAGCCTCGTATGCTCCGGCGAGCTTCTGTACCTGCGGGTTGCTCATGTGATCCTCCTTGGTTTGGCGGCATGTGGCCGCGGTTGCGGAGTGCGTTAGTCGCGAGTATGGCCGCGCGTCCTTCGGGCGGCCCCGTCGATTTGGTGTGCGACGGCAAAACGTCGGCAGTCGGTCGTGCACCTAAGCAAACGCCGTGGTGGTCGCTGTTGGCTCAGTAATAGCGTGTGAACTGCTTAAACGTATCTAAAATATTTAGTTGTATGATTTGAACGTTTGGGTACGAGCCTGCGCTTTGTGTGGCGGATTAGGCCGCGGGGCCGCGATAGCGTACACTAATTCGGTTGAAGTTTTGACTGAAAGGACCCTCTTTATGGCTCGTAAGCTTACCGAAGAGGAGCGCAACAATATCAATCTTCTTACCGCTGCGTTCGTGGCGGCGCTTCCGGCGCACCTGCGCAGCCATGCGGGCGCCGTCGCGAGCTCGCTCGTGCGCATCCCGCGCGAGGTCATCAAGCCTGCCGATGTGAACCGCATCGTGGGCCGTTGCGGTGAGAACGCCAAGCAAAAAGACGAGCTCAGGGCCGTTATCCGCGAGCTCGCGCTGGAGCCCGTCGAGACCGAGGACGGTGCGGGCGAGCAGTTCCAGCTGCGGATTCCCGAGGCCGACGAGCCGGTGGCCGAGATGGTCGCTGCTCGCGAGGCCGCCGCCGCGGAGGCTGCGGTTGCCGAGGCCGCGGCGCAGGAGCCCGAAGCCGCGGAGCCGGTGCAGGGGAGTGCTGAGGAGCCGGCCGAGCCCGAGGCCAAGCCCAAGCGCCGTCGCCGTCGCCGCGTCGGCGATAGGGGCGGCGTTGCGGCTGCTGAGCAGGCTGATGTTGCCGAGGCCGAATCTGAGGGTGAGGATGCTCTGACCGCCGAGGAGCCTGTTGCCGAGGTTGCTGCAGAGGCGTCCGCCGAAACGCCCGCCGATGCCGCTTCCGACC
>CAVDQW010000178.1:0-9135 GCA_963610995.1 bacterium | reverse complement strand
GTCGATGAGCCCGAGCCTGTCGACGTTGCCGCCGCCGACGAGGCCGAAGCCGAGTCCACCGCTACCGAGGCCGAGCTTGCCGCCGCTTTTGCCGAGCAGACGCTCGCCGCCGACGACCCCGAGCCTGTCGCAACCGATGAGCCTGAGCACACCGACGCCCCTGTTGCGGAGAACGACGACCAGGTCACGGCCGTTATGCGTCCTATTCGCGCGGTCCACTTCGCGTCCCGAGCCTCCTCGTACGGCACTGATTCCGACTCCGTCAACACCGGTGACGACGTCTCTTCCTTCTGGAAGGACGGCGCGGCCGAGGTCGACGGCACCTTCAACGCCTACGACGACGGCACGGGCCGCTCGTCCAACGGAGGCTCTCTGTTCAACGGCGCCTTTAAGTCGAAGAAGCCGCTGATCGCCGCGGGTATCGCGGTTCTTGCCGTACTGCTCATCGCTGGCGGCGCCGTCGCCGCGTTCTCGGGATCGTCCAGCACCAAGGAGACGCCGCAGCTGAAGCCCGCCACCGAGGTCACGATGCCCGTGCAGGAAACCACCGTTGCCGAGGAACCGGCCGAGGAAGAGACCGTCGTCGACGTCAAGACGAGCGTCGACGCGTACTCCTGGTCCGACCTCTCCAAGATCTCCGCGCTCATCTCGGCCGCCACGAGCGAGTCCGACGCGCTGACGATCGCCAAGAAGTACAACCTGTGCTCCTCGACGGGCGCGCTCGACGGCACCCAGCGCAAGAGCCTTCAGCTCACCGACGGCACGACCGTCAACATGCGCATCGCCGGCTTCTGGCACGACCTCAAGTCCGACGGCACTGGCCACGCCGGCATCTCGTTCATCGCCGACACCTCGGTCGCAACCATGGCGATGTCCGACTCGACGTCCGACGCCGACTGGGGCACGTGCTCCCTGCGCGAGTGGCTCAACGGCGAGTTCGTTGAGATGCTGCCTTCCGAGGTCAAGAGCGCGCTGGTCAGCGTATCCAAGCAGACCAACCGCTACAGCTCGACGAGCGAGCAGGAGGCCACCGACGACAAGGTCTGGCTCGTCTCCTACTCCGAGCTCGTCGGCTCGCTCGAGTCCGGCAGCTATCGCTACGGCAGCTACAACCCCGAGGGCGATCAGTACCAGCTCTTCGCCAACCTCGGCGTGAGCTGGAGCCAGTCCAACAGCGCCATGTCGGTGAGCGGGGACGTCGTCAACTGGTGGACGCGCACCGCCGACACCGCCAATGCTGACCGCATCATCGCCCCGCGCAACGAGGACGGCTACGCAGGCATCTCGCGCAACCCCACGGTGAGCGGCGAGGTCGGCGTCGTGCCCGGGTTCTGCCTGTAATTCCCTTCGCCGGACAATCGAGTCTCAAAAAATCGAGCGGTACCACGGATTCCCATCGGGTCCGTGGTACCGCTCAAGTTTTCCGAACATTCGGGCCTCAAAGTCTCAAAAATGCGAGCAATACCACGGCCTCACTTCGTCGGCGTGGTATTGCTCGCATTTTTGAGACTCGCTGAGCTTGGCGCGGGCCTTCCGAGCGTTATTCGGTGCTCGCGAGCAGTTCCGCGGCGTACTCGCGGACCAGCGCGGCGACTTCCTCGTCGTGCGCGACCACCGCGCCGCCGCAGCCGGCGATCTGCCTCGGCAGCCACATGCCGCCGTAGTAGGGGAGCGTGCCCACCGCTTCGCCCCCGTCGTTTGTGGAGTGGTTTGTGGAGTGGATGACGAGCTCGGGCCAATCGAACAGCTTGAGGAACCTCTTCTCGCGGAATGCCAGCTTGATGACGCGGGCGTCGGAGTCGGACGCGGCGCCGGAAACGTCCTCGTCCGTGCGCGCCACCAACTTGACGTTGCTCATGCGGTCGATGCGGAACATGCGAACGAGGTGCTTGTCGAGGTCCCAGCCGCGCAGATACGATGCCTCGTCGGAGTGACGGGGTATCCACGGGCGAACGCGCCGCAGCTCAGGGGCGCAGTCCGGTTTGCGATAAACGAATTCGACATCCTTGCGCCGCGCGACGGCCTTCGAGCAGATGGCGTACGCCTCGGCGTCGTTCTCCCTGCCCGTGGCCGAAGGCGCCCGCTCAACGAGCGCCTGGTCGAGGGCACCGTCGGCAAGGCAGCCCTCAAGCTCGGCGCGCAATTCCTCGCTTTGCGCCGTCCCGATCTTTCGCAGGGCGTCGAGAAGGGCGCGCGTCTCGCTCTTGGTGAGGCGCAGTGCTCGGCCATGCGCGCCATCCACGCCGATGGCCAGGCCGTCCTCGTCCTCGTAGGCGGTGATTCCGCTTGGGTCCCCGGAGATGCACTCGAGCATGGCGATGAGTTTCTCCGCGTGCCCCTGGTCGCAGCCCAAGCGTTTCTGAATCGCTTCCTGGCTGGCGAAGTCGCCGGGTTCCGAGAGGGAGAACAGGATGCTCAACAGCTCCTTCGAAATTTCCGCGGCACCTCGTCTACCTGCGTGTTTCTTAGCAGCCATCGGAGATCACCCCTTTCAGGCAACGCGTCCAGGCGTCGACGACGGTCTTCGGCGAGAGCGCGCGCAGCCCTCGCGCGACGGCCCAGCAGGCCGCGTCGTTCTCGTCGGCAAAAGCAATTCGCCACGTCGTGCGCCCGTTATCCTGCGCAAACGTACCTTTGCCGCCCGCCTCGCGGCGCAGGTCGGCCTCGCGCTCGCTGGGCACGAGGAAGGTCGCCTCGCCCCGCGCGTTGCCCATCTGGAACGGAAGCTGCGGGTAATCGTTGATGTCGAAGTCCGTTGGAACGTCGTACTTGACCTGCAGCTTCTTGATGTCATCGATGCGGTCGATGCGCAGGGTGCGGCGCGCGCAGCCCTCCTCGACCATGTCGCCGACCACGTAGCCGTGCCTGTATTTGGCAAAGGTGTAGAGTGGCGCGAAGACGCGCTCGGTCTTCTCACCGTTGTCCTTGCGGTAGCTCACGCGCGCGGCCACACCCTCCTCAATGCAGGAGAAAATGGTGGCGCGTGTTTCATCTACCTGCGGCGCATTTGCCTGAATCGCCTGCCCTGCGTCGCCGAACGTGCGGTCGATCTTCGAAAGGGCGCTCCTCAGCGCGGCGGTGGGCATGAAGCCCGGATCATCAAACAGGGATTGACAGGCGGCGTTCAGGGCGATCGCGTCGAGGGGCTCCAGCTCGGCTCCGCTCGCGAAGTTCGACTCCTCGTCGGCCGCCCAAAGGCTTTCGGACCCGCCGCCGGGCAGCGCACTCTTTCCCGCCACGACGATTCTGAAACCGAGCTCCTCGAGAAGTTCCCGGTCCCGCTTAAAGGTCTTCTTGCGGTTCTCGTCGCTGAGCTCCGCGTAGAAGCGCTCGTTGAGGTCGGATGTGGCGACCGGCGCCGCTGCGTTCGTCAAGAAAACGGCGAGGGTGACCACTCGCATGGCTTTCTGCTCGTCCGCCGTGAAATTGATCTCTTCCAAGCCTATCCGGCCCCTTCCGGCCACGCCCGCGGCCCCTCGCATCTCCCGTCGGGTATTTAGGCCGCCCCGCCGAAGAACAGATGCTTAATCTGCGAAAACGATAATCAAGACGTATACTCTTTTGATTGTATGCAACTACTCGATGTTCCCCGCGGAACTCTGCCTAAAAGGATTTTCATAATGGCCATGACACATGACTACATGGACTACCTCAACGAGAAGGTGGGCATCTGCCCCGCCGGCAGCCAAGAGGAGCTCCAGGCAGCCGAGACCATCGCCGACCTCATGCGCCAGCACGACGTCGAGCCCAGCATCGAGGAGTTCGATGCCAAGACGTTCGGCGGCGTCATCCCCGCGGTGCTGTACGCGCTGATCTTCATCGGCATCGTTCTGGCCGGCATCGGCGTCACGGTGCTGACCCTCATCGGCTTCGTGCTGGTGGCGGCGCCCATCGCGCTGTTCGTGCTCAAGTACCTGGGCCGCGATCTTCTTGCCAACGTGGGGCCGACCACCCGCAGCCAGAACGTCGTCGCGTTCCACGAGGGCACCGGCCCCATGGTCATGAAGGGCACCCGCCCCATCGTCATCGTCGCGCACTACGATTCCCCGCGCGAGAACCCGCTCTACACCACCCCGCTCGCCTCCTACGTGCCCATGCTTTGGAAGGTGAGCCAGTGCTGCGTCATCGTCACCGGCGTCTGCACCCTGTTCCAGGTGCTCGCGTTCCTGCCCGACCCGGTCCGCCGCTTCATGTGGATCATCGGCATCGTGGCCGCGCTGCCGATGGCCATCCTGGGCGTCTCCACCATCCTCGAGCACTTCTCCGATTGCACCGAGGGCGCCAACGACAACAAGTCCGGCGTCGCCGCCATGCTCGGCGTCCTCGAGAACGTCCGCCCGTCCGGCATCGAGAGCGTCCACGGCTCCGAGAGCATCGAGCAGGCCCTCGAGGCCATGCGCGCCGCCGCCGAGGCTGCTGCCCTCGAGGCCGCGGCCGAGGACGCGAGCACCCAGCCCGAGATTCCCTACGCCGGTCTCAACGACACTCTGGCCGACATCGCGCCCGACCCGCAGAACGCCCCGGCCTTCACCGCCGAGCCGGCGCCCGCCGCCGAGGTTGCCGCGCAGGCGCCGCAGTTCGAGGAGGTCGTCGAGGAGGAGCCCGAGCCCGTCGTCGTGTATAAGCGCGGCCACGTGGACGGCGTGCGCCATGGCGCCGACGTGGTCAAGAGCCTCGGCATGCTCCCCGAGGACTGCGAGGTCGAGTACGTCGAGCCCGAGCCCGTCGCCGTGACCATCCCCGGCACGCCGAAGCGCGTGGTGCGCAAGGTCGCCGCCGGCGCCGCTGCCGGCGTCGCCGCTACTGCCGCCAAGACCGCTGCCCCCGCTGCCGCGTCGTTTGCCCCCGCCGCTGAGAACACCGTCGCCGCTCCCGAGCCCGTCGATCTCGACCAGGCCGTCGGCATCGATTCCGTCGACCCCTACGGCGCCGAGGACGACAAGCCTGCCGCCCTCGAGTCGGTCTTCTCCTTCTTCCGCAAGGCCAAGGACAGCGTGACTTCGGCCGCCAGCGAGATCGGCGAGAAGGTCGCCGCCAAGCGCGAGGAGGCCCGCGCGGCCGCTGAGGAGCGCGCCGCCGCCGAGGCCGCCGAGGACGAGCGGTTCTCCGAGGACGCCGAAGCCGTCGCCGAGCAGCCCGTCGAAGACGAGCTGCCCATCGCCGAGTTCGAGGAGATCGCCGACGAGCAGCCCGCGGCCAGCCAGTACATCGACCAGCCGATGCCCGAGGGCAACCTGATTCCGTTCAACGAGCAGCCCGAGCCCGCGGACGCCCCCGTCCCCGCGCCGGCGCAGTTCGTCGCGGACCAGGCCGAGCCCGTCTCCGCGGAGCAGGCTGCAGAGGTCGCCGCCCCGGCCGACGCCGAGCAGACCGCCGCGACCGAGCCCACCGCCGCCCAGCCCAACTTCGAGCAGCCTGAGGACGGCTACACCATCGACCCCGATCCCGCCGGCCTCGACACTGAGGGCAACGACGACCTGGGCGCCACCGTCCCCGCCGCCCCTCTTGCCCAGCCCAAGCCCGCGGCTCCCGACGACCCCGAGTGGGGCAAGACGAGCTTCCGCCCGCAGGCCGCCAGCGTCGCCCGCCGCGCGACCCTCTTCGATCTTCCCGACCCGTCTTCCCGTGGCACCGACCCCTTCGGCACCGACCCCAATGCGCCCAAGGTCACCGTTCAGTCTGGCGCCGACACCACCGCCTCCTTCGGCGGCGCGGCCTCCAACACCCAGACCACCGGCGCCCTGAGCTCCAATGCCACCACGGCCGAGGACGAGGAATTCGCCGCCCTCCAGGCCGCCGACACCCACAAGTCCGACGACGAGGGCGTTCTTGGCCGCCTCAAGGGCATGTTCGGCACCAAGAAGACCTCCGCCGGTGACGGCGAGAACGCCCCGAAGCACGGCGGTTGGAAGGGCGGGGCCACTGTCCGCGCCGGCCTGCGCATGGTCGACGGCGACGGTGCCGACCTTGATGAGGCCCTCGACTTCGAGGCGCCCGCTGACGAGAACGTCCCGAGCGAGGAGGACCTCCGCGAGGAGATCCTGGGCCTCGGCGACGATGCCCTCGTCTGCCACGACATCTGGTTCGTCGCTCTCGGTTCGAGCGATTGCGACCACGCCGGCATGCGCGCCTTCCTCGCGCAGCACCGCAAGCAGATCCGCGGCTCCTTCGTCATCAACCTCGACTCGGTGGCCGCCGGCGACCTCACGGTGCTCTCGCACGAGGGCCTGCTCATCACCCGCCGCGCCGATCGCCGCATGCTTCGCATGATGACCAATGTGTGCGACGACCTGCACATTCCGGTCGAGCGTGCCAAGTACGACTGGAGCACCACCGACGTTACGCCCGCGATGCTCTCGTCCATGCGCGGCCTCACCGTTATGGGCACCGACGACTCCGGCATGCGCGCGCTCTCGCACACCGCCGACGACGTTGCCCAAAACGTGGTTCCCGAGCAGGCGGTCGCCGTCGCCGAGGCCGTCACGGAGCTTATCCGCCGCAGCTAAGGCGCCGCGCCCGCGTCCGGTCGGCCTTGCAAAGAAAATCGCGCGAGTTGGCGCTCGCGCAAAGAAATCGCCGCCGCTTGGTCCCCAACGCACCAAGTGGCGGCGATTTTTCTGCACGCGGGGCCACAAAGCACCAACTCATCGGGTTTTCTTTGCAGCCGAGGCCCCTGGTCACCAACTCGGCGGGGATCCTTTGCGGCCGAGGCCCCCTGGTCACCAACTCGGCGGGGATCCTTTGCGGGCGTGGGCGCGGCGACCAGCCCAACGCCTTTTCTCCGCAGCTCGGCGTCTGGGCCCGCACAGGGCCCATTGATGGCGGATGCTCGGTAGGCTCTTATGTCGTCGTTTCTTTGTAGCCGGTGGGCCCAATACGAAATTCCTGGTCTGTTTGCGCCGAGTTGGCGGCAACTAGAACACTGTTCCCGATAAGCCCCGTCACGGCCATTACCGACGCCCTCTCTGCGCAGGCGGAGCGGACCGCCGGATACCCACGCCCACCGCCGCGTTGATGCGCCGTTTTGCCGTCGCGGCGGCGGGCCGCCGTCGCGGCGTCTCCGGTTTCTCGCGCGCCCGCGCTCGACAGGCTGTGATAGAATCAAACATCTACGCGGGCATCGCCAAGTGGTAAGGCATCAGCTTCCCAAGCTGACATCCGCGGGTTCGAATCCCGTTGCCCGCTCCATACACGTAACCAGAGGGGCCGCCTTTGAGCGGCCCTTCTGCTTTGATAAACAAGTACGTAGCAACGGGATTCGAACCCGTAGGGCGCGAGCGCCGCGCCGCGGCACCTCTCACCGCTGCATTCCATCCGTCGCCCACAATCAGAGCCCCCGACCGCCGCGGTTGGGTATACGAAAGAAGCGCGGCCGCGACGTCTTGTGACGCCCGCGCCCCGCTGGTCGCCCGATGCCAGGTCGCCGTCCGCGTCCGGCCCGCCCGGCGCCCGCGCCCCGCTCACCCGTCGCGGCCCCGAGCCGCCGCCCAACGACCCCGGCCCATCGCCGAAAGGAAACCTCATGTCTCTTGTCCCCATGACCGACGAAGAATGCCGCATCGCCACCGATGCTCTCTCCGATCAGCTCGACCTCTACGCGAACCTCCTGGTAAAGAAGGGCGTCGCCATCAAGCGCGGTCAGGAGCTCGTGCTCCAGGCTCCCGTCGAGCGCGCCGACTTCGCGCGTCGCGTCGTCGAGGCCGCCTACCGCGCCGGCGCCGGCCACGTCACCGTGATCTGGAACGACGACGCCATCTCGCGCCTTACCTACGAGAACGTGCCGACCGAGTGGTTCGAGCAGACCCCGACCTGGAAGATCGAGCAGCTCAACAGCCTCGCCGAGGCCGGTGCCGCGTTTCTTTTCCTCGAGGGCTCCGATCCCAACGCGCTCAAGGGCATCGACCCCGCCAAGCCCGCCACGGCCGCCCGCGCGCGCAACACGCAGTGCAAGTCGTTCCGTGACGGCATGGACTTCGGCCGCAACGTCTGGTGCATCGCCGGCGTTCCCGTGACAGCGTGGGCCAAGCAGGTCTTCCCCGGCCTCTCAGACGCCGAGGCCGTCTATCGCCTGTGGAACCTGATCCTGGCCACCTCCCGCGCCGACGGCGAGGACCCCGAGAGTGCCTGGGAGACCCACAACGCCTCCTTCGAGAAGTCCAAGCGCTTCCTCAACAGCCATCACTTCGATGCGCTGCGCTACCAGTCGTCCAACGGTACTGACTTCACCGTGGGCATGACGGCGGGCCACATCTGGGACGGCGGCGCGGGCCGCACCGTCTCGGGCGACGTCTTCTTCCCGAACATCCCGACCGAGGAGGTCTTCACGTCGCCCGACCGCATGCGCGCCGACGGTGTCGTCTATGCAGCCATGCCGCTCGTGCATGCCGGGCAGATCGTGCGCAACTTCTGGCTGCGCTTCGAGGGCGGGCGCGTCGTGGAGTACGACGCCGAACAGGGCCGCGACGTGCTCAAATCCATCATCGAGCGCGACGAGAACAGCTGCCGACTCGGCGAGTGCGCGCTCGTGTCCAAGAACACGCCGATCCGCCAGAGCAAGACGCTCTTCTTCGATACGCTCTACGACGAGAACGCGAGCTGCCACCTGGCTCTCGGCACCGGCTTCCCCGAGTGCGTGGAGGGCGGCCTCGACGCCGACAAGGACGGCCTGCTCGCCCTCGGCGTGAACCAAAGCGTCACCCACGTCGACTTCATGATCGGCTCTGACGACATGAACATCTGGGGCGTCGCTGCCGACGGCACCGAGACCCCCGTCTTCGTCAACGGCCAGTGGGCCTGGGAAGAGTAGCCGCCTGCCACGGGTGACAGTCATTGGTGGCAGGTCGAGGCCGGAGCGCCTGCGGTTGGTGACTGTTTCTACGTGCGTACGCGGATGGGGCGCGATCACGAGGGCGAGTCATGAAGCCTGCGGGTCGAAACCGCGGTCGATGTGCGCGTGGCGACTGTTCCGACTGCGGACGCGCCGCAGTCGGCGAGGTCTTGCGACCTGCGAGTCCGCCTGCGATTGGTAACAGTCACCGCGTCTCACATTCCCCGTTGCCGCAAGGCTGCAACGGATCGCCAGCCCTCTCGGCCTCGGCCCAGCGCCCCTTGCGACGCGGAAACAGTCACCAATCG
>CAVDQW010000177.1:0-3308 GCA_963610995.1 bacterium | reverse complement strand
GGGCCTGGGAGTCGACGTTGACGGCGAAGATCTGCTTGAAGGTCTCGACGAGGTCCTTGAGGTCGGCGGCATCGAGCTCGGTGTCGAGCTTAACGCCCTTCTCGGCCTTCTTGGCGTTGATGGCATCCTCGAAGAGGTCGCCGTCGACGCCCATGACGACGTTGGAGAACATCTGGATGAAGCGACGGTAGGAGTCGTAGGCGAAGCGCTCGTTATCGGTCTGCTTGATGAGACCCTGGACCGAGATGTCGTTGAGACCGAGGTTGAGGACGGTATCCATCATGCCCGGCATGGAGAAGGGGGCGCCGGAGCGGACGGAGACCAGCAGCGGGTCCTCGGCGTCGCCGAGCTTCTTGCCCATGCGCTGCTCGAGGTTCTCGCGGGCGGCGTCGATCTCGTCAAGAACGCCGTCCTCCCACTTGTTGCCGGAGTTGGCGTACTTAACGCAGGTCTGGCAGGTAATGGAGAATCCCGGAGGGACAGGAAGGCCGATCTTGGCCATCTCGGCGAGGTTGGCGCCCTTGCCGCCGACGATCCACTTGGCCTCGTCGACGGTCTCGCCGGCGGGCTCGGTCGCGTTGACGCCGTCGATGCCGGCGCCGAAGCGGTACACGTGCTTTTCAGCCATGTTTACCCCTTGCTTCTTGAGTGCTTGACGCGCGAGGGAGGCCCTGGCGCGCACTTACTACGATGCAGACGCGGGGTCGGTCCCCGCGGCACTTCGTCATACTAACAACGCACCATATCTACGCTGCGCTTTATTTGATATTCGGTAGCCTGGGGCGGGTGAACGGCCTGTGGGCACAAAAAATCGGCCCTCGAGGCATTGGGGCCGATATTCGTTGTACGATGAAAACGATTTTTGGAAATTGAAACCGTTCCCACAAATTGCGGCCCGCCCGGTTGAACCGGACGGGCCGTTTGACGTGCTACTTGGAGTAGAGCGCGCCGATCTCGTGGGTCGGCTCCTCACCGGTGAGCGTGGAGAGGACCGTGACGGCGGGGCCGAGAAGGTCGATCGAGGGGATTCCCCTGCGGTCGAGCTCGCGGCGGATCTCGCGGCGCAGCGTGCCGTTCGCGAAGGTGTGGAAAACGGCGGTCGGGCGCTCCGAGTCGTAGTTGGCGTCGAAGTAATCGCGCACGGTCGCGACGTCGTTCACGTTGGAAAGACGGGCGATCTCTACGGAATCAGGGCCGAACTGAGCAGCCGCGGCCATAACGACCGTGTTCGCGGTCTCGCCGCGCGCGTCCGAGAGGACGTAGATCATAGGGACGCTCTCACCGAAGAGATCGTCGTCGATGTCGAGCTTGGCCATCTGTTACCCCCAAATGGTTTTCCCGCCTTGAGCGGGAGCGGCGCCGCGAGGGCGCCGAAGAACGGACATTACTTCTTGCGGGAAAGGGCGCTGATGTCCGCGACGCCGGCGAAGACCCCGGCGAAACGGTTGAGCAGTCGGAGCCTGTTCTCCCTTACATCAATATGCTCGTCCATGACCAGCACATCGTCGAAGAATCGGTCGATGGGCTCTTTAAGCGCCGCGAGAGCGCCGCAAGCGGCCTCGAAATCGGAGCAAGCGAGCGCAGAGGCGACCTTCTCCTCACCTTCTTCACATGCCTTGAGAAGAGCCTTCTCAGCGTCCCCGAGCATGGCTTCGTTGACCTCGGAGCCGAGGGAAGCGTCGGCGAGGTTATGCGCACGGGTGAAGGCCGCGGCCAGGTCGTCGAAGACCTCGGGCTGCTCGGAGCGAGCGGTGTCGAGGGCGCGGGCACGGGCGATGAACTCGGCCGGGTCGATGACGCCGACCGCGGAAACGGCCTCGATGGAGTCGAGGCGGATACCCTCGTCCTTGGCGATGCTCTTCAGGCGGCCGGCGAAGAACTGGCAGATCTTCTCGGCCACGGCGGCGGCGTCGAACTCGAGGCCCTGCTCCTTATAGGAAGCCAGGCCGAGCTCCACGAGGTCCTTGAGGTGGACGCTCGGCAGGGTGCGCAGCATCTGGATGATGCCGATGGCCGAGCGGCGGATGGCGAACGGGTCGGAGGAGCCGGTCGGAGGCTCGTCGATGGCGAAGATGCCGCAGCAGGTGTCGAGCTTGTCGGCGATGGCGACGGCCTTGCCGCAGGTGTTGGAGGGCAGCTCGTCGCCGGCGAAGCGCGGGCGGTAGTGCTCGCGGATGGCGCAGGCCACGTCGGCGTTCTCGCCGGCAGCCTCGGCGTAATAGCCGCCCATGACGCCCTGCTGGTTGGTGAACTCGACGACGGCCTGGGAAACAAGGTCGGCCTTGGCGAGGTGCGCGGCGCGAACGGCGTCCGCGACGCCCGCCTCATCGAGGCCCGCGGCCTGTGCGACGGCGCGGCTGAGCTTCTCCATGCGCTCGACCTTCTGGAGGGTGGTGCCGAGCTTCTCCTGGAACGTCACGATGCCGAGTCGCTGGACGAAGTCCTCCATCGGGTGCTTCAGGTCCTCCTCGAAGAAGAACTTGGCGTCGTCGAGGCGGGGGCGCACGACGCGCTCGTTGCCCGCGACGACCGTCTCGGAGACCTTGGGGTCGGCGTTGGAGACGATGACGAACTCGCGGGTGAGCTTGCCCTCCGCGTCGAAGATCGGGAAATAGCGCTGGTTGGAGAGCATGGACTCGCAGATGATCTCCTGCGGGACCTTGAGGTACTCCTCGTCGAACTTGCCCACGAGAACGGTCGGCCACTCGCAAAGGTTGACGACCTCGTCGAAGATTCGCTTCGGGGTGTCGACGCGGGAGCCGGGGCGCTCCGCCTCGATGGAGGCGATGCCCTCGCGGATGGCGGCCTCGCGGCGATCGGCGGAGAGCACATAGGCGGCCTCGAGCACGCCCTCGTAGGCGGAGGGGTCTGCGACCTCGTGGGCGCCGGGCGCGAGCACGCGGTGGCCGAACGTCACATTGCCGCTGGTCACGTCGGCATAGCTCACCGGAACGACCTCGGAGCCGAGCAGGGCGCAGATCCAGCGGATCGGGCGCACGAAGGTCTCGTGCTCGGAGCCCCAGCGCTGGGAGCGGTAGTTCGGCCACTCGATGGCCGCGATGACCTCGTGGCCGAGCGAGGAGAGGATCGGCATGGCGGGCGCCGAGGGCACGTTCTTCTCGGCGAAGACGTACTCGTTGCCGTCCTCGGCGACCGCGCGGGTGAGCTCGGAGGCGTCGATGCCGCACTTGCGGGCGAAGCCCTGCGCCGCCTTGGTGGGGTTGCCGTCGGCGTCGAAGGCGATCTGCGTCTTGGGGCCGCGGAGCGACTCGTGGATGGCCTCGGTCTCGCAGGCCACGGACTCGACG
>CAVDQW010000176.1:0-18856 GCA_963610995.1 bacterium | reverse complement strand
AGGATGTCGCCGAACATGTTCTCGGTCACCACGACGTCGAAGTCGGCCGGGCGGTTGATCAGCTGCATGGCGGTGTTATCAACGAGAAGGTCCTCGAGCTCCACGTCGGCGTACTCCTCGTCGTGGACGCGGTGGACGACCTCGCGCCACATGCGGGAGGTCTCAAGGACGTTGCGCTTGTCGACGCTCGTGACCTTGTTCTTGCGCTTGCGCGCGGCCTCGAAGGCCTGGCGGGCGATGCGCTCGACCTCGTACTCGCGGTACTCAAGGGTGTCGTAAGCGCGCTGGCCACGGCCGCCGTTGGCGCCGGCGCCCTCCTCGTCGTAGAAGCGCTCGCGACGGCCGAAGTACAGGCCGCCGGTGAGCTCGCGCACCAGGACCATGTCCACGCCCTTGATGACCTCGGGACGCAGGGTGGAGGCGCCGGCAAGGGCGTCGTAGATCTTGACGGGACGCAGGTTAGTGTAGAGGCCGAGCGCCTTGCGGATGCCAAGAAGGCCCTGCTCAGGGCGCGGGGCGTTGGGGTCGGTGGAATCCCACTTGGGGCCGCCGACGCTGGCGAGAAGAACTGCGTCGCTCGCAAGGGCGGCGTCCAAGGTCTCCTGCGGCAGCGGGTTGCCGCAGGCGTCGATGGCGGCGCCGCCGATCAGGTGATCCTCGAAGACGAACTCGACGTCGGCCTTGGCGCCCACGGCGGCCAGGACCTTCTTGCCCTCGGCGATGATCTCGGGGCCGATGCCGTCGCCCGGCAGGCTGCAGATGCGATAGGTCTTGGATGCCATGGTTACTCGCCCTTCTTCTCGGCCAGGACGCGCTTGGTGCGCTCGACCAGGCCGCCGTTGTTGATGATCTCCTGGATGAACGGCGGGAACGGCTGCGCGGAGAAGGTGGCGCCGGTGGTCTCGTCGGTGATGGTGCCGGTGTCGGCGTCGATGCTCACGACGTCGCCCTCGGAGATGGCGTCGACGGCCTCGGGGCACTCGAGGATGGGCAGGCCCATGTTGATGGAGTTGCGGTAGAAGATGCGCGCGAAGCTCTTGGCCACGACGCAGGAGACGCCGGCGGCCTTGATGGCCACGGGAGCGTGCTCGCGGGAGGAGCCGCAGCCGAAGTTCTCGTCGGCGACGATGATGTCGCCGGGCTTGACGCGGCTGGTGAAGGTGGTGTCCAGGTCCTCGAGGCAGTGCTTGGCCAGCTCTGCGGGATCGGAGGTGTTGAGGTAGCGGGCCGGGATGATGACGTCGGTGTCGATGTCACGGCCGTAGCGGAAGACGGTTCCCTTGAACTGCACGGCGTTTCCTTTCGTTGGCGCGGATTTGCGCAGGCCATCCCATTATAGCGAAGTGGCGCTGACGACCCGCGGGCGGGCGACGCGCGTCTCGGCAAGGCGTTTCTTGGCACGTTGCACGTTAAGGTGAGGTCCCGAGACCGTTTTGCGGCGATTCGGCCTCTCGGCGACAACTTTTTTGAGGTTCTGCGTGGTTTTTCGACGGCTAGGCAAGTAGTAATGCCCAATATCGCCAGCTAAAAGCGGGCTGGAACGGCATTTGCCCAGTTGGCGGTTGGGTCAAAGCACATCAATCCTCAAATGATGCACGCAAAACCTCGTATTTTGCGCACGACTCGGCAAAGAGCCACGCCGAGAGGCCGCCCTAGGCGCCGCGGCATGCCTCGCGCTACCAGTAGGCCTCGTCGAAGGCGACGGGTCCAGGACTCGCGTGGCGCGCGTGCTCGCGGCGCATGGTGCCGGCGTTGACCAGGGCGCCTTGCCAGCCGCGGTCGGGGTAGCGGCTCTCATCGATCTCGATGATGCTGTAGCCACAGGCGTTAATTACCCGCGTGCCGGACTCGAGAGTCCGCACGCGCTCGAAGCAAGGACCGTAACCCTTATGCACGTGGCCGTGCACCATGTAATCCGGCCGCCAACGCCCAAGTGCGTCGGTCAGGCACTCGAACCCCTGGTGGGGCAGGTCCTCCAGGTCACCGATACCACGCGCCGGCGAGTGCGTGAGCAGGATGTCCACCCCACCGACCAGGCGTACCTTCGGCTCAAGCCGCCACACACGCCGGGCCATCTCCCGCTCGGTGTACATGTTGAGCCCGTCTCGGTAGCGCACGGCGCCGCCAAGGCCCGCGATTCGCAGGCCATGCCACACATAGACGCTGTCCTCAAGGCAGATGCAGCCGCCCGGGGCACGGCGCGCGTACGCGTCGTCGTGGTTGCCACGCACGTAAAACAACGGCTTGTTTGTCACCGTGACCAGAAACTCGAGGTAGTCAGCCTCGAGGTCGCCTGCCGAGAGGATCAAGTCGACGTCGCCGAAGCGCTCCTCGCTGTAGAAGTCCCACAGACAGCGCTCCTCCACGTCGGCAATGGCGAGGATCTTCATTGTTTAAGTACCCCCGGCACCCCCGCGACCTTCGTCGCCGCCCGCGCGCGTTCGCTGATCTCCCGGCCGGACGGCAGCGAGCCCTCAACATTGTCGGCAAGCCACGTCATCCCCACGACCGCATTACTCGAGAGCGCCGGGAAGCCCGCAAGCTGCACCACGCCCTCCTGGCTGCGAAGCTCTCCCTCGAAGGGATGGATCGCGCCGGACGCGATGCTCTGGCGCAACAGCGCGACCAGCTTCTTTGACGTGTAGGGCAGCTCGCTTGAGAGATTGATGTCCACGACGCCCGAGCTAAGGCCGTACCAGTAGCTCACGGCCTTCTCGCCGGCGGAGGCGCCCGGTCCCGCGCCCGCTCCGACGGCCCCCGTCGCACTGCCGACGAGCCCCGCCTCCGAGCCCCACGACCCGTGGAGCAAGCTGCGCACGATGAGCTCGTAGTATCGGCCCCAGTGCCACACGGGCGCCGCGACGTCGCGCATCACGCCGTCGCTGAGAAGGTGCAGGCCGTATTCCCCCGCCCCGCCCCAGGGCTTGGCCACGTCCGAGCCGCTCATCACCGACACGCCCTGCGCGCGCATGGCCCGCTCGAGGTCCGCGTCGTCTCCGCGAGACCAGCTCAGAACCACGCGGGCGCGCGGGTCCACGAGCGCGGCGCCGATGGCGAAGGCGTTTATCTCCGCGATGGTGCCCATGATGGGGTAATGCGCGCGGTACCCCACGCGATGGTCGTCGGCGAGGCTCGCCGCGAGGGCCCCGAGCAGGAACTTGGCCTCGTACATCTTGCCGTAGTAGCTGCGGACGAGCTGGTGCGGCATGCCGACGGAGCAGTTGAGGAAGCGCAGGCGCGGGTGGCGCACGGCGGCCTTAACGGTCGCGTCCATGAGCGCGGGCGACGTGGAGAAAACGACGTCGGCACCGTTTTTTGCCGCGGAGTCGACAGCCTCCATGAAGCTCGCCTCATCGGCGCGGTCCTCGTAGACGCTCGTGCGCACGATGCCGCCGAAGAAGTCGTCGAGGTGCTGGCGGCCGAGGTCGTGCGCGTAGGCCCAGCCCGAGGCGGCGCACGACTGGTCGTGAACGAACGCCACGCGCAGGGGCCGGCGCTCGGTGTAGGTGGTCTTGCCCATAAAGAAGTTAAGCACGCCCGAGGTCGCGGGAACCGCCGTGCCCTCGTCGGACACGTCGGGCGCCTCCACGAGGTCGACCTTCTCGTCGTCGGACTTGCCTTGCATCACGAGCTCGCGCCAGATGAGCCCCAGGCGGTCGATGACGATGGACGACGGAACGTCGAGGATGCGGTCCTGTGTGTAGACGCCCAGGTAGACCAACATGGCGTCGGCGGGCGTGATGTCGAGGTGGGCGCCGCCCGCGCGCTCGTAGGCGTTGGCGAAGAAGAGGTAGCTCTGCCGCAGGTAGTCCACGGCATCGGCCGGCCACGGCGACGAGAGGTCGCGCCCGAAGGCCTGGGCGAGCGCCTTGTAGCGCCCTTCTCGCGAGAACTCGATGTCGTAGATGGGACACGCCCGCCAGAACTCGCAGAACTCGCCATAGAGCCTGCGCTCCACGCCCTCCCAGCGGCTCGGGTACAGGCGCGTGACCTCGGCCGTCACGGTGTGGGCGCCCAGGTACTTGAGGACGCTCGCGCGCTTATTGCCCTCCTGCACGTAGAAGCGGTGCATGAACTCCGTCACGCGGATGGGGTCGCGGTAGCCCTCCTCCACCTGGATGTCGTAGAGGCGCCCCCATTTGATGGCGAACTCGGAGTCCGCGTCGAGCAGCGGCAGGAAGGTGCGCGAGAAGGCCGCCTGGCGGCCGCGGGTCACGGTGCCGACCACCATTTCGAGCGGGACCTCGAGCGTGCCGCAGCTCTCGCGGCCGGCGGTCTGGCCCTCGAGCACGATGCCCTCGAGGTCGGTGAGGTACGGGTGGCGGCCCTCGGCCACGGCGCGCCGGGCGTCCTGCTCGCCGCGCTTGAGGGCCTTGCGGTATGCGTCTGCCATGCTCGCTCCTTAAAGATCGGTGGACAAAGGGGCCGTCCCTTTGCCCACCGGTTGTGCGAATTGCCCGACGAGCCCCCAGAGACACGGGTCGCCAAAGGGAGAAGATGGGAAGTGCGCAGGTTGGGGGGAATCAACGCAAGAGACGCGGCCCGCATCCCTGGAGGCTCGCCGGGTGACCTGCAAAAGGGACTGTCCCTTTTGCAGGTCACTGCCTTTTGCAGGCCTAGCCCATGGTGACGGCGACGTGGACGGTCGCGCCGGGGGCGGCGACGGGCAGGACCTGGCCGTCGATGACCTCGCCGTCGACGCTCACCGCGACGACGCCCTTCTGGACGTGGTCAGGGTTCTCGACGTCGATCACGTAGGTGGCGCCGCGGTACTTGCGCGTGAGGGTAAGGCCGTCCCACTCGTGCGGCACGCACGGGTCTACCTTGAGGCCGTCGAGCGTGGGTTTGAGGCCGCAGATGTACTGCGAGACGTTCACGAAGGTCCAGGCAGCGGTGCCCGTGAGCCATGAGTTCTTGCCCTGGCCGAAATTCACGGCGTCGCGGCCCGCGACCATCTGCGAGTACACATAGGGCTCGGTGGCGTGGCGGGCGGCCTTGTCCTGAAGGAACGCCGGGCAGATCTTGCGGTAGACGTCGAAGGCGCGGTCGCCGTGGCCGATCTGGGTCTCTGAGATGGAGATCCAGGGGTTGTTGTGACAGAAGATGCCGCCGTTCTCCTTGTAGCCCGGCGGGTAGCTCGAGACCTCGCCGAGCTCCTTGTGGTACTCGGAGTAGGCGGGCTGGAAGATCATGACGCCGTACTCGGTGTCGAGCAGGCGCTCCACGGAGGCGAGGGCGGCCTCGGCCTTGCCGTTGGTGAGACCTACACCGGCAAGCGGCGCGAAGCCCTGCGGCTCGATGTAGATCCGGCCCTCCTCGCACTCGTGGGAGCCGACCTTCTTGCCCGTGGCGTCGTAGGCGCGCAGGAACCACTCGCCGTCCCAGCCGTCGCGCTCAATGGCGGCGGTCATGCGGCTGCAGGCGGCCAGGGCGCGAGCGGCCTCGAGGTCGTCGCCGCGACGGGCGACGATGTCGGCGTACTCGTGGGAGTACTTGACGAACATCGCGGCGATAAAGACGGACTCGGCCACGGGGCCCTCGGAGGGGCCGGTGGTCTGGAAGCTCTCGCCCGGCTCCTCACTGAAGCAGTTAAGGTTCAGGCAGTCGTTCCAGTCGGCGCGGCCGATGAGCGGCAGGCCGTGGGGGCCGAGGTTGGCCAGCGTGTAGTCCATGGAGCGCTTGAGGTGCTCGAGCAGCGGGCGCGCGAGGGCGTCGTCGTTCTCGAAGGGCACCCGCTCCTCGAGGATGCTGTAGTCGCCCGTCTCGCGCAGATAGGCGCTCACGCCGGCGATGAGCCACAGCGGGTCGTCGTTGAAGCCGCTGCCGATGTCGGCGTTGCCCTTCTTGGTGAGCGGCTGGTACTGGTGGAAGGCCGAGCCGTCCGCCTTCTGGGTGGCGGCGATGTCGAGGATGCGCTGGCGGGCGGCCTCGGGCACCAGGTGCACGAAGCCGAGCAGGTCCTGGTTGGAGTCGCGGAAGCCCATGCCGCGGCCGACGCCGCTCTCGTAGTAGCTGGCGGAGCGACTCATGTTGAACGTGACCATGCACTGGTACTGGTTCCACACGTTGACCATGCGGTCCACACGGGCATCGGGGGTCTTCACGCTGTAGGTGGAGAGAAGCCTGTCCCAGTAGGCGTTGAGCTCCGCAAACGCGGCGTCTACCTGCGCGTCGTTTGCGTAGCGGGCCGCGAGCGCAACGGCACGCTCGCGGTTGACGACGCCCTTGGACTCCCACTTGGCGTCGCGCGGGTTCTCCACGTAGCCGAGAACGAACGTGGCCGTCCAGCTCTGCCCGGCGGCGAGCTCCACGTCCAGCTGTTGCGCGGCGACGGGGCTCCAGCCGGAAGCGACCGAACCCGTGCAGGCACCGTTGGCCACGGCCTCGGGGGTATCCGGTCCCTGATAGGCGCCCAGGAACGAGGCGCGGTCGGTGTCGAAGCCGTCCACGTCATGGTTGACGGCGAGGAAGGCGAAGTGGTCGCGGCGCTCGCGGTACTCGGTCTTGTGGATGAGCATGCGGCCGCCGTCGCGGACCTCCACCTCGCCGGTAGAGAGGTTGCGCTGGAAGTTGCGGTCGTCGTCATCGGCGTTCCACAGACACCACTCGACGTAGCTGAAGACCTGCAGGGTCTTGGGCGCATCCGTCTTGTTGGTGAGGGTGAGGCGCATGACGTGGCAAGGGTCGCTCACCGGCACGAAGTTCAGCACCTCAGCGGCGACGCCGTTCTTCTCGCCGGAAAGCACGGTGTAGCCCATGCCGTGGCGACACTCGTAGGCGTCGAGCGGGGTGCGGGTGGGCTGCCAGCCGGGGTTCCAGACCGTCTCGCCGTCCTTGATGTAGAGGTAGCGGCCGTTGTTGTCGTACGGAACGTTGTTGTAGCGGTAGCGGGTGATGCGGCGCAGCTTCGCGTCGCGATAGAAGCTGTAGCCGCCGCCGGTGTTGGAGATCAGCGAGAAGAACCCGTTGGTGCCCAGGTAGTTGATCCAGGGCAGCGGGGTCTTGGGCGTTGTGATCACGTACTCGCGGCGCTCGTCGTCAAAGTGGCCGAACTCGGACTCTGCCATGCTTTGGTCCCTTCCAGGTCGTGCGTTGGATGCAGGCATGTTAAACGTTTAACCTTCAAACCTCAAAAGAGGGACAGGCCCTTCGCTTCATCAAACATCTAATGAGACGAAGGGACTGTCCCCTTGTCTTACTGGCGCTCGAAGACGGGGATGGACTCGAGGGGCGCCGCGGCCGTGATGGTCTGGCCGCCCTCGTAGACCTTACCGTCGCGAACGTCCTTCCAAGTGCCGGCGGGCAGGTAGACCTCGCGCTCCCAGGTGTCCTCGTAGAAGATGGGCGCCACGAGCATGTCGGGGCCGAACATGTACTGGTCGTAGAGGTCCCAGCACGCCTCGTCCTTGGGGAACTCGTAGAACATCGGGCGGAGCAGCGGGGCGCCGGTCTCGTGGGCCTCGTGGAAGAGCTTGGAGATGTAGGGCTTCATGGCGAGACGAACGTCCAGGTAGTCGCGCATGATCTTGAAGTTCTTCTCGCCGAAGCTCCACAGCTCGTTCGGCTGGCCGGTGCGCTGCGAGCCGCCGCCAAAGCTGGAGTTGTCCAGGTTGGGGATGTTGTAGGGGCCGCGGTCGCCGTGCATGCGCAGGATCGGGGTGTAGACGGCGAACTCGTACCAGCGGATGAGCAGCTGCTGGAAGTAGGGGTCGGAGACGTCGTCGGTCATGAAGCCGCCGATGTCGGTGGTCCACCAGGGCATGCCGCAAAGAGACATGTTGATGCCGCACTGGAACTGGTCGCGGAAGCCCTCGAAGGTGGAGGGGACGTCGCCGGACCATACCACGTTGCCGTACTTCTGCGAGCCCGCCCAGGCGGAGCGCAGCAGGTTGACGGCCGGCAGACCCTCCTTAACCTGGTTGTCGTAGACGATGCGGGAGTAGAACTGCGGGTAGATGTTGGTGCACTCAAGAGCGGTGCCCAGCCAGTAGCGGTAGTTGTCGTAGTCGTAGACGGCATAGTCGGGCTCGGCGTTGTCCATCCAGAACATGTCGATGCCGTAGTCGGCGTAGTTCTTCTTGAGCTTGGCCCAGACGTAGTCGCGCGTCTCGGGGTTGGTGGCATCGATCTCAAGGCAGTCGCCGAGGTAGTCATAGGTCTGGATGCTGCCGCGTTCGGTGCGAATCAGCATGCCGTTCTCGAACATCTCGTTGAAGTTCTCGCTGCGGCGGTCGACCGAGGGCCAGACGGAGACGCAGACCTTGATGCCCATGGAGTGGAGCTCGTCGACCATGGCCTTGGGGTCGGGCCAGTAGGTCTCGTCGAAGCGCCAGTCGCCCTGATAGGGCCAGTGGAAGAAGTCGATGACGATGAGGTCGATGGGGACGTTGTGCTCCTTGCAGGCGTGGGCGACATCGAGCACCTCCTCCTGGGTGCGGTAGCGCAGCTTGCACTGCCAAAGGCCCATGAGGTCCTCGGGGAATTCCGGCGCGCGACCGGTGACCGAGCAGTAGTCCTCCACGATGGCGCGCGGGTCCTCGTCGGCGCAGATCCAGTAGTCCATCTCCTTGGAGCACTCGGAGGTCCACTCGGTGATGTTGTAGCCAAAGGTGGCGCGACCCACGGCGGGGTTGTTCCACAGGAAGCCGTAGCCCAGGTTGGAGACGCAGAACGGAATGGTGACCTGGGAGTTGCGCTGCGCGAGATCGAGCACGCAGCCCTTCATGTTGGTCTGGGCCTGCTGGTACTGGCCCATGCCAAAAAGCTTCTCGCCGTCGTTGGCCTCGAACTTGATGTTGAGCTGGTAGTCGCCGCCGGTTCGCGGGATGTAGTTGCGCGCCACGACCTTAAGGCAGCGGGACTCGCGCGAGATGGTGCCGTCGTAGGAGCGGTAGTGCTCGCGCAGGATCTTCTCGCCGTCGCGGTAGAAGGTGAGGATGCCCACGCGGTTGACCCACACGGAGATGCGGCCGTTGGTAAGCTTCCAGCCGCCGTCCTCAAGCTGCTCGGCGGTGACCTCCTGGGGCTCAACGGGCTCGGTCAGCGCCCAGTCGCGGCCGGTGAACTCGGGGTACTTGGTGCCGCGGACGCGAAAGGCGTTCTTGCCCCACGGCTCGATGCGCAGGGTCTCAGCCTGACGGCGAAGCTCGAAGACGCCGTTCTCAAACTTGGTCCTCATGTAGCTCCAATCTGTGTTTCTCAAACTCGAAATTCGGCGATGGCCCGTCGCGCGGTCGCGTGCAGGTCACCTTTGGAGACAAACTCCAAAAATGGGGCGTCTTAATCAGGACTTACGGGGTAAATGGGGTAATTTTTGCTGCCCGAGCCCAGTTCAGACAACGCCGATACTCGACGCTTTGGCCGCAAGACGCCCTATTTCCGAAGTTTGTGCGCACGGGAGGCCCGAAAGGGAGAGGAAAGGGCCTCCCGCGCGCCAAAACCACCTGGGGACCGCCTAGAACTCGAGGTTCTTGCCAGTCTCGGGGTCGAAGACGTGGGCGACGTCGCCGTCGAAGGTGAAGGAGATGGGCGAGTTCATGGCGAAGGACTTGCTGCCCATGTCGAGCGTCGGGACGATGATGACGCCGTCCTTGCCGCAGGCCTTGATGTGCAGGTGCACGGAGGAGCCCATCATCTCGGAGACGTCGACGGTGCCGTGGATCATCTTGGAGGCGTCGCCGTCGAGCGAGATGTGCTCGGGGCGCACGCCCACCGTGACGGGGCCGAGCTTGGCGGCGTTGGCCTCGAGGCGGGCCTGCTTGTCGGCCGAGAGCTCGATGACGGCTTTCTCGACCTGCACGGCGTACTTGCCCGCGGCGGTGCGCACGAGCTCGCCCGCGTAGAAGTTCATCTGCGGCACGCCGATGAAGCCGGCGACGAAGATGTTGGCCGGGCTGTCGAAGACCTCCTGCGGGGTGCCGACCTGCTGAACCACGCCGTCCTTCATGATGACGATGCGGTCGCCGAGGGTCATGGCCTCGGTCTGGTCGTGCGTGACATAGATGAAGGTGGCGTCGATGCGCTGGCGCAGCTTGATGATCTCGGCGCGCATCTGGTTGCGGAGCTTGGCGTCCAGGTTGGAGAGCGGCTCGTCCATGAGCAGGACCTTGGGGTCGCGCACGATGGCGCGGCCGATGGCGACGCGCTGGCGCTGGCCGCCGGAGAGGGCCTTCGGCTTACGGTCGAGATACTGCGTGATGCCCAGGACCTGGGCGGCCTGCTCGACGCGGCGGTCGATCTCGCCCTTCTCCATCTTGCGGAGCTTGAGGGGGAACTCCATGTTCTGGCGGACGGTCATGTGCGGGTAGAGGGCGTAGTTCTGGAAGACCATGGCGATGTCGCGCTCCTTGGGCGCCACCTCGTTCATGAGTTTGCCGTCGATGTAGAGCTCGCCGCGGGTGATGTCCTCGAGGCCGGCGACCATGCGCAGCGTGGTGGACTTGCCGCAGCCGGACGGGCCGACAAGGACGACGAACTCGCGGTCGGCGATCTCGAGGTTGAAGTCCTCGACGGCGAGCACGCCCTCCTCGGTCTCTTTGAGGTTGCTCTTCTTCTCGACGGCCTCCTCGCCCTTCTTGGCCTTCTTGTGCTTCTTCTTGCCGGCGTTCTCGCTGGGATAGACCTTCTCGATGTGCTTCAGGCTGACGGTTGCCATGGCCTTGCTCCTTAGGTGATGTGACGAACGTGTCTACGTGCTATGCGTTTACAGCCAGGTGCCGTCGGAGGAGGAAACCTTGACCTCCAGCGGCTGCAGGCTGACTCGGTTGCCCTGATAGAAGAACGTGTGGCCCTTCATCGTGTTGTTGAAGAAGAACCTGAACTCGCGGCCCTCGCCCGAGCGCGTGCAGCTCTCGACGCCGGCGGGCAGGTTCTCGATGAAGTCGACGCCGGCCAGGCGAAGCTCACTCACGAGCAGGGCGCGGTGGAAGCTCTTGTCGCCGACGGTGCCAACGTACGAGCAGGTGCCGGTACCGTAGGCGTTGCGGCAGGCGGCGGGCATGCCAGCGTAGTAGCGCTCGTCGTACTCGGCTATGGCCTGGGCACCGTCGAGCTCGAGCAGGTCGCACCACACGCTGATGCTGTGCACGTTGCCGTTGGCGTCGCGCACGGTCTGGACGGCCTCGCCGATGGCGTCGCTCTCAACGACGCGGCAACCGGCCAAGCGGGCGAACTTACCGGGCAGGTACTCCCCCACCGTCGCGTTGCCGTTGGCGTCCTTGGAACCGGAGCGCACGGTGAGGACGGCATGGCCGCCGGCCTCCACGTACGCCTCGAGCTTCGATGCGAACGAGTCGCTGGTCACGGCATACGCCGGCACGATGACGAGCTTGTGGCGCGCCGGGTCGAGCGGCTCGGAGTCGCTGATGACGTCCACGTTGACGCCGAGTGCCATGAGGGCGTCGTGGAACAGGCGCTCCTGGCGCCAGTAATCGAAGCCGCGGCTCGCCGCCTGGTTGTGGAAGTTGTGGTTCTGGTCCGGCGAGAAGACGAGCGCGACCTCGGCCTCCACAGTGGTGCCGTCGAGGCCCTCGGCCTTGGCCAGGCGCCCCTGCAGAAGCTCGAGCTCCTTCAGGCGGCGGTTCGGCTTGTTGTCATGGTCGAGCAGGCCGTAGCAGTACATCTCGGCGCCGGTGGAGGCGGTGCGCCAGCGGAAGAAGTTGAGCAGGTCGGCACCGTGGGCCACGGCCTGCATGGCGTAGCCCTCGAGCATTCCGGGCTCCATGGCGCGCGTGGTGGGCATCCAGCAGCCCATCGGGCCGCCGAGCTGCTCCATGATCCAGAAATTCTTGTTCTTCCAGCCGCGGACCATGTCCAGCGCAAAGGCGTTGGAGTAGACCTCGGAGGCGGGGTCCTCGGGCAGCTCCAGCGGCGGATAGTTGTCGTAGGAGGCCACGTCAAGAGGCGCGAACTCCTGGTAGAAGTCCTGCACGTGCAGGCCGAAGCAGGCGTTGGTGGTAACGACGGCGTCGGGGTCGTACTCGCGGATGAGGGCCGTCTGGAAGGCCACGTAGTCGGCCGTGGTCTTGGAGCAGAAGCGCTCGTAGTCCAGCATGTAGGCCGGGTTGAACCAGTCGGACTTGTTCACCCACGCGGTGTTGAAGCACTCGATCTGCGACCAGTCGG
The DNA here is from genome assembly GCA_963610995.1 of bacterium. Classification (GTDB taxonomy): domain Bacteria; phylum Actinomycetota; class Coriobacteriia; order Coriobacteriales; family Atopobiaceae; genus Paratractidigestivibacter. Next base: position 6,733 of record CAVDQW010000176.1, on the reverse strand, counting down.
AATACTCGCCGCTCCACACGACGGTGCCCCAGTCGCGGTTGAGCCGCTCAAGGGTGCCGTGCTTCTCGCGGCAGTACTCCTGGAAGCGCTCGCGGCAAGAAGGGCAGGTGCAGTGATTGGACTCGACCTCATTGTCGATCTGCCAGGCGAGGACCTCGGGACGTCCGGCGTAGCGCTCGGCCATCTTGCGGACGATCTTCTCGGCATAGGCGCGGAAGGTGGGCGACGTCTGGCAGCGGTGGCCGCGGATGCCCAGATGGGTGCGCTGGCCGTCGCGCTCACACTGAACGGTGTCGGGGTGCTCCGTGTAGAGCCACAGCGGCGCGCAGTTGGTGGGCGTGCCGAGAATGACCTTCATGCCGTAACGGGCGATGAGCTCGACGGCGTCGTCGAGCCACTCGAAGTCATAGACGCCCTCGGAGGGCTCCATACGGCTCCAGGCGAACTCGCCCACGCGCACGGCGTGGACGCCGAGCTCGGCCATGGCGCGCACGTCGTCCTCCCACATGGAGCGGTCCCAGTGCTCGGGATAGTAGTCGATGGCGATCTTTATCATTGCGAAGTTTATCCTTACCAGTCGCGTTCGCTCGTAATGGTGATGCCGTCGTCCGCCATCGAGTTGCCCTCGAGTTCGCGGAAGATGGGCATGATGACCTGCGAGGCGGTGTAGACGCCGAGGGCAGGCGCGAAGAAAAGTCCCGCATAGGTGAGCACCGGCGCGGTGAAGCCGAAGAGCAGCACCTGGATGCCGAGCACGCCGAGCAAAAGCATGGTCTTGCCGAAGAACCGGATGCAAATCAGGCGGGAGTTGCGCATCGCCTGGATAAGCGAGTTCTCGTAGCGGGCCTCGAGGGGAAAGACGTAGACGAGGTGCATGAAGGCCAGGATCACCACGAGGAATGCGACGATGAGGAAGCCGACGGGGTTGTCCGGGAGCTTCTCGAAGAGCTGCCAGCTCATCCACACGCTGTAGGCGCACGCCACCAAGATCAAGGTGACGGCGATGCCGTGCTTGAGGTTGGCGACCCAGGCCTTCCAGAAGGCGCGGGTGATGCCGACGTCCTCGCGGTCCTCGCTCATCTTGAGCAGCACGGTAAAGGCGGCCGTGACGGAGGCGCCGGCGGTGACGACGGGCAGGCAGCCCACGACGAGCCAGAAATTGACGATGAGCAGGTTCGTGGCCTTCATGCCGGCCTGGATGAACGGCGACTCGATCGTGATCTTCATCTACGCCCTCCCCTGGGGAACTCGATGCGGTCAGTGACGGTTTCGGCCGAGGCCGTGGCCGCGGTATAGGCGGCCGGCAAGCGCCGGCGCGGGTCCGAAGTCATTGCGGCCCCGCGCCGGCCCAAAGCGCTTAGCTCTCCTGCAGGCCGAAGCGGCGGGAGGCCTCGGACTCGCACCAAGCGACGCAGTCGGAGTAGCCGTAGCCGTTGCAGGTGTCCTGCATGCTCTTGACGAGGCTCGAGAACTCCTCGTCGCTCGAGGCGTAGATGGCCTTCCAGGAGCCCTCGGTGATGGTCTTGATGACCTGTTGCCAGGTGAGCTCGAGCTCGGAGTCGCGGGTACCCTCGGCAAAGTTCGCGGCCGCGATGATGGAGAGCTTCTGGGCGTCGAGGTACTGCCACTGGCTCTTGGCGCCGGTGGTGTCGCGCCAGTCCTTCTCGGCGTCGCAAGTCGGGTCGGTGATGTTGGAGGTCCAGGTGCCCTGGTAGAAGCACTCGCCGTTGGACTCGGGGTTCTTGGCGCCGGAGGCCCAAGTGGTGTTGTTCACCTGCAGGGTGCCGTCGTTGTAGGTGCCGGAGAGGGTGTACTTAGCGCCGGTCTTCGGCGAGGTCCATTCGACGCCGGAGAGGTCGGTCGTCGGGTCCTCGAAGCAGGCCTTGCCCAGGTCGGTGAACTTGGTGTTGCCCTGCTCGTCGTACTCCCACATGAGGTTCTTGGGGCCGTAGAGGTTGGTGAGGGCGCCCTCGGGGGTGTAGAACCAGTCGATGACCTCCATGACGCGCTCGGGGTCGTCGCACAAATCGCCGATGGACCAGATGCGGCCCTGGCCCTGCATGGAGAGGCCCTGGACGATGATGGACGCCTCGGAAGGCACGAGCGGCAGCATGATCTTGCCCTGGGAGGCGTGGGCCTCGGTGTTGAAGGCGGTGGAGCCGGCGTAGTCGAAGATGGAGAAGAGGACGTTGCCGTTGCGGACCTTGGTGATCATCTCGTCGTAGGTCTGGGTCATGGAGTCGGGGTCCACCAGGCCGTCGCGGTAAAGCTTGTTGATGAACTTGAGGGACTCCATGTAGGGGCCGTCGTCGGCCAGGCAGTCGTAGAACTTGCCGGTGGCGGAGTCGTACAGGCCTATGCCGAGCTCATCGTAGCCGCGATAGGCGCTGGCCAGGCCCTTGACGTACATGACCATGTTTGAGTCCCAGTCGGGCCAGATGGAGAGGGCGTAGGTCTGCTTGCCGTCGTCGCCGGTGGGCTCGAGGGCCTGCATCTGCTTGAGCACGCTCTCGAGGTCGTCGAGGTTCTTGACCTCGGGGTGGCCGAGCTTCTGGTAGAGGTCCCAGCGCAGGCCCCAGTTGTAGATGAAGAGGTCGTGGTCGCCCTTCTCGTTGGTCACGTTGTTGCCGATGCCGTGGATCTTGCCGTCGGAGTTGAGCTCCTTGTTGCCCTCGACGGCCTTGGAGAAGTACTTCTTGATGTTCTCGGCGGTCTCGTCGTAGACCTTGTCCTCGTCCCAGTCGAAGAGCTTGCCCTGGTCGACGGCCTTCTGGTAGTCGGAGCCGTTGGTGCCCCAGACCACGAGGTCGCCGAGGTCGCCGTTCTCCATGCGGGTCTGGTAGGCGCCGTCGGAGTCGGGGATGACGGTCATGGTCACGTTGAAGTAGTCCTTGAGCAGCGTGGCGCCCCAGCCGATCTGGTCGCCGGACCAGTTGGCGAGCTGCGAGAAGGCGGTGATGGCCATCTCGGTGCCGTGGGCCGCGCCCGTGGCGTCGGAGCCGGTGTTGGCGGAGCTGCTGGAACTGGAAGAGCCACAGCCGGCGAGAAGGCCGGCGCCGGCCCCGAGGGCGGCGAGCTTGGCGAAGTTCCTGCGGCTGATGACGTGATCTGCGTTCATGGTGACTCTCCTTAAATTCGAATGGTGGACGTGCAGTTGCATAGGTTGACGTGCGGTTTATTGAGGCGCTGGAAGGATTTAACCCTTAACGGCGCCGAGCATGATGCCTTCCTCGAAGTAGCGCTGCATGAAGGGGTACACGAGCATGATCGGGATGATGGTGACCATCGAGATCGTGTACTTGATGACCTTCGTGTTGAGCGTCGCCGCGGCGGTTCCGCCGCCCGAGGTCATGGACGCGGCGAGGTTCGAGGAGCTGTTGAGGTAGATCCACAGGCGGTGCTGCAGGGTGTAGAGCTGCGGCGAATTGGACATGAGGATCAAGGAGTCCTGCAGCGAGTTCCAGTTGGCCACGGCGCCGAAGACGGCGATGGTGGCCAGGATCGGCTTGGAGAGCGGCAGGATGATCTTGGTGAAGACCTGCATGACCGACGCGCCGTCGATGGTGGCCGACTCCTCGAGCGAGGCCGGGATGGACTCGATGTAAGTCTTGACCAGGATGATGTTGTACGGAGAGACGAGCGCGGGCAGGATATAGCCCCAGAAGTTGTCGGTGAGGCCGAGTCCCAGCATGTTCAGGTACCAGGGGATGGTGCCCGCGTTGAAATACATCGTCACGACGAGGAAGCGGTACCAGAAGCTGCGGTGCCACATCTCGCGCTTGGTGGTGAGGTAGCCGGCGAAGGCCGAGATGACCACCATGAGCGACGTCGCGATGACGGTGCGGGCCACGGTAACGATGACCGAGTTCGCGAAGTCGTTGACGTCCTTGAGCGCGATGTAGTTGTCGAAGTGGATGCCCTCCGGCAGCAGGGTGATCTGGTTCGCCGCCACGAGCGAGTTATCCGAGATCGTGTTGATGAACAGGTAGTAGAACGGGAAGATGCACAGCAGGGTGAAGAGCGCGAACACCGTGATGTTGATCACATTGAAGGCCACGTCGCCCGGCGTCTGCTTGTACTGGATGCCGCCGTTGATGCGCTTTGCCATATAACCGCTCGCCCCCTTAGATGATGCTCTCGCCGCGGAGCTTCTTGGACGCGCCGTTGGCGGCGAAGAGGAGCACGACGGAGACGATGGACTTGAACATGCCGATGGCCGTGGACATGGGGATCTGGCCGTTGCCGATGCCCAGGTTGTACACGTAGAGGTCGAGGACCTCGAGCGAGCCGGAGTTGGCCGCGTTGGAGAAGACCAGGTACTGCTCCATGCCGTTGGAGAGGACGTTGGCGATGCTCATAAGGAGCAGGACGAAGAACGTGGGCATGAGCTGCGGGATCGTGACGTGCCACATCTTCTGGAAGCGCCCGGCGCCGTCGACCTCGGCGGCCTCGTACAGGCCCGGGTCGATGCCCGTGATGGAGCTGATGTAGATGATGGCGGACCAGCCGATGCCCTTCCACATACCCCACAGCAGCATCTTGAGCCACATGTGCGAGCCGTCCATGAGGTAGTTGGTGTTGGCCGCGATGCCGCAGATGTTGTTGAGGAAGTTGTTGATGAAGCCGTCGGTCGAGAAGATGGCGATGGCGATGGCGTAGACGATGGACCAGCCGAGGAAGTTCGGGACCGTGGTGAAGTTCTGCACGAAGCGGCGGAAGCGCTTGGACGGGACCTGCATGAGGAACACGGCGAAGACCATCGGGATCCAGGAGGTGAGGATGCCCAGGCCGGACATGGCCAGCGTGTTGGCCATGACGCGTATGACGTCGTTGCGGGTGGTCTCGTTCTGGAAGAGGATCGTGAACCACTTGAGGCCCACGAAGTTGTCGGCGGTGAGGTCGCCGCCCGCCTCGTAGTCGAAGAAGGCATAGCGCCAGCCCCAGAGCGGCAGGTAGCAGAAGAGGAACGCCAGGGCGAGGATGGGGACGAAGAGCAGGAAGAGGTGGTACTTCTCGTGCATCTCCATCTTGTCCTCGACGGGCTCGGTGCTGTTCTTCTCGATGACGCTGAGGGCGAAGGAGGAACCCAGGAGCGCCAGTACGAGGACGATGAAGAAGAAGAACGCGCCGGGCAGGCACGCCGGGACCTTGTCGGACGCGGCGGAGGCGATGGTGCCGTAGACGACGCCGACGCCACCGAGGCCGGCCGCCATGACGAGGCCGCCGATGGCCGGGAACTTGAGGCCGGCCGTGCGCATGCGCTTGTTGCCGTAGGACATGCAGGCGCCGACGATGGCGATGATGATGCCCGCGATGATCACGCCGCAGGCGATCTGCAGCATGGTGAACGTGTCGCTGGTGATGGCCGTCTTCTTGAGGATGCGGTCGGGAATCTGGCTCACGAGCGTGTCGTGGTTGATGCAGGCGGTAAAGAGCGAAACGTTGCTGGAGATGGCGGTCGTGACCCGCGCGGGGTTCAGACCGGAATAGAAAACCGACGCGGAGGCCAGGATCGTCGCGATGCGCATGAGGTGATACAGGGGATGATCCTGCATCTCCGCCTTCTTAGCGTCGTCGTCTTGCGCCTGGAGTGCCACGGCTTCGGAATTCTTCATGTTCACCCTCCCATCTTTGTGTGGTTAAGCGTGTTTGCTTACGTAGCCCGTATTGTGCAAGTTTTTGCCGCTCGCGGGATACCGGGCTTCAGGCCGCGCGGGCGCTTTGGTGCTCCTCCCCTCTTCGTTCCCTAAAGCGTGATGGCGACGGTGTGCTCGCCCGAGGTCGGGCGCTCGATGGTGCCGTCGCACGGCTCGCCGTCGTAGGTGTAGGTGGTGTTCTCGCCCGCGCGGATCGCGCCGGCGGCGGAGTCGATGGTCACGTGGATGTGGGCGCCGTCGAGGCCGAGGGTGTAGGCCAGGTGCTTCTGGCCGGGACGCAGGACGGGGTCGAAGGTGATGTTCTTTCGGCCGACGCCGGCGCCGGTGGTCTCGTAGGTGGCGAGAAGCAGCCAGGACGCGGTGCCGGAGAGGAGCGGCGCGATGTTCTCGCCGGTCTCGGAGTTGTTGTACTGGGTGCAGAAGCGCGGGTTGCCCTTGATCACGTAGGGGTTCTCGATGGCCTTGTACGGGAAGGTGCGGTCCATCATGAAGTAGGCGAGCTCGGAGAGGCGCTCGGCGAGCTTGGGGTCGGCCACGGTCTTGGCAGCCTTGAGGGAGGCCACAGTGGCCATCATGGCCGCGTGCTTGAAGACGCCGGAGTTCTCGCGGTCGCCGGGGAAGTAGAGGGCGGTGCCGGTGGCCACGCCCAGGCGATCGAAGTCGACGAGGGTGCAGAGCTTGAGGCCCACGTTGGTCTTGAGGCGCTCCTCCACGACTTCGAGCATCGTGGCGATCTGCTCCTCGGTGGCCACGCCGGCGAGAAGCGACCAGCTGTAGGAGTTGAGAAAGTAGGTGCCGGGGGCGTCCGGATCGCCGGCCAGGCGGTCGCCGGTGGAGCCGAGGTAGGTGTAGCCGCCCTCGCGCTCGTTGTTGATGAGGCAGCGGGCGAAGTAGTCGGTCTTCCAGGCGTCCTTCTGCATGGTGGAGAACACGCGCTCGCTCATGGCGCGCGCCCATGCGCCGTCGGCGGCGGCCTCGGGCGTGCCGAGCAGCTCGCTCATCTCGGCGAACTCGTCGGCCGCGATCTTGAGCAGGCAGGCGTTCATGACGGACTCGGTGTCCTCGTTCTCCCAGGC
>CAVDQW010000175.1:0-5187 GCA_963610995.1 bacterium | reverse complement strand
AGCAGGCGCAGGGAGGAGAACGAGCGCGGGGAGTAGACTGGATTCACGTTCATGCAAGAGCCGCGGCCTGCCAACAATCGCCATATAGGCCCTGGGCTGCGGCGTTTATCGAATAGGAGAACCTTATGAAGAAGGAGAAAGGCGCTGAGCTCGCCTTTGGACCGAACGAGGCCCCGGTCAAGCGCTGGGTCCTCTTCTACGTGCTCGTGTACCTGGGCGCCTACGTGGGCAACGTGCCGCCCGTCATCCTCAAGATGTTCTGGAGCTGCGAGGGCATTTGGACATGGGTGCCCGCCCTCGTCACCACGCTGCTGGGCTTCTCGTTCTCGCTCGCCATCGCCGCGTGGCTCTCGCGCAAGGTCGTCAAGACCACGCTCAGGGAACTGATCTTGGGCGCCGGCCGTAAGGTGGACCTGCGGCAGTGCGGCCGGATCGCCCTTGCCGTGGTCGCCGGTTTCGTTCTTTCCTATGTTGTCGACATCATGGTTCTCAACCCGGGGAAGACGTCGCTCAGCACCGTCGGCGCGCTGCCCGTCATCGTCAACTTCATCATCTGCCTGGCGCTCGTTTGGATGCAGACCACGTGGGAAGAGGTGCTGTTCCGCTGCGTGTTTCTCCGCGCGACCTGCGGGAACAACATCCGGCCGACGTTCAAGTGCCTCGCGTGGGGCGTCTTCGCCACCGTGCTGTTCATGTCCGGCCACTTCTCCAACCCCGAGGTGACGTCGCAGACCGATACCCTGATGCTCGTCCTGGGGTGCATCTCGTACTTCATCTCGGGCTTCGGCATGTACCTCGCCGACGTGGTCTACGGCAGCTGCATGCCCGGCTGCGTGATCCACTGGGCCAACAACTTCATCCTCTTCACCGTCATCAACCAGTCGGGTTCCGCGCTCGATTCCGGCGCCCTCTTCTATTCCTCCGCGTCGCAGAACGGCGCCGCGAGCTTTATCGGCACCTTGCTGCTCTATGTGCCCATTGCGGCGCTCCTTATCCACGACTGGAGGAAGATGCACCGCACGGCGTAAACGCGCCGCAGGCCAAAAGGCCAATACGTGAGAAAGGCCGCCTCGCTTCCTTTGTCGGGAGCGGGGCGGCCCTTCTTTGTTCAGCGCGTGTCCGCGGCTTGGTCGCCGCGTCGCGAGGCGTGGACGGGACCGCAGCTGGCCGAGGCAGGCCTACGGTGCGCTTATGCCCAGCTGATGATGACCGTTGAATCGTCCATCTTGCCGTTGCCCTTCTCGTCGCCGTTGCCGATCTGCACGGTGTAGCCGAGGCGCTTGAGGTCGAGCACGATGCGCGCGAGCTGCGTGGAGTAGGTGTTGAGCAGACGCGCGGTCTGGATGGGGCTGATGAGGTCCTGGGGCCTGCCGTAGATGATGTCGCAGATGGCGTCGGCCACGTAGGTGTTGGAGTTGCCCACCAGGTCGTTGTAGAAGGAGTTGCCCTCGCCGGCGCCGTCGATGTCGCTCGGCGCGAACTTGACGGAGAGCTGCGTGCGGCCGAACTTGGCATAGGTGCGGATACGGGCGTCGGTACGGCCGACGGCGTTGCGGAAAGCCCACTTCATGGCGTCGGCGGAGAGGGTGTCCGCCGCCGCCGTCTCGCGGTTGGGCACCGCCTTGGCGACGAGCTGTTTGGCCTCGCCTGCGTTGATGACATCGATCATGGGACCCCCAATCCGCGACGAGAAACGAACTTCCTCGCGAGTAACGCTTTCTTAACCATCGCTAGCATAGCCGAATGCGAAGATGGAACCATACAAAAGACGTCGAGCGAGAAGCGAGGTTCGGTATGCGCATCGAGAAGGTCGCCATCATCGGCAAGGGGGCGGTGGGGCTGCTCTACGGCTCCATGATTGAGGCTGCGCTGGGCGCCGGCACGGTCGAGTTCGTGATGGACGACGAGCGGTTTGCCCGCCACGAGGGCGATACCGTGACCATCAACGGCGAGACGTGCGGAATCGCCACGGTGCCCGCGAGCAGGGCGCGCGTGGCCGATGCGGCCATCCTCACCATCAAGACGACGGGGCTTGCGAAGGCGCTCGACACCATGGAGGCGGTCGTGGGGCCGAGCACGCGCATCGCGTCGTTCTGCAACGGCATCCGCAGCGAGAAGGCCGTGGCAGAGAGGTTCGGCTGGGAGCGCACCGTGCTCAGCGTGGCGCAGGGGATGGACGCCGTGTTCATCGGCGACGCCATGACGTACACGCACTCGGGCGAGATCCGCTTCGGCGCGGCGGAAGGAACGGCCGCCGGCGTGGTCGAGGACTTCGCCGAGCTGTACGGGCGCGCGGGCATCTCGCACACCGTGGAGGACGACATCGTGCGGCGCATGTGGACGAAGCTCATGCTCAACGTGGGCCTCAACCAGACCTGCATGGTGTACGGCGGCACGTACGGGTCGGTGCTCGAGCCGGGCGGCGAGCAGCTGCGCTGCTTCGTGGCCGCGATGCGCGAGGCGAGGGCCGTGGCCGAGGCCGAGGGCGTGGGGCTCACAGAGGCCGATCTCTCGCAGATGGTGGATCTCGTGCGCGGGCTCGACCCGGCGGGTATGCCGTCGATGGCGCAGGACCGCGTGAACGGGAAGCTGACGGAAGTGGCGGAATTTGCCGGGACCATCCGCGAACTCGGGGAGAAGCACGGCATCGTCACGCCGACGAACGACTGGCTCTACCAGCAGGTTCGCAGGATCGAGTCTGGGTTCTAGGTTTCGAATTGGTGCAATGGTTTGTGTAAGCCTATAAAGGTTGGCGGGCTGTAAATAGCTTGGTGCAACCATTGGTGCAAGTAAAGGAGCGCAAAACGATGGCCAGCGAGTCTTTTGTCCTCAAGGGAAACGTCTGCTGGAACAAATCACAGACGGAGGTCGAGTGCGTCGAGGGCGGCTGCGCGGTGTGCGTGGACGGCAAATGCATGGGTACCTGGGAAGCGTCCGAGCTGCCCGACGCCTATGCTGATCTGCCCGTCATTGACTGCGGCGACCAGCTCATCGTGCCCGGCATGAGCGACATCCACGTGCATGCGCCCCAATACACGTTCCGCGGGCTTGGCATGGACCGCGAGCTTCTCGAGTGGCTGAACACCTACACCTTCCCCGAGGAGGCGCGCTACCGCGACCTGGACTACGCCGAGCGCGCGTACTCCATCTTCGCGGGCGACCTGCGCCGGAGCCCCACGTGCCGAGCGGTCATCTTCGGCACCATCCATGTGCCCGCGACCAAGGTCCTGATGAACAAACTCGAGGCCACGGGGCTTATCACGTACGTGGGCAAGGTCAACATGGACCGCAACTCGCCGCTCTCGCTCGTGGAGACGAGCCAGGCGTCGGCGGCCGCCACGCGCCGCTGGCTGGACGACGTGATCGGCTGCTACGAGCGCACCTGCCCCATCCTCGCGCCGCGCTTCACCCCGAGCGTGACCGACGGCCTCATGAAGGACCTGGGCTGGATCCGCGAGGAGTTCGACGTGCCCGTGCAGAGTCACCTCTCCGAGAACCTCTCCGAGGTCGATTGGGTGCGCGAGCTCTGCCCGTGGGCGAGCTGCTACGGCGACGCGTACGACCGCTTCGGCCTGCTAGGGCCGCGCACGGTGATGGCCCACTGCGTCTACTCGAGCGACGAGGAGGTCGAGCTTTTGCGCCGCACGGGGACGTACATCGCCCACTGCCCGCAGAGCAATGCGCAGCTGGCCAGCGGCATCGCGCCGGTTCGGCGCTACCTGGACGAGGGCCTCTCGATCGGCCTCGGCACCGACGTGGCGGGCGGCGCGAGCCTATCGATGTGGCGCGCGATGAGCGACGCCGTGTCGTGCTCCAAGCTCCGCTGGCGCCTCGTCGATCAGGACCTGGCCCCCCTCACCTGGCAAGAAGCCCTCTGGCTCGCCACCGTGGGCGGCGGCTCCTTCTTCGGCTTCGTCGGCAAGTTCGAGGAAGGCTACGACTTCGACGCCCTCGTCGTGGACGACTCGCAGATCTGCGCCCCGCGCGAGATCAGCCCCCTCGAGCGTCTCGAGCGCTGCGTCCACCTCGGCAGCGAAGGCGCCCGCCTCACCCGCAAATACGTCGCCGGCCGTGCAATCGACCTCGCATAAGACACGGAGACAGTCCCTTCGTCTTATTGCGGTGAGGATTCATGTTGCAAATGTAGGGAAATAGCCTACAATTGCAACATGAAACGCTCGAATTACATACTCAAGCTATCCGAGCTCTCAGAGTCTGAGGGCGTCTTTACGACTGCTCAAGCGGCGAGGCTGGGCATTCCGAGGGACGCCCTCCACGACGCCGCTGAGTCTGGCCGCCTTGTGCGTGTCACGCGTGGGGCGTATAGGCTCGCCGGCTCTCAGGCGACCTACACCGACGAGCTCGTCGCGATTTGGAAGATGACCGCACCCGGCGCGTTTACGCACGAACGGATGCAGGCGCCCGCATGGGATGGCGTTACCGTCGGCGGATCGACTGCGGCTTCGGTCCTTGGCCTCGGAGACTTCTATCTTTCGCCCTATCGGATCTACAGTCGAAAACGCTTCAACACTAGAAACGCGGTTGCCCATTTTGGGATAAGGTCCGTCTCACGAGATGAAGTGTTATTTGTGGGCGGAGTGCCTGTGACCTGCGCAGAAAGGACGATATTCGACCTCGTTGTGGACGGTGAAGACCTTTCCCTTGTTGCTGATGCGCTGCGTGATGCCTGCCGCGACGGGAAACGGTTCGATTTCGCGAAGCTTAAGGGACTCCTGGACTCGAAGTTCAGGCCTCGAATGTCCGCGCTCGTATATGACTCACTGCTCAGCGAGGCTGACGTGTCCGGGGAGGGGAGGGCGAGATGATTTACAAAACCGCTGCGGCGCTCGAGATGGCGATTAAGGAGGCCGCGAAGGCCTCGCCGCAGGATACCAACCGTGCTCTCGCCGGTTTCTATTTCCATCGACTGCTCTGTCGTATCTTTGCTGACGACAATGACTCCTTTGTACTCAAGGGCGGCCAAGGGGTGTTGGCACGCACACTTGGCGCGAGGGCAACGCGCGATATCGACCTTCTATCGACGCGTGACGGCATTGATGCCGCCCTTGCCGCTCTGCGAGATCTGGCTCAGCAAGACCTCGGAGATTTCATCTTCTTTGAATATGACGGAGCCGTGCCTATAAAGGCTGATGATGAGTACCGAGATGGCATGACGGTGAAGTTCAT
>CAVDQW010000174.1:0-13002 GCA_963610995.1 bacterium | reverse complement strand
TGGCCATGCTGGCAAGGCACAGCTCGTCGAAGGCCGCCGCACAGCCCTCGACGGTTGCCTCAAAGGACACGGCGCACTCCGCGTCGATGCCGAGTTTTCCCGCCTCGGCGGCAACGTCGATGTTGGCGCCCAGGAACATGAACTCCCAACCCTGCTCCTTGGCGGCCTCGATCATGTGCTTGACCTGCTTGTAGCCGTAGCGGCGACTGGCGTTCTCGTAGCCGTCGGTGGTGATGCAGAACAGGGTGTGCGCGGGGTGCAGCTCGGCGGGCAGGATCTTTCTCACCGTCTGGTGATAGGCGATGGCGCCGCCCACGGCGTCAAGGAGCGCCGTGCATGCGCCGGGCTGGTAGTCCTTGCGGGTGAGGGGCTTGACCTGCGCGATGTCCACGCGGTCGTGCAGCACCTGCGAGTAATTGTCGAACAGCACCGTGGAGACGAGCGCCTCGCCCTCGGCCTCGCGGTTCTTCTCGAGAAGCGCGTTGTAGCCGCCGATGGTGTCGTCGACCAGCCCTGCCATCGAGCCGCTCTTGTCGAGAATGAACACCAGCTCGGTCAGGTTCTCTTTTGCCATGATGGCCTCCTTGGGACGTGCGGCGGGACCCATCCCCGCGCGACGTGTCCCAAGATATGAGGCGGCCTCGTGCCATAGGTAAACTGCCGGGTGACATTCCTATGCCGAGCCAAGAAGCGGCTGGTCAAAGGCAAAGAGCATGGCGTTCAGCGCATAGATGTCGTAGCGCCCGTGCTCAATGAAGTACGTGACGATGACGTCGAACTTGCTGCTGGCGGAAAGGGCGAGCCCCGCGCGCCCGAGAAGGTCCTCGGTCTCGTCCAGCGAAAGCTCTAGGGCCACGGCAAGCGCGACGGCGGTTTGCTTGGTGGGTCGGTAGCCGTCGTCGCGGCGCAGCTTGCTGAAAAGCTGGCGCGAGAGGTTGGCGCGCTTGTAGACCTGCGCGTCGGTGAGGCCGCGCGCGTCAATCAGCGCGAGCACCGTGCTCGAGAAGGAGGCGTCCAGGTTATCGAGAAGGTCCGTGAGCTCGGACTGATCGAACGCGCCGACCGTCGGGGAGGCCTTCTCATTTGATTCCAGCCCGAACGTGGCCATCGAGACCGCGAGGTCGGCCGCGCGGTCTCGGATGCTTCGCGAGAGCACATACTCGTCGTCGACAAGGGCCGCGACCTCGTCGTACTCCTCGAGGCTCAGCGCAAAGGCCTCGCGGTCAAAGACGACCAGCGTGACCTGCATCTCGTTGTCCTGCATGCCGTCGAGAAACGCGCGGATTTCCGCGCAGGCGATCTCTAGTGCGAGCGCCGGCGGGAACCCGAAGATGCCCGCTGAGATGAGCGGCAGCGCGATGCTTCTTGCCCCAAGGCGCGCGGCTTCGGCAAGCGCCGAGCGATAGGCGCTGCGCAGCAGGTCCTTCTCGCCGTGTGCTCCGTCAATCCAGCGCGGGCCCACGGCGTGCACGATCCATTGCGCATCCAGGCCAAAGGCAGGTGTTGAGACGGCGCTTCCGGTGGGGCAGGGGGCGACCTTGGCGCAGGCTGCCTGCAGCTCGTCATAACCCGCGGCGGCAAAGATCGCCCCGCAGACGCCACCGCCCGCGAGCAGGCGCTCGTTGGCGGCGTTGACCACCACGTCGGCGCTCACGCGTGCGATGTCGTTGCGAACGATGGAAAACGGCACGGCTTCTCCTTGCGGACTCTTGCTTAAAGGAGCGTTTGCCCGCAAGTATAGGCGCGCCGACCTGCCACGGGTGACAGTCATTGGTGGCAGGCGCCGCCGCCCGCACCTGGTGACAGGTTCCCTCTGCTGCACCTGGTGACAGGTTTATCGTGCAGCAGGGGGACAGGTTCCTGTTGCTGCACGGTGGGACGGACATGCGGGGCGCTTGCAATTGGTAACAGTCGCTACGCGCACATTTGCCTCTGCATTTGGCCGTCGGCTTTATGAATCGGTGACGTGCCTGTGTCCCGCTTACGCACGCGCGTAGAAACAGTCACCAATTGCAGGCGATCCGGTCGCTGTGCTGCGGCAGCTTGGGGCGCGCATAAGTCGTTATCGCGCAGTGGAGGCGCGGCGGATGATGCGGCCCGGGACCTCGATGCGCGCGGGCGCCGCCTTCGGCTCGTCGACGCGCGCGAGCGCCCGCTCGACGACCGCCTTCGCGATGCCCTCGACATCCTGGGCCGCTGTGGTCACACCGCCCATGAGCACGCGGTTCCAGGCGAAGTCGTCGAAGGTCGCCACGCGGATGCCGTCGGCGACGGTCGCGCCGTCCGCTTGCAGCATCTCGGCGAGCCGCAGGAAAACGAGGCCGTTGATGGCGATGAACCCGACGCGGCCCTCGACCTCCGCGGCCATCTTCGCGTCCCCGAGCTCGACCACCTGCCCCGCGAGCCCCAGCGCCGCCGTGTCCTCGAGGAAGCGCGCCGCGCGCTCGCGGCGGATGGAGCTCGTCTGATCGGCCTCGGTCACCAAGCGAACCTCGCGGCACCCGCAGCCCGCGAGCTCCTCAACAAGGCCCCCCACCAGCTCTTTGTTGTTGGACGTCACGAGGTCGAGCCCGCCGCCCGTCACGTCGCGGTCGAGCAGCACGACCGGCAGGCGCAGGTTGGCCTCGCGCAAAAGCCGATCGTTGCCGCCGCAGGTGTTCACCACGAGGGCGTCGGCGCCGGCGGCCACGAGGCGGTCGACCGCGGCGGCCTCGGCCTCGGCGTCGTTGCCGCTCACGGCCGTCATCAGCGAGTACCCGTGCGCGGCGGCCTCGTGCGAGAGCGCCTCGAGCATGGCCGACGAGTAGGGGTTCGAGATGTCCGCGAGCACGACGCCCAGCAGCTGCGAGCGGTCGGTGCGCAGGCTCCGCGCGGCGGCGAGCGGCCGGTAGCCCGTGCGCTCGACGACCTCGGCGATGCGCGCGCGGGTCTCTTCGGTCATGGCGCCCGGCGTGTTGTTGAGGTAGCGGCTCACCGTGGCCGCGCTCACGCCCGCCTGCTCGGCGATGTCCTTGATCCGCACGCGCGCCATGTAGCCTCCCTGTACGTTGACCGTAAATTTTTGCCTGCGGGCGATTTTCTCGTTGCCCCGCCGTTGCTTCGACTATACAATATCCGCGACGTAATGTAATCGATTTCGTAAATCGATTCCCCAAAGGTACGAACCAACGAAAGGCTGGAGGCAAGAATGGCGATTTCCCCCGATTCGATCGTCCTCACGTTCGGCGAGATCATGATGAGGCTCTCGCCCAAGGACAACCTGCGCATCGAGCAGGCCACCGAGTTCGACGTCCGCTACGGCGGCGCTGAGGCCAACACCGCGTTCTCCCTGGCCTACCAGGGCGACAACGCCGCGTTCATCTCCGTCGTGCCCGCCAATCGCATCGGCGACTGCGCCCTGCGCAGCCTCATCGCCTACGGCGTCGACACCTCCCGCGTCGTGCGCGACGGCGACCGCCTCGGCTCCTATTACTTCGAGCTCGGCGCCTCCCAGCGCGGCAACGGCTGCGTCTACGACCGCAAGTACTCCGCGATGAACCTCGCCTCCCGCGACGTCTTCGACTGGAACGCCGCGCTCGAGGGCGTCGGCGTCTTCTACTTCAGCGGCGTCACCCCCGCCGTGTCCGACGAGATGGCCGCCGCCTGCAAAGACGCCCTCGAGGCCGCCCGTGCCCGCGGCATCCTCACCGTCTGCGACCTCAACTACCGCGGCAAGCTCTGGAGCCCCGAGAAGGCCCAGTCCGTCCTCAAGGAGCTCATGCCCCTCGTCGACGTGTGCATCGCCAACGACGAGGACGCCCCCTCCGCCCTCGGCATGACCTGCGTCTCCGGCTCGCTCGCCCACGGCATCGAGGAGCGCGACTCCTACGTCGAGATGGCCCGCCAGATCTGCTCCGAGTACGGCTGCCGCGCCGTCGCCTCCGTCGTGCGCAACGTGTCCAACACCAACCGCTCCAAGTGGATGGGCATGCTCTACCAGGCCGAGGGCGACCAGCACTGGATGAGCCCCGTCCACGACGTGCACGTCCTCGAGGGCGTGGCCGCCGGCGACGCCTTCAACGCCGGCCTGCTCCACGCCATGCTCAACGGCTTCGAGCCGCAGGACGCCATCAACTACGCCATCGCGGCCAGCATCCTCAAGCTCACCATCCGCGGCGATTCCAACCTCGTGACCGAGGCCGAGATCCGCGCCATCGCCGCTTCCGGCGGCGACACCCGCGTCGCCCGCTAGCCCACACATAAGACAGGGGGACAGTCCCTTCGTCTTATACCGTTGCCAAATAACGGACAAAGGGACTGCCCCTTTGTCCACAAAGAAAGGATTCACGCATGTACGAGGATTTCTACGAGAAGCTCCACGAGCTCGCCATCGTCCCGGTCGTCGTTCTCGATAAGGTCGAGGACGCTGTCCCCATGGCCCGCGCCCTGGTCGCCGGCGGCATGCCGTCCGCCGAGGTCACCTTCCGCACCGCCTGCGCCGCCGAGTGCATCAAGGCCATGCACGACGAGGTTCCCGAGATCTGCGTCGGCGCCGGCACCGTGCTCTCCGTCGAGCAGGTCGACGAGGCCGTCGCCGCGGGCGCTTCCTTCATCGTGAGCCCGGGCTTCGACGCCGACGTCGTCTCTCACTGCATCGAGCTCGGCGTGCCCGTGCTGCCCGGCACCGTGACCCCCTCCGAGGTCACCGCCGCCCGCAAGCTCGGCCTCACCGTCACCAAGTTCTTCCCGGCTGCCCAGTACGGCGGCCTCAACACCATCGGCGCCCTCTGCGCGCCGTTCGTCGGCCACCGCTTTATGCCCACCGGCGGCGTGAGCACCGGCAACGTCGAGGAGTACCTGTCCAACAAGTCCATCATCGCCTGCGGCGGTACCTGGATGGTCAAGCCGGCCCTCTTCGCCGACGGCGATTTCTCTAAGGTCACCGAGGCCTGCAAGGGCGCCATGGAGGTCGTGGCCAAGGTCCGCGGCTAAGCGCAAAGCAGCGTTTCGCAGCCTCTGAGCTGCGTTTCATTGGCAAGAAGGTCGCATCTTCTCGCCTCAACATACATCGTGCGCGGCGAGCGACGGGTGGGGACCCGGCTCGCCGCGCTTCATATCGGCGGGGCGACTGGGGAGCCCCGCCCACAACACACTTCGGCTGCCGGCGCGTCGGACCCCTGCGGCCCTAAGGAGAGGAAACACCCATGGCGGTCCACATCGTCGAAGAGGCAAACCGCTGCCTCGGCTGCAAGAAGGCCATGTGCCAGCTTCGCGGCTGCCCCGTCCACACCCCGATTCCGCAGGTCATCGACCTGTTCAAGCAGAAGAAGATCGATGAGGCAGGCGCGCTTCTCTTTGAGAACAACCCCATGAGCGCCGTCTGCTCCATCGTGTGCAACCACTCGAACCAGTGCGAGGGCGCCTGCGTGCAGGGCCGCAAAGGCACGCCGATCCACTTCTCGAGCATCGAGAGCTTCGTGAGCGGCGCCTACCTCGACCGCGCCGTGTTCGAGGCGCCCGAGCCCTGCGGCAAGTCCGTCGCGGTCATCGGCAGCGGCCCGGCGGGCATCACCGCCGCCATCAAGCTCGCGCAGAAGGGCTGCGAGGTCACCGTATTCGAGCAGCGCTCAGAGATCGGCGGCGTGCTCGAGTACGGCATCCCCGAGTTCCGCCTGCCTAAGACGCTCGTGCAGAAGTACCGCAACGTCATGTGCTCGCTCGGTGTGCAGGTCCGCCCGTCCACGACCATCGGCGGCGCGCTGCACATCGACGACCTGCTGCGCGACGGCTACGACGCCGTCTTCGTGGGCACGGGCACTTGGCGTGCCCGCAAGCTGGGCATTCCCGGCGAGACCCGCGGCAACGTGGCGTTCGGCATCGATTACCTGGTCAACCCCGCCTCCACGCACGTCGGCGAGGACGTGGCCGTCATCGGCGTGGGCAACGTGGCCATGGACGTCGCGCGCCAGGCCCTGCGCCACGGCGCGCGCTCGGTCACGCTCTACGCGCGCAGCAAGCACGTCTCGGCGAGCTCCGAGGAGGTCGAGTACGCCGAGCTCGAGGGCGCCGAAATCGTCTATGGCAAGGCCATCTGCGCCATCGACGAGCAGGGCCCCGTGTTCAAGACCGCCATCTTCGACGAGGAAGACAAGGTCGTGGGCTACGAGGAGGAGCTCGACCACGTGAAGTGCGACACGGTGATCATCGCGGCCTCTCAGCAGCCCAAGAACAAGCTCGTGCTCACCACCGACGGCCTCACCGCCAACGACCGCGGCCTGCTCGAGGTGGGCGAGGACGGCCAGACGACGGTGCCGGGCGTCTTTGCCGCGGGCGACGTGGTCAACGGCCCGCTCACCGTGGTCCACGCCGTCGCGGGCGCCAAGGTGGCGGTCGACGGCATGCTCAAGTACCTGGGGATAAGCGAGTAAAGACACCTCGCCAGCGACGTCTTTTGTGAGGACCGGTGCGTCGGATGACGACGCGCCGGTCCTCGTTTTCTATTTGCGTCGAGTGGGCGAAATTTGCGAACACTCGTGCTAGAATCGTGCCCATTAAACCAATGAGTGGGGAGGGGCACATGGCCCAGGAATCCATCGTCATCCGCGGCGCGCGCGAGCACAACCTGCAGAACGTCGACATCGACATCCCGCGCGACAAGCTCGTCGTCATCACGGGCCTCTCCGGCTCCGGCAAGTCAAGCCTCGCGTTCGACACCATCTATGCCGAGGGCCAGCGCCGCTACGTCGAGTCCCTCTCCAGCTACGCGCGCCAGTTCCTGGGGCAGATGGACAAGCCCGACCTCGACTCCATCGACGGCCTCTCGCCGGCGGTCTCAATCGACCAGAAGACGACGTCGAGAAACCCGCGCTCCACGGTGGGCACTGTAACGGAAATCTATGACTACCTGCGCCTTCTTTACGCGCGCATCGGCACGCCGCACTGCCCGGAGTGCGGGCGCGTCATTGCCCGCCAGACGACCGACCAGGTGGCAGACAAGGTGCTCGAGTGCGCACAGGGCCGCCGCGCCCTGGTGCTCGCGCCGGTGGTCCTCGGCCGCAAGGGCGAGTACACCAAGCTCTTCGAGGACCTGACGCGCGAAGGCTTCTCGCGCGTGCGCATCGACGGCGAGGTCCGCGAGCTCAACGGCGACGAGATTCGCCTCGAGAAGCAGATCAAGCACACCATCGAGGTCGTCTGCGACCGCATCGTCGTGCGCGAGAACAGCCTGGGCCGCATCGCCGAGGCCGTCGAGCAGGCCACCAAGCTCTCGCAGGGCAAGGTCTGGTTCTGGCTGCTGCCCGACCGCGACGATCCCGAGCACATGCCCGGCGAGCTGCTGCAATACTCGCTGGCCTTGGCCTGCCCGGAGCACGGCCACTCCATGGACGACCTGCAGCCGCGCGACTTCTCGTTCAACGCGCCCTACGGCGCCTGCCCCGACTGCGACGGCCTGGGCTTCCGCAAGATCGTGGACGCCGAGGCGCTCATCGAGGACCCGTCGCTCTCCGTTGCGGGCGGCGTCTTCGGCAGCCTCTTCGGCAACTCCAACTACTGGCCGCAGGTGCTCTCGGCCGGCTGCCTGCACCTGGGCGTCTCCGACCAGACTCCCTGGCGCGACCTGCCCAAAAAGGCCCAGGAGGCCCTGCTCGCCGGCTTCGGCGACAAGAAGATCCGCGTGGACTACCTCACGCGCGACGGTCGCAACACCCACTGGTTCACCACGTTCCCCGGCGTGCGCAAGGTGCTCTTCGACAAGTATCAGGAGACCACGAGCGAGACCATGCGCACCCACCTCGAGAAGTTCATCCGCGAGGTCCCGTGCGACACGTGCCACGGCGCGCGCCTCAAGCCCGAGATCCTCGCCGTCACGGTGGGGGAGAAGTCAATCCAGCAGGCCTGCGACCTCTCGTGCAGGGACGCGCTCGTCTTCTTCGAGGGGCTGCAACTCAACGACCGCCAACAGTTCATCGCGGGGCCCGTGGTCAAGGAGATCGTGGCCCGCCTGCGGTTCCTGGTTAACGTCGGCCTCGATTACCTCACGCTCTCGCGCGCAGCGGCGACGCTTTCGGGCGGCGAGGCGCAGCGCATCCGCTTGGCCACGCAGATCGGCGCGGGCCTCATGGGCGTGCTCTACATCCTGGACGAGCCTTCCATCGGCCTTCACCAGCGCGACAACGACCGTCTGATCGAGACGCTGAAGAGCCTGCGCGACCAGGGCAACACCGTCATCGTGGTCGAGCACGACGAGGACACCATCCGTGCCGCGGACTACGTCATCGACATGGGCCCTGGCGCAGGCGAGCTCGGCGGTTACGTGGTCGCCGCCGGCACGCCCGAGCAGATCGCGGCCTCCGACGAGTCGGTGACCGGAGCGTATCTCACCGGCAAGAAACAGATCGAGCTGCCGGCCAAGCGTCGCAACCCGCGCCGCGGCGCCATCAAGATCTCCGGCGCCACGGCAAACAACCTCAAGAACGTGAAGGCGAAGGTAGAGCTGGGCACGCTCACGGTTGTCACGGGCGTCTCCGGTTCCGGCAAGTCCTCGCTTGTCACCGACACACTTGCTCCTGCGCTCACCAACGCCGTGCACCGCTCCAAGCGAGCGGTGGGGCCGCACAAGAAGATCGAGGGCATTGAGCTCATCGACAAAGTGATCGACATCGACCAGAGCCCCATCGGCCGCACGCCGCGCTCCAACCCGGCAACGTACATCGGCCTGTGGGACGACCTGCGCGCCCTCTACGCGTCGGTGCCCGAGAGCCGCATGCGCGGTTACGGCCCGGGCCGCTTCTCGTTCAACGTGAGCGGTGGCCGCTGCGAGGCCTGCAAGGGCGACGGCCAGATCAAGATCGAGATGAACTTCCTGCCGGACGTCTACGTGCCCTGCGAGGTCTGCCACGGCAAGCGCTACAACCGCGAGACGCTCGAGGTCAAGTACCACGGCAAGACCATTTCCGACGTGCTCGACATGACCGTTCACGAGGCGCTCGCCTTCTTCACGAACATCCCCAAGATCAAGAAGAAGCTGCAGACGCTCGCCGACGTGGGCCTGGGATACATCCATCTCGGGCAGCCTGCAACGACTCTCTCCGGCGGCGAGGCGCAGCGCGTCAAGCTTGCCAAGGAGCTGCACCGCACGCAGACCGGCAAGACGTTCTACATCCTCGACGAGCCCACCACGGGCCTGCACTTCGAGGACGTGCGCCAGCTCGTCGACGTGCTCGAGCGCCTGGTCGACGCTGGAAACACGGTGCTGGTCATCGAGCACAACCTCGACGTCATCAAGATGGCCGACCGCGTGCTCGACATGGGTCCCGAGGGCGGCGACGGCGGCGGAACGGTCGTGGCCTACGGCACCCCCGAGCAGGTCGCCGAGGTCCCCGAGTCCTACACCGGCCAGTTCCTTGCCCGCATCCTCGAGCGCGACCACAAGCGCGCCAAGGCGAAGAAGTAGGTTGTCATATGCCGGAACTCAGCCGTTTTTATGGTCTCATCATTAAAATGATTTATATGGACAACGAGCAGCATCATAAGCCGCATGTTCATGTGTACTACGGTGATTACGAGGCTTCTGTCGGAATCGACGGAGAGCTTCTCGCTGGCTCTTTGCCAGTTAAGCAGATGAAGTTGATCCAGGCCTGGCTCGTTCTTCACGAGGACGAGGCGTATGCTGCATGGAACAATGCCGTGGCGGGCAAGTCGTTCTCAAAGATTGAGCCGTTGTCTTAGGAGCTGATTATGTTCGAGAAGAATGGTGTCGTTTACGCAGGCGAGCCTGAGGCCGGATTAAAGGTCGCTGCGGCTAGGGTCGTCAATGATCTGTCGATGCTCGTGACCTTCTCGACGGGCGAAACTAGGTTGTTCGATGCTTCGTCTATTGCGGAGCTTCCTGTTTACCAGCCGCTCAACGACCAATCTGTCTTCCGGGCGTTCTCCATTGACCGTGGGGTTATTTGTTGGGCGGACGGCGACATTGATATCGCACCTGAGAAGGTCTATTCGATGAGCTATGCATACGACTGTGTGGCCTAGGAGTTTGTGGTAGCGCATGGCAAAGAAAGAGAAGCTGCAGAAGTCGAACGCGATGCGCGAGTTGGACCGTGCCGGCATCACGTATGAGGCGCAGGAGGTCGAGGAGGAGGACATTTCGCGCGGCGTCGGCGTGCGTATTGCCGAGCAGCTGGGCGAGGACCCGGACGCGGCGTTTAAGACGCTCGTGTGCGTGGCTCCTGGCGGCGATCACGTGGTGTGTTGCATTCCGGTGGCCTGCGAGCTCGACCTCAAGAAGGCGGCCGCGGCGGCGGGGGAGAAGTCGCTCTCGCTCATGCCTATCAAAGAGCTCGAGGCCGTGACGGGCTACGTCCGTGGGGGCTGCACGCCCATCGGCATGAAGAAGCTCTTCCCCACGTATTTTGACGAAACCATGCAGCTGTTCGACCGAATCGGCATCTCTGGCGGGCGTCGCGGGCTCTCGCTGCAGGTGGCGCCGGAGCCGCTGGCGGAGCTGCTGGGCGCGCAGTTCGTCGACCTCACGCGGTGACTTTTGCGGGTTTGGCTTCGCGCAGCAGCTGAGTGTCGGTGCCTTGTCGTTGCGTCGGAACTTGGGGAAGGCGCCGAGCTTGCGCTTCTTACATGAAAGGAGCCCGAGGCCATGCGACCTCAGGCTCCTGATTCATTTAGCGATTAGCCGCGAGCTTACGCCTGGGCCTGCTCAGAGGACTGGCTGTTCTCGCCCTGCTGCTGCCCGCCCATCGGGGGCATGCAGCCGCCCATGGGGCCGCCCTGGCCGCCCATCGGGGGCATGCCGCCGCCCTGGGGGCCGCCTTGGCCCATGCCGCCCTGCTGGCCGCCCATCGGCGACATCGGGGGCATGCCTCCCTGCTGCTGGCCACCCTGCTGCTGGCCCTGCTCAGACTGGCCCTGCTGCATGCCGCCCTGCTGCGGGCCGCCCTGGCCGCCCATCGGGGGCATGCCGCCGCCCATGGGGCCGCCCTGGCCGCCCATGCCGCCGGGCATGCCGCCCTGCTGGCCGCCCATCGGGGGCATGCCGCCCTGGGGGCCGCCCTGCTGGCCGTTCGGCATCTGGGGCATGCCCTGGGCCTCGGTGCTCTGGGTGTTCTCGGTGGTGTCAGACATTGTTCCTCCTTTAACGGTTGTGCCGAATCGCCTTGCGTTCTGCATTGCATTGTTGACTCGGCAACGTCTGTTGAGAAAATGCTAGCAAAGCCCAAAAACTGAAATTTTGCTTAGCAAACATTCAGGCACATTTAAGCATGTAAATGGATAGAACAATGATGTAAATAGGTTGAGCTACCTAACCTTTTACAGCAGACTAATCGATTGATGACAAGCCCACATCTTCAAGCGTTGTTTTACTAACCTTCAAGAGCCTCGCGCGTGATGCCGTGAAGCAGCCACTCCATGGGGATGTCGTCGCTCGGGTATCCGGCAACCAGAATCGCTTGCGCATGGACGCCGTAATCGCCGGTCTGGATCACGGCGCGGCAACGATCGCGCAGCTCATAGTAGTCGGGGATGTAGTTCATCTTCGTCACCTTATCCTCGCCGAAGAGCCCGACCACGAACTCGTAGTCCTTAGGGTTCACCTCGGGCATCACGTCGGTGACGATGGCCGACTCGAAGTCGCCGACCTCAACGAGCGTCCCCGCGATGTCCTGGAAGCTGGGCGAACCCGTCACGGCCTCGAGGTCTAGGTACTCGACGCTCGGGTCGAGCGGGTACATCGCTTTGATCGACGTGCCGCTCCCGGCGTCTGCAATGAACAGCATTTCTCCGTGGCGCAGGCTCGCGACGATAGCGGCCAGCCGCTCGTTCAGGATCCTTCTCTTCATTTCTTGCTCCCTTGTTCGTTTGACCTGCATTGGGGACAGCCCCTTTTGCAGGTCTAGATGCCCAGTTCTTCGTCCTTCAGCGCGTCGGCGTCCGATAGCTCGCGGATCACGCGGCAGGGGTTGCCAGCGGCGATGCACATCGGCGGCACGTCACGCGTGACCACCGACCCCGCGCCGATGATGGCGCCGGACCCGATGCTCACGCCGGGCAGCACCGTCACGTCGCCGCCGAACCACACGTCGTCGCCGATGGTGATGGGGCTCGCCATCTCGAAGCCGCGGTTGCGGTCGCGCGCGAGCTTGAGGTGGCTCGCCGTGTAAAACCCGCACGACGGCCCGAAGTAGCAGTGGCTGCCGATGGTGATGCGTGCACCGTCCATGAAGTACGCGCCGTGGTTGACGAACGACCCCTCGCCGATGCTCACGTTGTATCCGTAGTCCACCTGGAGCGGCGCCAACACCTCGACGTCGGCAGCGGCGTTAGGAAGGATCTGTGCACACAGCTCGGCAATCCGCGCGGTGTCGGACGGCCTCGTCGCGTTGAACTCGAAGCAAAGGTCATTCGCCCGGAGTCGCTCGGCGATGAGGTCCTCGTCGTTGTTCGCGTCGTACCAAAGCCCGGCGTCCATACGTTCGCGGGCGGTCGTGGGGGCGTGGTTCTTGGGTGCAGTCATTAGAGCGTCCTTTCCAGGTAGTCGAGTGCCGTTTGGTGCATGCCGACGCGGTAATACCGGTCGAAGTCCTTTTCGAACCGCAGCGTCGGCAAGAATTCCTCGGGAAGGGTCCGGGCGCATTCGTCGCGCAGCCACTTCGCGCACGAGGCGTCGAGCAGGCCGCCCGTGAGTACCACGACGTCCGGGTTCAGCACCGCGCACAGCGATGTGACGGCGTGGGCGACCAACGGCCTGCAGGTCGCGGGCCCAAGGAGCTCGATCAGGCGGTCGCGGTTTATCGGCGCCCCGTTCTCCGTGTACGGCAAGAAGCCAACCATGCCGGCGAAGCCGTGCGCGCCGCGGATCGGCTCGCCGGCATGTACGGTCGCGGTGCCGGGAAGGACGTGCGGCGGGAAGTTGGCGAGCGTGGCCAGCTCGCCTTCCCGGCAGTGCTCGTGGGCATAGCCGCTCGCCTTGAGGTGCATGTCGTTCTCTATGTGGACGGGGAGGCCGATGCG
>CAVDQW010000173.1:0-2808 GCA_963610995.1 bacterium | reverse complement strand
GGTTGGGAAAGAGCTTCTTGTCGTGGGCCCACTTGGCCTCGATGCCCTGGTTATCGAGCCATTCGTCGAGCCGGCGCGCGTCCTCGACGGCGACTTCGCGCGAGTAGTTGGGAACGATGAGGACCTTCACGGCACGCTCCTTCAAAATCGGAAATCTTGTTCGATTCTAACACCCCAGGGGAAGCCGTTCGTCACATGAATGGGCCCGCGGCGACACAGTGACCCGCGAAACGACAGATGTGCGGCGCTCGTCAAACGGTGGCGCCGCACATCTGCCGAACAGCGGGCAAAATCAGCTCAGAATCGGCGGATGTGCGGAATTGGCCTTCCGACTGCGGCGCACATCCGCCGTTCTGAGGGAGACGGCTCACGCAGAAGCGCTCGGCGCGCGACGACCGCGCTCTCCCCTAGTCCAGCTCCTTCGCGCCGGTGTAGAGCTGCCAGTACTCGCCGTGCTGGGACAGGAGCTCTTCGTGGGTGCCGCGCTCGATGATGCGGCCGCGCTCGAGCACCATGATGGCGTCGGCGTTTCTCACGGTGGACAGGCGGTGCGCGATGACGAACACCGTGCGGCCGCGCATGAGGCCGTCCATGCCGCGCTGGATGAGCGCCTCGGTTCGCGTGTCGATGGAGCTCGTGGCCTCGTCGAGGATAAGCACAGGCGGGTCGGCAACCGCTGCGCGCGCGATGGCGATGAGCTGCCGCTGGCCCTGGGAGAGGTTCGCGCCGTCCGCGACCACCGGGGTCTGGTACCCCTGCGGCATGCGGCTGATGAAGCCGTCGGCGTTGGCCACGCGGGCCGCCGCCCGGACCTCATCGTCGGTGGCGTCCAGCTTGCCGAAGCGAATGTTGTCGGCGATGGTCCCGGCGAAGAGATGCGTGTCCTGAAGCACGATGCCCAGGCTTCGGCGCAGCGACTCCTTGGAGATGTCGCGCACATCGATGCCGTCGTAGGTGATGACGCCGCCGCGCACCTCGTAGAAGCGGTTGATCAGGTTCGTGATGGTCGTCTTGCCGGCGCCCGTCGAACCCACGAACGCGATCTTCTGCCCCGGCTTGGCGAAGAGCGTGAGCCCCTTGAGCACGTCCTTCTCGGGCCGGTAGCCGAAGTCCACGCCGTAGAAGCGCACGTCGCCCGCAAGGGGCACGTCCTCGCCGCAGATGCGCCAGGCCCAGCCGGCGGCGCCCGACGCCGTGCGCGCGGCCTCGGCGTCGCTTCTCACCAGCGTGACCTCGCCGGCGTCCACCTCGGGCTCGAGCTCCATCGCGGCGAACACGCGCTCGGCGCCCGCGAGCGCCCCCAGAAGGAAGCTCCCCTGCTGCGTCAGCTGGTTGATGGGCATGCACGCCTGGCGAACGAACACCAGGTAAGAGGCCAAGCTGCCCACATCCACCAGCCCGTCGAGCGCCATCAGGGCGCCCACGACGCACACGACGCCGAAGTTCACGTAGCTCACCGAGACGGTCATGGGGACCATCGTGGGCATAGGCCTGCGCGGCGGTGCCCGACTCGCGCAGGGCCTCGTTCAGCTCGTCGAAGCCCTCGAGGGCGGCCTCCTCGCGCCGGAACGCCTTGACGACCTTCTGGCCGGCCATCATCTCCTGGATGTAGCCGTCGAGCCGTCCGAGCGTCTCTTGCTGAGCGGCGAAGAAACCGCTGCTGCGGGCGCCGGCGTGGCGCACGTACAGCACGATGAACACGTCGCAGGCAAGGGTGATGAGCGTGAGCCGCCAGTCGAGCACGATAAGCAGCACGAGCGTGCCCACCGTCTGGATGAGCGCCTGGATCGCGCTGGCGAAGCTGTTGTTGAGAGCCTCGGAAACGGTGTCGACGTCGTTGGTGAAGAGGCTCATCACGTCGCCGTGGCGCGTCGAGTCGAAGTACGAGAGCGGAAGGCGCAGCAGGTGGTCGAAGAGGTCCCGGCGGATGTCCAGCACGACCTTCTGGGCGGCGCGGACCATGATCTGCGTATAGCCCAAGGCCGAGAAGACGCCCACGGCATAGATAGCGGCGGTGAGCGCGACCAGGTCAACGAAGCCCTGGTAGTCGCCTGCGCCGACGGCGTTGACCACCGGCTTGATCATGTAGGTGCCGGCGAGGTTTGCCATGCCGCTCAGGCTCACGAGCACCGCCACGGCGAGCATCATGAACCTGGCGTGGCCCATGTAGCGGTTGAGGACGCCCAAGGTGCGCAGCAGGTTCTTCGGTAGCTTGGGGGCAGCCATCTACCTCACCTCCCCTTCATCGGCGCAAACACGCGCGACGGCGCCCGCCGGAGCCTTCGCATCGACGCCCTGCGACTCGCAGAGCTCGAGGTAGATCGGGTCGGCCGCGGCGATGAGCGACTCGTGCGTGCCGGTCGCGTGCACGCGACCCTCCTCGAGGATCACGATTTTATCGGCATCGCGCACCGAGGCCACGCGCTGGGCCACGACGATCTTCGTCACGCCGGAAAGCCCCGCCAGCCCCTCGCGGATCTTGGCGTCGGTGGCCATGTCCACGGCGCTCGTGGAGTCGTCGAAGATGAGTATGCGCGGGCGCTTGACCAGGGCTCGGGCGATGCATAGGCGCTGCTTCTGGCCGCCCGAGACGTTGACGCCGCCCTGGCCCAGGTCGCCGTCGAGCCCGCCGATGCGGTCGAGGAACTCGTCCGCGCAGGCAACGCGGCACGCGGCGAGAAGCTCCTCGTCCGTCGCGCTCGCGTCTCCCCACAGCAGGTTCTCGCGCACGGTCCCCGAGAAGAGCACGTTGTTCTGCAGCACGATGCCCACGGCGTCCCGCAGCGCCCCAAGGTCGTAGTCGCGCAC
>CAVDQW010000172.1:0-8986 GCA_963610995.1 bacterium | reverse complement strand
GGGCCCAGGTCACGGGCCGAAGCGTCGGCGCAGCCGCCGAAAGCCGAGCAAGAAGGCGCGGCAGCGCATTCGACTACCATCAAAGGAGCCCGCGCACGAGCGGGGACGCCTTTCTTTGTAAACAGCGAGCAGACGGGCGGCAAGCATGGGCGAGAACGTCGGCAAGAAGAGAATCGCCATCGTCACGGGGGCCTCCTCCGGAGTTGGCCGGGAATTCGTGCGGCAGCTCGACGCCGGCGCGGGCGGCGAGGTCGACGAGCTGTGGCTCGTCGCGCGCTCGGCGGACCGCCTAGCTCAGGCGGCCGCGTCCTGTGCCCATCCCGCGCGCGTCTTCGCCCTGGACCTCACCGAGGACTCGTCCGTCGACGTCATCGCCGCGTCTCTTGCCGAGACGAACGACGCGCAGGTCACCTGGCTCGTCAACTCCGCCGGCTTCGGGCGCTTCGGGCGCCTATGGGAAATCGGTCGCGAGCAGAACGCGGCGATGGTCCGCCTCAACTGCATCGCGCTCACGTCGCTTTGCTCCGTCGCCCTCCCCCACATGGGCCCCGGCTCGCGCATCGTCAACCTCGCCTCGGTCGCGGGCCTCATGCCGCAGCCCGAGCTCTCCGTCTACTGCGCCACCAAGAGCTTCGTCCTCGACCTCACGCGCACGCTCGACTACGAGCTTCGCGGCACTGATATCCACGCCACGGCGCTCTGCCCCAAATTCATGGACACGCGCTTCCTCGACTCGGCCGGTAACTCCCAGGCCGTCCGCCGCATGACCAGCATCGGGTTCGAGGACGTGGGCCGCGTGGTCTCCCGCGGCATCGCCACCGCGAAGAAGGGCCGCGCCGTCTGCATCCCCTCCGCCGATATGCGCGCCGCCTACGCGCTCTCCAGGGTCCTGCCCGGCGAGGTCATGCTGCGGGCGCAGGACCTTCTCTTCACCTTGCGAGAAGGGCCTTCGGAGCCGATTCGCAGATAACGGCCCGGTAAAGCCTGTGCGCACGCTGGGCAGGAAGACGCGCAACCTGCCCGCCCATTCCACGAGCGCATCCGCGGACCGAAGCGGAAAAACCCAAGCGCACATCCGCTCGGCGCGTCGAGCGGCCCCTCGCCGAGATGCGCCCTTGCGCGCATTCCCGCCCGGCGGCGAACCCGGACGCGGCGCGCAAAGACCGTGGCTCGGCGGCAAAGAGGGCCGCCCGTCATCCGCCCATGAAAACTTTCGCCGAGTTGACGGTCGTCGTCGGTTCGGCTTACGCGCGCGCGGCATAATCGTCTGCGAAAAATCTCGCACAGAAGGAGGACCGCACTTGAGCACCCCCGAACAGCCCGCCGCCCGCAACTTCGACCTCATCGCCTTCGACCTCGACGGCACCGTGTTCGATTCCCCCACGCACCAGGTCATGGCCGATCGCGTCTACGAAGCCTTCCAGGACGCCCATGACGCCGGCGCCGTCATCGCCGTCGCCTCCGGCCGCCCGGCTTGGATGCTCGGCGAGCAGATCCCCGTGGCTCCGTGGCTCGATTTCGCCATCACCTGCAACGGCGCCCGCGTCTCGGGCACCCGCCGAAGCGACCTCGACTTCGACGCGAGCTTCGAGCGAGGCGTCGCCGAGAAGACCCTCGCCGCCATCGCGGAGCTCGGCGGCTGCGTGAGCATCCACACAAGCGTCGAGTCGATCATGGAGAACGCGCAGCTCAAGCGCATGGGCAAGCGGCTCCGCGACGAGGGCGGCGCGGCGGGCGGCAACCCGATCGAGGCGCTTCTGGCCGCCTTCGGCTGCGTGGCCGCGCAGTCCGCTCTCGAGGCCTTCCGCGAGCGCCCCGAGCAGCAGCTCGACAAGGTGGACTGCACCATGCCCTCCGCCGAGGCCGCGGACGTGCTCGAAAAGCGCCTGCGATCTCTCGGCGGCGTGGGCATCGCCCGCCTCAACAGCAACGAGTTCGAGCTCACGGCCGCTGCCGCCTCCAAGGGCGACGCCTGCGAGGAGCTGTGCCGCCGCATCGGCATCGACCCTTCGCGCGCCGTCGCGTTCGGCGACTCCGGCAACGACCTCTCGATGAGCGGCCGCGCCATCACGTTCGTCGCTATGGGCAACGCGCCCGAAGGCGTCAAGGCGGCCGCAGACGACGTGACCGACCCCGTGACCGAGGACGGCGTGGCCACCTGGCTCGAGGCTCACCTTCTCGCCTAGCCGGGTCAACGCGCCCCATTTTGCCTCGCGTCGCTCACCGACTGCCGTCGCATGGAGCATCCGCCGTCGCCACCCCCATGTCCGCCCGTCGACACATCCAGCGATTCGCCAACGCACTCCGTGAATTGTCGGCGAACGGCGCTTTTTGGGTTGGCAACGGCGTATTGCGCGGCATAATGGAGTGCAACCGTTTTTCTATGCCACGTCAAAACCGCCTGGGAGGTTGCGCATGAAGGAGCTCGAGGACCGTATTCGCAAGGACGGAATTGTTCGAGAGGGCAACGTCCTCAAGGTCGACAGCTTCCTCAACCACAAGTGCGACGTCGCGCTCTACGACCAGATGGGCGCCGAGTGGGCGCGCCTGTTCGCCGGCAAGAAGGTAGACAAGATCCTGACCATCGAGAGCTCCGGCATCGGCATTGCCTGCGTCGCCTCCCGCCACTTCGGCAACGTCCCCGTCGTCTTCGGCCGCAAGACCGAGTCCAAGAACCTCGATGGCGACCAGTACCGCACCCAGATCAAGAGCTACACCAAGGGGCGCATCTACGAGGTCATCGTGGCCAAGCGCTTCCTTGAGCGCGGCGAGCACGTCATCGTCATCGACGACTTCCTGGCCATGGGCTGCGCCCTCAACGGCCTGCTCGAGATCTGCGACGAGGCAGGCGTCGTGGTCGAGGGCATCGGCATCGCCATCGAGAAGGGCTTCCAGCCCGGCGGCAAGCAGCTCCGCGAGCGCGGCTACCACCTCGAGAGTCTCGCCATCGTCAACGGCATGGACGCCGAGACCGGCGAGATCGAGTTCGCGTAAGCTCCCCGGCACACTCGTACTTCCTAACGCACCGTCAAGCGCCCTTCGGGGCGCTTTTTTTGTTGCTCCACGACGTTCCTTACGGACCAAGCTCTCGTGAATGTGCGGTCGATTCTCGACGCAACGGAGCAGAAAGCAGAAATTTGGCCGCGTTTTCCCAGTTGGGCAGATGGACGCTACCCGCTCTGATGCAATTCATTCGCGCATTCACGAGAGTTTGCCCCCGCAGCGCATCCGAGTCGTGCCGCGAAGCATCCTTGAGGGCTTCAGCGCCGTGCGAACGGCGCCGGTCCTCGCGCTGCGATCGTGTCCAAAGCGGCGAAGCGAGCAAATCGGCACTAGATGCCTGTTGACATATGAACAGATGCTCATACAATCAAGTGGAAAGACGAAAGGAGAAGCAATGTGCGACGACCCCAAAGGCCCGATCCCGGTCGGCGAGACGGCCGGCGAGCTGCCCGATGAGGAACTGCTCTATGACCTGGCCGACCTGTTCAAGGTGTTCAGCGACACCACGCGCATCAAGATCCTCTTCGCCCTCATGGGCCGCGAGCTGTGCGTGGCGGACATCGCCGAAGAGACGGGCTCCACCCAGTCCGCCGTCTCCCACCAGCTGCGAACCCTGAAGCAGGCGCACCTGGTCCGCTTCGAGCGCGACGGCCGCAACGTCGTCTACTCGCTCGCCGACGACCACGTCTACACCATGCTGAACCAAGGCATGAGCCACATCTGCGAATAAGGGAGGGGCGCACGTGCCCCACAAAAGAAAGGATCCACCATGAAGAAGGCATTCAAGCTCGACGAGATCGATTGCGCCAACTGTGCCCGTGAGCTGCAGGACGAGCTCGCCAAGCTCGAGGGGGTCAAGTCCGTGTCCGTGAACTTCATGACCCAGAAGCTCACGCTCGAGGCCGACGACGCCGAGTTCGACGAGGTCCTCGAGCGCGTCGTGGACTTCACCGCCGAGGCCGAGCCCGACTGCGAGATCATCCGCTAGCAGCATCACCCAGCCCGCCGTGTCTGGCGGGCTGTCTTCCCGCATACATATGAGCGATTGTTCATACATTCAAAGGAGAGGACATGTCCACCGTCAAAGCCTCCGACGCCAAGAAAAATAAGAAGCGCCGCAAGAAGGAATCGCAGCAGCACAAGATGCGCCGTATCGTGCTCGCGCTCGTCATCTTCTTCGCGGTCTACGCAATAGACGAGCTCGGGGGGCTCAAGGCTCTCTTCGGCGAGCCCGCCGCGCTCTACGCGAGCTTCGTGCTCTACCTCGTGCCATTCGTCATCGCCGGCCACGACGTGCTGCAGAAGGCATGGAACAACATCCGCCACGGCAAGGCCTTTGACGAGAGCTTCCTTATGGCGGTGGCCACGCTCGGCGCCTTCGCGATGATCTTCTTCCCCGACACCGACCCGCACATGGCCGAGGGCGCCGCGGTCATGCTCTTCTACCAGGTGGGCGAGCTCTTCCAGGCCTACGCCGTGGGCAAGAGCCGTAAGTCCATCGCCGACATGATGGACATCGCGCCCGACTACGCGAGCGTTGAGCGCGACGGCTCACTCGAGCAGGTCGGCCCCGACGAGGTGAGCGTGGGCGACGTCATCGTCGTCAAGCCGGGCGAGCGCGTGCCAATCGACGGCGTTGTGGTCGAGGGCGCCTCCCAGCTCGACACCGCGGCCCTCACCGGCGAGTCGGTCCCCCGCCACGTGGAGGAGGGCGCCGAGGTCGTCTCCGGCTGCATCAACATGACAGGCGTCCTGCGCATCCGCACCACCAAGCCTTTCGGCGAATCCACCGTGAGCCGCATCCTCGAGCTTGTGGAGAACGCGAGCGAGAAGAAGGCCAGGACCGAGAACTTCATCACCCGCTTCGCGCGCGTCTACACCCCCGCCGTCACCGGCGCCGCGGTGCTGCTCGCCCTCGGCGGCGGGCTTATCACCGGCGCCTGGAGCGACTGGATCCTGCGCGGCCTCACGTTCCTCGTCGTGTCGTGCCCGTGCGCCCTCGTGATCAGCGTGCCGCTCAGCTTCTTCGGCGGCATCGGCGGCGCCTCTCAGATCGGCGTGCTGGTCAAGGGCTCGAACTACCTCGAGGCGCTCTCCGAGGTCGACACCGTGGTCTTCGACAAGACGGGCACCCTCACCAACGGAACCTTCTCCGTCGTGGCGACGCGGCCGGCCGACGGCATGTCCGAGGCGGGGCTGCTCGAGCTCGCGGCCCACGCGGAGTCCTTCTCAGACCACCCCATCGCCGTCAGCGTGAAGAAGGCCTACGGCTCAGACCTCGACGAGAAGCGCGTGACGGAGGCAGGCGAGGAGTCCGGCCACGGCGTGCGCGCCCTGGTCGACGGCCGCGAGGTCCTCGTGGGCAACGCGAAGCTCATGGCGGAGCACGGCGTCGACGCGCCCGGCTGCGACATCGTCGGCACCGTCCTGCACGTGGCCGTGGACGGCGCCTATGCCGGCCACATCGTCATCGCCGACACGGTGAAGGACGACGCTGCGAGGACCATCGCCGACCTGCACGCGGCCGGCGTCCGCCGCTGCGTCATGCTCACGGGCGACCGCGAGGAGGTCGCGGCCGACGTGGCGGCCAAGCTCGGCCTCGACGAGTACCACGCCCAGCTGCTGCCCGCCGACAAGGTCGCGCGCGTGGAGGAGCTGCTCGCCTCGGAGGGCGACAAGCGCAAGCTGGCCTTCGTCGGCGACGGCATCAACGACGCGCCGGTCCTCACCCGCGCGGACGTGGGCATCGCCATGGGCGCCATGGGCTCCGACGCCGCCATCGAGGCCGCCGACATCGTGCTCATGGACGACAAGCCGTCCAACATCGCGCGCGCCATGAAGGTCGCCCGAAAGACCATGAGCATCGTCTGGCAGAACATCGTCTTCGCGCTGGCCGTCAAACTGATCATCCTGGTGCTCGCGGCCATCGGCGTGGCCAACATGTGGCTTGCCGTCTTCGGCGACGTGGGTGTGGCGATCATCGCGATCCTCAATGCCATGAGGGCTATGCGGGTTGAATAAACCGCTGGTCAACTTGGGACTCCGCCCCCACCGCGCCGCCGTTCTTCTCTGGCTCAGCGCTCGCTGCGCTCGCTCGCTTACGCGAAATCGCCTGAGAAGAACGGCGGCGCGGTGGGGGCGGCTTCGTTGTTGAGAGAGGCTTCGTGTGCGTAGCCCTCTTGGCGTTGGGGATTGCGATGACCGGCGACCCGACGGCGAAGGTGGCGGGCCACGCCAGCAGCGGCGCAGGCGCGACGGAGAGGATGCCGGCCAGCGCGCGTGACTCACAAGGGATAAATAAAGAAGTATGGCCTGCGGCCATACTCATGGGTCATTTCTCGCTTGTGGTGTGCAACGGATTTGCG
Source organism: bacterium (assembly GCA_963610995.1). GTDB lineage: Bacteria > Actinomycetota > Coriobacteriia > Coriobacteriales > Atopobiaceae > Paratractidigestivibacter. The sequence continues at coordinate 2,618 of CAVDQW010000172.1, read as the reverse complement.
ATTGTGACTGCTCTGTTCAATTCTTGATGTGTGTTCAGGCAGCGCTCAACTGGGCAAACGTTGGCGAGGGGGCGCTATCGGGTCGTCAAAAAGAGCTTTAGCGCGCCAACAGGGGCTTGAATCTCGCTCGAGGCCACGCACAATCGCAAATCTGTTGCACCGTGAGGGCGAAATTCGGGGCATATGGCCGAATCGTCAAGAATTAGCGTGCAACGGTCGGCATGGGGCATCGTCGGGTGACGGTATGCGGCCCGGTGAATGAGCGGCCCGGTGAATGAGCGGCCCGGGTCGTCGGGGACGCCTGCAGAAGAGGCGCAGGCCGCAAAAGGACAAAAAGGAAGCCCCCGCCGAGGAAGGGAAGCGGCGGGGGCTACAAGGAAAGAAGGTACTTACTTTGTTCCCGGACCCCGAGGGTTCAATCACTCGCAGGTCAGGTACATATTCCCAACACCTCTCCTCCACGCACGCGTCACAAATCAATAGCCGCGCCAAAGCGCTCCGCGCTTGATACCATGGAAGGCAACGAATCCGAAGGAGCCCCATGAGCGCGAAGCCGAAGCCCGCATCGAAGCAAAACACGAAGAAGAACGCCCGCGGCGGCGGGCCCGCCAAGGGCGGGCAGCAGCCGGCAGCGCCCAAGGTGCCTGAGGGCCGCCCGGGACGCGAGGCGTTTCTTCCCACCACGCGCGCCGACATGGAGGCCCGCGGCTGGGACCAGTGCGACTTCGTCTACATCTGCGGCGACGCCTACGTGGACCACCCGAGCTTCGGGATGGCCATCATCGGCCGCGAGCTCGAGGCCCACGGCTACAAGGTAGGCATCATCTGCCAGCCCGACTGGCACGACCCCCAGAGCGTGAACATCCTCGGCGAGCCTCGCCTGGCCTTCCTCGTCTCGGCAGGCAACATGGACTCCATGGTCAACCACTACACCGTTGCCAAGAAGCGCCGCTCCAAGGACTTCTATACCCCCGGCGGACGCATGGGCGCCCGCCCCGACCACGCGGTCGTGGTGTACAGCAACCTCATCCGCCGCACGCACAAGCACACGCCGATCGTGCTGGGCGGCATCGAGGCGAGCCTGCGCCGCCTCGCCCACTACGACTACTGGTCGGACTCCCTCAAGCGCTCGATCCTGCTCGACTCCGGCGCCGACCTGCTGCTTTACGGCATGGGCGAGCGCTCCATCGTCGAGATGGCCGACGCGCTCGACGGCGGCGTGGCCATCGACCAGCTCACGTGGATCGCGGGCGCGGCCTACAAGGCGCGCTCGCTCGACGACGTCTACGACTACGAGCTTCTCCCAACCTACGACGAGCTCACCGCCGACCGTACCACGTATGCCAAGAGTTTCGCCGTCCAATACGAGAACATGGACGCCATCACGGCCAAGCGCCTGGTCGAACCCTACCCCGCCGACAACCTCTACGTGGTGCAGAACCCGCCCACGGCGCCCCTCACCACGGAGGAGCTCGACGCCGTCTACGAGCTGCCCTACGCGCGCGGCTGGCACCCCGACTACGACGCCATGGGCGGCGTGCCCGCGTTCGACTTCGACGAGGTGCGCTTCTCCATCGCCGCCAACCGCGGGTGCTTCGGCGAGTGCAGCTTCTGCGCCATCACCTTCCACCAGGGGCGCGTCCTGCAGGTCCGCAGCCATGACTCGGTGATGCGCGAGGCCGAGGCCCTCACGCACGACCCGAACTTCAAGGGCTACATCACCGACGTGGGCGGCCCCACGGCCAACTTCGGCCGCCCCGCCTGCGACAAGCAGGCCAAGTACGGCGTGTGCTCGAACCGCCGCTGCATGTGGCCCGAGCTCTGCCCCAACATGAAGGTCGAGGAGGACTCCTACGCCGACCTGCTGCGCGACCTCCGCCAGCTTCCCGGCGTCAAGAAGGTCTTCGTGCGCAGCGGCGTGCGCTTCGATTACACTTTGGCCGACAAGTCCGACAAGTTCCTCGACGAGCTCGTGCGCCACCACGTCTCGGGCCAGTTGCGCCTGGCGCCCGAGCACGTGAGCGACCCTGTGCTCTCGGCCATGGGCAAGCCCTCGCGAGCCGTGTACGAGGCGTTTTGTCGCCGCTTCGAGAAGGCGACGAAGGCCGCGGGGCTCGAGCAGTACGTGGTCCCTTACCTCATCAGCTCGCACCCCGGCTCCACGATGAAGGAGGCGGTCGAGCTCGCCGAGGCCGTGCGCGACATGGGCTACATGCCCGAGCAGGTGCAGGACTTCTACCCCACGCCGTCCACGATGAGCACGTGCATGTTCTACACGGGCCTCGACCCGCGCAACATGCAGCCCATCTACGTGCCGCGCGACCCCCACGAGAAGGCCATGCAGCGCGCGCTCATCCAGTACCGCAAGCCGGAGAACTGGAAGCTCGTCAACGAGGCGCTGCACAAGGCGGGCCGCACCGACCTCATCGGCTTCGGGCCAAAGTGCCTCATCCGCCCGTACCCGCCCAAGAACGTCGCGGGCGGCAAGGGCGCGGGCCACGGCAAGAAGGGCGGTGCCGGCGGCAAGGGTGGCAAGGGCGGCGCCGGCGGCAAGAAGGGCGGCACCCCGGGCGGCATGAGCCGCGCATCCAGTACCGCAAGCCGGAGAACTGGAAGCT
>CAVDQW010000171.1:0-6814 GCA_963610995.1 bacterium | reverse complement strand
AGTTGGTTCGTTTGCAAAGAAAACGCCCTCACTTGGTGCCATTTCGACCAAGTGGGGGCGGTTTTTTGGCGCCAGTGCTCCGACCCGACCAAGCGAGGGCGATTTTTCGGCACGGCGGCGGTTGGTGACTGGACGGCCTGCAATTGGTGACAGGCGCGGGTCGCGCATCCTTTTGGGCAGCGGCTCGGCGGCTTCATGATTCGGCGCCTTTCTCGCCGCGACCACGCGCATGCAACCCGAGCCAGTCACCACTAGCAGGCCCACACCGCCCGCCAAGAAAACGCCTCGAGTTGGTCCGTCTGCGGTCCGCCTGCCAAGAAAACGCCTCGAGTTGGTTCGTTTGCAAAGAAAACGCCCTCACTTGGTGCCATTTCGACCAAGTGAGGGCGTTTTTTCGGCTCCGCGGCTCCGTTTCGACCAAGTGGGGTCGATTTTTTGGCGCGGCGCCGCGGCGGCGCGCCTTAGCGCGGGATGCCGTTGCGGGCCTTGACGGCATCCTCGTCGAGGGCGTCGATGGCCGCGAGTTTCTTCTCGAAGTACGGCGCGAGAATCTCGTGCTTGCGGTACGGGGTGAACATCTGCAGGTAGGTGCAGCCGGAGTGGGAGTTGATCTCCATGAGCTTCGGGCCCTTGTCGGTCATGCAGACGTCGTAGCCGAGCCACTCGACGGGCGCGAGGCGGATCGCCATCTGCTTGAGCATCTCCTCGAGCTCGGGCCAGTTCTCGATGTTGCCGTCGACGTAGGTGCCGCTGTCGGGGTGGGTGTCGGTGTCCTTGCGGCCGGCGTTGTAGCTCAGCAGGATGGAGGGCTTGCCGGTGCCGGCGCCGTAGTTGCCGGTCTTGGGGTCGAACGGGACGTTGAACAGGCGCAGGCCGGGCTCGCGCGGGAGGTTGAAGTTGCTCTTGCTGTCGTCGTTCTTGGTGGCGCCGGAGTCGTCGGAGACGGCGAAGCGGAAGTAGGACGCGACGGTGGTGGGGGAGACGCCGTCCTCGTTGAGCATGAGGATGCGCAGCGTGTGGATGACGGGGTTGATGTCCGCGAACTCCTTGGAGGGGTGGAAGAACTCGGTGTAGAGGTAGTTGCGGTTGGTGGTCACGAAGTCGCGGACCTCGTTCTCGGTCGCCTCCTTGTTGCCCACGTAGAAGGTGCCGTCAAGGTAGGAGAGCTTGTTGAAGCCCATGCCCCAGCCTCCGTTGCAGGGCTTGCAGGCGAACTCGCCCTTCTCCTTGAGCAGGGCGATGAAGCCGTCGAGGGACTTGTCCATGTGGCTGTTGATCAGCGGCAGGATGCGGCTGGAGTCGACGTAGTAATAGCTCTCGGGGATGTACTTCTCGAACTCGGTGCCGGCGAACATGTAGGCGAAGGTGAGCTTGTCGTTGATCCAGAAGCGCTCCCAGTCGTTGAGCGGCCAGACGCGGCAGTAGTCGTAGTCGGAGAGGTAGTCGTTCTTGTTCTCCTCGGTGAGCTGCAGGGCGACGGCGGTCTCGCCGTAGAAGCCGTTGGCGTGGGCCCACTCGAGCTTCTCGGGGTCGATGAACTGGGCCTCGGCGTTGCTCTTGCGCTCGCGCTCGAGGTTGCCGAGGTACTGGTTGGCCATCTTCTTCGCGAAGCCCGCCTTGAGCAGGGCCTCCATCGTGTTCTCTACCATGGGTCGTGCCTTTCTGTGTGGTTGCTTACTGTTCCGAGAGGATCGCCCTAAGGGCTTCTGCCTCGTATTTCATGTCTTCGATCGAGTAGCGCTGGTCGCAGACCATGGGGAGGATGTCGCTCGCGTAGCGGCCGTCTATGCCGCCCGGCATGGGTTCGCGGCCCCAGAGCATGGAGACGTAGATCTTCTGCTGCTGGAGCTTCTTGCGGATGGCGGCACCGCCCTCGATGAGCAGCGGGTACATGAAGGCGCCGTCGGTGGCGCGCGGCGTCAGCTCGTTGAGGTCCCCGAGCTCGGCGGCGAGCGCCTCGAAGTTGGCGCGCCTGCGGGCGGCGACCTCGTCGTAGTCGACGCCGCGAAGGATGTTCTGCGTGATGGGGCTCATGCGCTTGATGGGCTCGTCCTTGAAGAAGACGTTGTTTTCCGCCGAGCGCTGGTAGAAGTCGTTGGCCGGGCGCTCGCAGCGGCCGAGCACGAAGTCCATGCGGTCGCGCGACTCGTCGAGGGGAAGCTCGCGGTCGAGGCGCGCGTCCGTGTAAAGATAGGCGCCGTCGGCCACGCCGAAGAACTTGCGGCAGGAGTTGAGCGTGTCGAGCCCGTCGACCGGCTTGCGGAAGAAGGCCATGACCTCGTCGACGATGATTCGCCCGCCGGCGCGGCCCGCCGCGTCGCGGATCTGGTCGTCGGTGAGCTGCCCGTAGTAATCGACGAGGTAGAGATGCTCGTCGTCCGCGACGGAGAACGTCTCGAAGTCGGGCGTGAAGTCGGGCTTGATGGAGAAGTGCTTGACCTCGACGCCGAGCTGGTCGCAGAGGCGGTCCACCGAGATGCAGAGATACCACGGGGTCCAAAGCGTCTTTATCCCGCGCGCCTCGATGACGTAGGCGGCGCAGCTCCTGGCGCAGTTGAGGGCAAGGGCGCCCTCGTGATACTCCTTGCCCGAAAAACGCTCGAACTCGAAGTAACCGCCGATTTCCTTGGTGTTTGCCGGCAATTTCCCTCCCGGGGTCGATAGATGGGTTTTGCGAGGTCACTAAAGAACCACTGTAATATATGCATTTGTTTGACTTCCCGGCGAATAGGCGAAAGGAGCGACTTTTGTCGCTAGGCAATTCCGGCAAGGGGTCGGTGTACGCCGCACTCCATGTTCTGCTCGCGCTTTTCTCGACGAGCGGCATCTTCAGCAAGCTCGCATCCGGCTACCCGTTCCTGAGCCTCGGGTTCATCCTGTGCTACGGCGGCATGGTCTGCGTGCTGGGCGTCTACGCCATCGGCTGGCAGCAGGTCATCAAGCGCCTGCCGCTCACCACGGCCTATGCGAACCGCGCGGTCACGGTGGTGTGGGGCATCGTCTGGGGCGCGCTGCTCTTCGGCGAGTCCGTTACGTGGCAGAAGGTCGTGGGCGCCCTCGTCGTGCTCGCGGGCGTCGCGCTCTACGCGCTGGCCGGCGACGAGGAAACCGACCCGCAGGGCGGCTCGGCTGCCGAGAAGGGCGGTGATGCCGCGTGAGCCCTATGGTCATCTACACCTTGGTCGCCCTCTTCGGCGTCTTCGTGAGCGGAATCTCCCAGGTCATGCTCAAGAAGTCCGCCAACAAGACCTATGAGTCGCGCGCGGCCGAGTACCTGAACCCGCTCGTCATCTTCGCGTACTCGCTCTTCGTCGTCTCCACGCTGCTCAGCACCCTTGCGTACAAGGTCATCCCGCTCTCTATGGGGCCGATCCTGGACGCCACGGGCTACATCTACGTCACGGCCTTCGGCGTGCTCATCTTCCACGAGCGCCTCAACCGCAAGAAGGTCGCTGCCCTCGCCCTCATCATCCTGGGCATCGTCATCTACTCGTTCGGAATCTAGGGACCCCAAAACCACATGGCTCACAAGGACCTCAAGACAACCACCATCACGTCGCTCTTCTGGAAGCTCTTCGAGCAGGGCGGCGCGGCGGCCATCACCCTCATCGTGCAGATCGTCATGGCGCGCCTGCTCGCCCCCGACGAGTTCGGCATGCTCGCCATCATGCTGGTCTTCGTCAACGTGGGCAACGTCATCGTGCAGTCGGGCCTGAACACCGCCGTGATCCAGGCCCCCGACGTGACCGAGCGCGACTACTCCACGGTGTTCTGGATGAGCCTCGCCATGTCGGTCGTGCTCTACGTCGCGGTCTTCGCGGCGGCGCCGGCCATCGCGTCGTTCTACGCCATGCCCGCGGTCGTCTGGCCGCTTCGCGCGCTCGTGCTCGTGCTCATCGTCAACGCGTACAACTCCATCCAGGAGGCCATCGTCGCGAGGAACCTCGAGTTCCACAAGACGTTTCGCTCCACCGTCGGCGCCGGCATCGTCTCGGGGACCGCGGGCATCGTCTCGGCGCTTCTGGGCGCGGGCATCTGGGCGCTCGTCCTGCAGCAGCTCCTCTATCAGACCTGCAAGTGCGTGTTCCTCGCCGCTCAGATTCCCTGGAAGCCGCGCCTCGAGTTCGAGCGCGACCGAGCCGTCGTGCTGTTCCGTTTCGGCTGGAAGCTGCTCGTCTCCGGCCTTCTCGACCAGGGCTACCAGAGCCTCTCGGACCTCATCATCGGCAAGGTCTTCACCTCGACCGACCTCGGCTACGTGAGCCAGGGCAAGAAGTACCCGCAGGCGCTCGGCACCGTGCTCGACGGCGCCATCCAGCCCGTCATGCTCTCGGCCGTGGCAAAGGTCCAATCGAACACAGACCAGGTCAAGCGCCTTGCGCGTCGCGCGCTCAAGACGAGCACCTTCCTCATCGTGCCCGCCATGGCCACCTTCGCCGTGTGCGCGGAGCCGCTCGTGGCGCTCCTTCTCGGCGAGAAGTGGCTCTCGTGCGTGCCGTTTTTGCAGATGTACTGCTTCATCTACGCGCTGCTGCCCATCCACACCACGAACCTGCAGGTCTTGAACGGCGTCGGCCGCTCCGACCTCTTCCTCAAGCTCGAGATCCTCAAGAAGGTCGTGGGCCTCGCCATCATGTGCTTCTGCGCCTTCGTGCTGCGCGACCTGTACCTCATCGTCGTCGGCTACATGATCAACGGCGTTATCTGCACCTTTATCAACGCCTCGCCGAACAAGCGCGTCATCGGCTACTCCTATCTCGAGCAGGTGCGCGACATCTGCCCCGCGTTCATCCTGGCCGCGGCCGGCGCCGCCGTCGCGCTTCCCGTCTCGCTGCTGGGCCTGCCGCGCATCGCCACCGTGGCCGCGCAGGTCGTCGTCATGTGCGTCGTCTACCTCGGGCTCGCCCGTCTTTTCCGCGTCGAGGAGCTCTCGTACCTGCTGGGAACCCTCAAAGAGCTTAAGATGAAGAAAGCCGACGCCGGCAAGTAGCCGTTACCGGGCAATCAGCCCTCCCTATAAGTTTGCGATGTCTGGAGTCCTTATGTCTGACGCTCCCATCCTCGTGACACGTTCCTCCATGCCCCCCTTCGAGGAGTATGCCGAAGAGATCCGCGGCCTGTGGGATTCCCACTGGCTCACTAATATGGGCGAGAAGCACCGTGCGCTCGAGGCCGCCCTCGAGGAGTACCTCGGCGTCGACGACCTCGCCCTCTTCGTGAACGGCCACCAGGCGCTCGAGTGCCTGCTCGAGGCCATGAACCTGCACGGCAAGGTCATCACCACGCCCTACACCTTTGCCTCCACCACGCACGCCATCGTTCGCAAGGGCCTCACGCCGGTCTTCGCGGACATCAAGGCGGACGACTTCACGATCGACCCCGCCCAGATCGAGGCCCTCATCGACGATGACACCTGCGCCATCGTGCCCGTCCACGTCTACGGCAACCTCTGCGATGTCGAGGCCATCGACGCCATCGCCAAGAAGCACGGCCTCAAGGTCATCTACGACGCCGCCCACGCCTTCGGCGTCCGAAAGGGCAGCGTCTCGTCCGCCTGCTTCGGCGACGCCTGCATGTACTCCTTCCACGCCACCAAGGTGTTCAACACCATCGAGGGCGGCGCCGTCTGCTTCCGCGACCCCGACTTCAAGACCAAGCTCAACCGCTGGAAGAACTTCGGCATCGCCGACGAGGAGACGGTCGAGTACGTGGGCGGCAACGCCAAGATGAACGAGTTCGCGGCCGCCATGGGCATCTGCAACCTGCGTCACCTCGAGGGCGAGATCGCCAAGCGCCGCCTGGTGGCCGAGCGCTACTGGGAGCGCCTCGAGGCCCTTTCCGGCGTCCAGGTCTGCCGACCCGCCGCCGGCATCGACTTCAACTACGCGTATCTCCCCGCGGTCTTCGAGGAGTCCGAGTTCGGCGCCACGCGCGACGACGTCTTCGACGCCCTTAAGGCCAACCACATCTTCGCACGCAAGTACTTCTATCCGCTGACGAACGACTTCGACTGCTACCGCGGCCGCGATGGCTTCGATTCCGCGACCACGCCCGTGGCCAAGCACGTGGCCGATCGCGTGCTCACGATGCCCATGTACGCCGACCTTGCCCTCGAGGACGTGGATCGCATCTGCGACATCGTCGCCTCCTGCGCCAAGTAACCCGACCCAGAAGGAACACCAAGTGGAAAAGCCCCTCGTCTCCATCGTCGTCACCGTATACAACCACGAGCGCTACATCGAGCGCTGCATCCGCGGCATCGCGATGCAGAAGTGCGACTTCCCGTTCGACGTGTGGATCGGCGAGGACTGCTCGCCCGACGGCTCGCGAGAGGTGCTCAAGCGCCTCGAGGCCGAGCTGCCCGACAACTTCCACTTCCTCTATCGCGAGCACAACATGGGTGACGCCGGCGACGGCAACGCGACCGACCTGGTCAACCGCTGCACGGGCAAGTACTTCGCCATGTGCGAGGGCGACGATTTCTGGACCTTCGAGAACAAGCTGCAGGAGCAGGTGGACTTCCTCGAGAGCCACCCCGATTACGTCGCGTGCTTCCATCACTGCACCGTGGTGGGCGAGGACTCCGAGCCCAACGGCGAGAAGTATCCCGAGTGCGTGAAGGATGACTACTCCTTCGGCGAGTACTTCTATTGCACGATGCCGGGCCAGCTCGGCACCATGATGGTCCACCTCGACGAGTACCTCGAGCAGAAGCGCCGCTTCGTTGCCTGCCGCAAGTACGAGGACTACGCCTCCGACCGCCGCAACGCTTTCATGCTGCTCGTTCCCGGCAAGGTCCACGTCATCCAGGAGC
>CAVDQW010000170.1:0-5595 GCA_963610995.1 bacterium | reverse complement strand
GATAAGCGCCTGGCAGCCGATGTAGATCGCGTACGTCGCCGCGATCATGAAGCCGAGCGACGTGCCGCACGCGCGCGACGCGAACGTGGCGAAGCAGGTGAGCGACGCCACGCCCAGGCCGGACGCGGTCTGCAGCACCGTGCCCGTCGAGATACAGACGAGCCCCACGGCGTAGATCGCGTAGCGAAGCGCCGTGTGGGCCCAGTCAATGGATTCGTCTTCGGTTTTGGTAACGAGCAGAGGCCTCAAAACGAAAGATTCACTTCCCAGTGGTTAAAGTCCGAGCAGGTAATCGCGGCAGGACACGTTGGTCGCGGGCGTCGAGTTCTCGATGACACAGTCGATGCCGGGGTGGTTCTTGCGAGCCCAGTCGGCGATCTGCGAGAAGTCGAACGCGCCCGTCTCGCCAGCGCCGTGGCACACGAGGCGGCTGCCGGAACCGTCGGTCCAGCCGTCGGAGTCCTCATTATCCACGACCTCGTAGTCCTTCGCGTGAAGGACACGAATCGAATCGCCGTTGAGCTCGAGCATGCGGGCCACCACGTCGGCCGACTTGGCCGCCACGGTGGGGTGCAACAGAGAAACGCCGTCGTAGATGACGCCGAGCGAGGGCGAAGAGACGCGGTCGAGCGCCTCGCGGCAACGCTCGGGCGTGTTCACGACCTCGTTCCAGCCCGGCTCGATGAGCATGGGCACGCCGGCCTCCTCGGCCATGGCGCACACCTTGGAGAGGCCCGAGCAGAACGCGTCCAAAGCCTCGGCGGTAAAGCGGTCGTCGGCCACCTTGTTGCCGGCGTTGGGGCGGCCCGTCTCGGTGCCGACGGGGCAGCCGCCGAGCATCGAGGCGAAGCGCAGGCACGCGGCATACTCCTCGAGGTTGTCGGCGAGCTGGGCCGCGTCGGGGGTGGCGAGGTTCTTGTAGCAGCCGAAGACGGCCACGTGGACGCCCGCCTCGTCGAGCACGCCGCGCAGGTGCTCGGCGAACTCGGGCGTGAGGCCCGTGCGATCGATGCCATAGCTCTTGAACATGACCTTGCTCGGGAGCTGGATGCAGGTAAAGCCCAGCTCACCGGCCATGCGGATGCGCTCCTCGACGTTGCCCTCGGGCAGGTCGTGCAGGCGGACGCCGACCGAGAAGGCCGGCGCGCTGATGTTCGTTTCCGCCACGATTAGGCCTTCTTTCCGTTGATGCCCGGGGTGTAGCCGCCCCAGGGATCCTCGGTGGAGCAGCAGCCAGCGGGGCTGTTGGGGTCGACGGCGCCGGCAAGCTTGTCGTGCTTCATGACCTCGATGTAGGCGAGCACGAGCGGGGCCACGCCCTTGGCGTCGTTCTTCACGATGGGCTCGCGCATGTAGTAGTCGAAGGTGCCCTCGCGGTGGGTGTTGTTGCCGAGGCCGGCGACCAGGCAGATGTTGTCGAGCGCGAGTTGGCCGTCCTTCTCGGAGAGGCAGGTCTCGCACACGCCGTCGAACGCGCGGCGGCCGTACTCGTAGTAGCGCTCGGGCAGGACGCCGAGGCGGCAGCCCTTCATGATGGCGTTGGCGAAGATGGCGCTGCCGGACTCCTCAAGGTAGTTCGGGGCGATGTTGGGCAGGTTGATGACCTGGTGCCACATGCCGGTCTTCTCGTCCTGGTAAGGCAGCATGGAGTCGATGAGGTCGGCGAACATCTCGCGCAGGCCGTCCTTCTCGGCGGACATCGAGGGGGGCATGAGCTCCCAGGTGTCGATAAGGGCCATGGCGAACCAGCCCTCGGCGCGCAGCCAGAAGTTCTGGGAGAGACCGGTCACGGGGTCGCACCAGAACTGCTTCTTGGAGGAGTCGTAGGCGTGGTAGTACAGGCCGTTCTTCTCGTTGCGCATCAGGCTGTGGACCACCTGGAACATGTGGTAGGAGTCGGAGCAGGCGCGACGGTTGTGGAACGAGAGCTCATACTGCATGTAGAACGGCTGGGCCATGTACATGCCGTCGAGCCAGATCTGGTTCGGGTAGACCTTCTTGTGCCAGAACACGCCCTCCTTGGTGCGGGGCTGGTGCTCGAGCTGGCCGTAGATGGTGTCCATGGCCAGGCGGTACTTCTCCTTGCCCGTGATCTCGTAGAGGCGATAGAGGGTCTTGCCGGCGTTGACGTTGTCGAGGTTGTACTCGAGCGGGTCGTAGTGCTTGATGGTGCCGTCTTCCTGGACGAAGAAGTCGATGTAGCTGTCGGCGAACTCGAGGTAGCGCTGCTCGCCGGTGATCTCGTGGAGCTCGATGAGGGCCTTGATCATGCAGCCGTCGATGTAGTTCCAGGTGTTCTCCTTGCCGGCGCGGATCTTCTCGATGTTCCAAGCGGGAGCCTGGGGCGTCGAGGTCTCGATGAGCTGGCTGATGTAGCGGTCCAGAATCTGGTTACAACCCATAGTGCTTTCCCTCTCCTCGTGGCGCGGTCGCGCCTTTAGGGTGAACGTTAACCCTAACTCTACGAGTTGCCTGACCTGAATATGCGCTCAACAAAGAAACAACAGGACAGGCGGCAAATTTGGACGGTAAACGGCAGGTGATGCGCAGCAAAACACGTTCCGTTCAAAATGCCGCCGCTCAATAGGGAGTGAGCCCGCGGGCGCGCCGCGCGACTCGAATAGAAGGCGCGGCAGTCATATTCGAGATTGGCGGCGAAACGCGCGAGGAGGAGGACAGGGCATTCGCGGCGGTCAAAACGGCGCGCAAATTCAACTCGTCGAGGTTATGCACGATTTAATTCGAACCGGCCAGGTAACCTTTGCGTCGCCTATCACGTTTCTGCAGGTAGATACATTGAAGGTATTCGACTCTACTAACCACATTCGAATTAAATCGTGCATAACCTCGACTTTGCGCACAAAGCGCCCGCCGAAAAGCAAATCGGCGGGCGCTTAAGGACGTTCAGGGCGGTTTGCGGTCGCCCGAGCGCTGTTTGCCCATCGCCCAAGAGAGGTTTGCGGTCGCCCAGACGTCGCGCTTCAGCACCCAAGGGCAGCCTACGGTCGCCCGGAGATCACCTACCGGCGTCTTACGGGCGCTTCGGGCCCTCTTCGACTAGAGAATCGCGCGCAGGCCAGCGGCGATGCGGCGCGCGAGGCGCTCGTAGCCCGCCGGCGAGTAGTGCAGGCCGTCCGGCATGTAGCGCTCGCGGTGCTCGGGCAGGAAGGGAGAGACGCCGCTTTCGGCATACAGGTCGATGACGGGCAGCGAGTAATAATCAGCCACCTCGCGCACGGCCGCGACGTACGGCTCCTGCGTAAGTCCAAGGTGGTTCTGCTCGAAGCTGCCGGGGATGTCCTTCTCGTGCTTTCCCGAGGTCTTGCACGGGGTGAGCACGACGAGGCGCGCCTTGGGCGAGCGGGCCGAGATTCCGCGAACGAGCACGTCAAGGGCACCGTAGAACTCGTGCGGATCGGTGGAGCCCATCTGGCCCAGGGGAACGTTTCGGCTGAAGTCGTTCACGCCGCCGAAGAGGACGTAAACGTCCGCGTCGGCGTCGATGCCGTCCAGGCGCTCGACGAAGGAATCGTCGCGGTCGGCCTTGATGGCCAGGCGCGAGCCCTTGACGCCGAAGTTCTCCACGGCAGCGCCGTCGAGCAGTGCGCCCAGGTGAGACGTCCAGCTAATGGCGGGGCCGCCCTCGCCGGTGCCGTTGTCGCCCCAGGTGGTGGAGTCGCCGAAGCAGCAGACGGTCAACTCGCTCAGGTTCTTCATCGTTCGTCGTCCTTTCTTGCCTGGTCGTCGAGCCAGGCGATCTCTTCCTCCAAGTAAAAGATGCCAAGGTGGTGGCCGCCGGCGCAGACCTCGTGGCCGAGGTTCTTGCCATGCCCGAGCAGGTCGTACGCCGCGCGGACGACGTCCAGCTGTTCGTCCACATTGGCCAGGCCGCGCGCCCCGTTGAGGTGGTCCTCCTCGCAGCTCTGCACCAGAAGAGGGCGAGGCGCGATGAGCGAGGCGATATCGCCCATGTCGAAGAGGCGCCAGAGACCGGGCACGTAGTTGCACGCGCAGTTGCCGTTGAGGTGCAGCAGCGCGTCGGCGTATCCGTACAGGTAGCCGGAGATGAACGCCTTCTTCACGCGCGGGTCGAGGGCCGCGAGATAGAGCGTCTGCTCTCCCCCGCCGCTGAACCCGAAGCAGCCGAGCTCGTCCATGCAGATGTCGCCGCGCGACGTCAGGTAATCAACGAGCCGCATGAGGTCCCACGTGTTCATGCCCGCGACCGAGAGGCCCAGCGGCTCGGCCATCTTGGCCTGGTTGGCGCAGGTCCCGCGCAGGTAGAGCTGCTCGTCATCGCCCTGACCCTTCCAGTCGCGGCGCTCGCCCCAGCCTCGGGAATCGGGACACGCGACCACGTAGCCCATGCGGGCGAGGCGCAGGCCGTAGTCGTAGTTGAAGCGGCGGACCGCGTCGTCGGCCGCGGGGACGCCCATCACGCCGGCGATTGAGTCCTTGCCAGCGCCCTGGTGGCCGTGAGGGGCGATCCAGCAGAGGGCGCGCCCGTCGGAGCCGTGCTTAGGCTCGGCGGGTTCCAGCAGGTAGAACGGCATCCAGACGCCCGCCTCGGTGAGAATCGCCATCTTGGTGCGCGTGATGCCGCCGCCGATCTGCGTGCGCTCGAGCACCCGCGGCTCGGGGTCGCAGCGCTCCAACAGCGAGATGCCTAGAAGGTCCGCCAGGCGCTCGCGGGAGCGGTCGCGCCACGCGAGCCAGTCCTCAGCCGATGAGCCCCCGAACGCCGCGGAACGCCCGTCACGCTCGAAGCGCCGACGCAGCGCGGACTCGTCCTCAAAGTACGTCTCGATATGCAGGGTACGGCCGCTCATGGAGAGACGGGCTGTCTCGTGCGCCTCGTCCTCGCCGCCCACGGGGTCCCAGCCGTCGTCGCCGGCGAGAACCGCCGCGCGGGAGAAGCGCCCCTCGTCGGCAGGGTCGATCGCATGTGCCCACTCGGGCCACGCCTCCATGCTCCCCGCAGGGCCGTGGAGCTCGCCGCCCGCAAGGAAGCTCACCTCGTGCGCCGCCGGCTTGTTCCAGTCCCACCAGCCCTCGGCCTTGATGTGGGGCCCGAGCCAGCAGTCGAGAAGAACCGTCTGGGCGAACTCTCGCCAAGGGCGGCCCAGGTAGACCGTGCCGTCGGCCACGCCCTCCCCGGCCGTGAAGGAGCAACCGCGGAACACGAGACCGTACGGCTCTCCCTCAGGCGTGGACGCCGCCGTCGCGTAACCGTTGACGTCCATGTCGCGGTTCAGCGAGCGGATCTCGCAGCCGTCGAAGTACGTGCGCCCGCCGCCGAAGATGAAGTCCACGTCGCCGGCAATGAGGCAGCGGCGGAAATACTGGCGCCCGACGACGCGCGGCGCGTACTGCTTGGGCCCGATGAACCCGCCCGGCTTGACCTCGCGCGGCGGCAGCGGGCCGACGAACAGCGTGTCCTGGCGCCCGAGCAGGCGGCAACAATCGACCACGAGGCGATCGCCGTCGGCGTACAAGGCCAGGCCCTGGCCGACCTCGCGCCCGTCGCCCGCGTCGTTCTCGATGGTCAGGTTGCGCAGCGTGACGTCCGCGGCGTCGACGAACATCGTGTACGTG
>CAVDQW010000169.1:0-2525 GCA_963610995.1 bacterium | reverse complement strand
CGGCGACCGCCTGCATGTCACCGTCTCGGGCCTGACCTGGTTCGACGTCATGCCGCTGGGCGCCGACAAGGGCACGGCCATGCGGGCCCTGGGAGAATACCTGGGCATCGACCCCGCCGACATGATGGCCTTCGGCGACAACCTTAACGACACGGAGATGCTGCAGCTCGTGGGGCACCCTTACCTCATGGCCTCCGGCAACGAGGTGCTGACGGGCCTGAACCCGCGCATCCGCCGCTGCGAGCGCGTTAACGACGTACTGGCTGAGCTTCTCGCTTAACCTGCAAAAGGGACTGTCCCCAATGCTGGTGGCGCCAACATTGGGGACAGTCCCTTTTGCGGGTTTTCTTAGCGGATGGCGTAGACGTGCGCGGCGTAGGGGGCGAGCGTCACCGTGCGGGCAAGCTCGGCCGCGGCATCGGGCTCGTTGGAGATCACGAGCCCGCTTGCGTCCCACGTGACCTCGGCGGGCAGCTCGAAGGCGACCTCCTCGTCGGAGAAGTTACAGAGCACCACGAGCGTCTCGTCGTCGGCGCGGCGAAGGTACGCGTAGATCTTCTCGTCGGCGGGCGCCAGGAGCTCGTAGCGACCGTCCGTCACGCTCGCGCGTTCATGGCGCAGGGCAATGAGCCGCTGGTAGAAGTGCCAGACGGAGTCGTTATCGGCCATGGCGGCCTCTACGTTGATCTGGCCCTCGTTGCCGGAGGTCTGGATCCACGGCTCGCCTGTGGTGAAGCCTGCGGCGTGGCCCGCCGTCCACTGCATCGGCGTGCGCGCGTTGTCGCGAGACTTCAGCGCCAGCAGCTCCAGCGTGTCGGCCGGCGAGAACCCCTTGCGCTCCGTGAAGTCGCGGTAGGTGTCCAGCGCCTCCACGTCCACGTACTGGTCGATGCTGGAGAAGTGGGCGTTGGTCATGCCGATCTCCTCGCCCTCGTACACGTACGGGGTGCCCTGCATCAGGTGCAGGCAGACGCCGAGCATCTTGGCGCTCTTCTCGCGCCACTCGGGCGACTCGTTGCCGAAGCGGCTGACTGCGCGGGCCTGGTCGTGGTTCGACCAATAGAGGCTGTTCCAGCCGCCGCACGCGGCCATCTTGTCCTGCCACTCGGTCATGACGCGCTTGAGGTCGGGCAGGTAGACGCGGGTCTTGGCGTATTTGCCGTTCTCGTCGTAGTCCAGGTGCATGTGGTCGAAGTGGAAGACCATGTCCAGCTCGCCGCGGTCCGCGCCCACGTAGTCCATGGCCTGGTCGGCGCTCGTGTGCGGCGCCTCGCCCACGGTCATGACGTCGTAGTGCGAGAGGACCTCGCGCTCCATCTCCTGCAGGTACTCGTGCACGTGCGGGCCGGTGGCGCAACCGGCGTAGTAGCTGCCGTAGGCCTTGTTCTGGATCACGGGGCCGTCGGGCAGCGCCGGGTCCTTGGAGATGAGGGTGATGACGTCCATGCGGAAGCCGTCGATGCCCTTGTCCAGCCAGAAGCGCATCTCGTCGTAGACCGCGCGGCGCACGGCGGGGTTGTCCCAGTTGAGGTCGCACTGCTCGGGGGCGAAGCAGTGCAGGTAGTACTGGCCCACGCTCTCCACGTAGGTCCATGCCGGGCCGCCGAAGCTGGATCCCCAGTTGTTGGGGATCTCGTCTCGCCAGATGTAGTAGTCGTGGTAGGGGTTGCTCCGGCTTTTGCAGGCTTCCTGGAACCAAACGTGCTGGTCGGAGGTGTGGTTGACCACCAGGTCGAGGATGATCTTGAGCCCCTTCTCGTGCGCCTCGGCCAGAAGCGCGTCGAAGTCGGCCATCGTGCCCAGCGTGGGCTCAACGGCGCGGTAGTCGGAGATGTCGTAGCCGTTGTCCACCTGCGGGGAGGCGAAGATCGGGTTCAGCCAGATGACGTCCACGCCCAGCTCGGCCAGGTAGTCGAGTTTCTCGCGGATGCCGTTGAGGTCGCCGATGCCGTCGCCGTTGGAGTCGCGGAAGCTCTTGGGGTAGGCCTGGTAAACGACGGCCGACTTCCACCACTCGGGGTTACTCGTCGTCATCGTCCACCTCCGCGGCCAGGTCGTTGGCGTACTTGATCTCGGACTTCGCGTCCTCGATGATCTCGCGGACACGCTCGGCGCTGAGGTAGTCGTCGGCCGGCTCCAGCGCGAAGACGAGCGCGAGCGGCAGGTTCATGCCGCTTACCACGTGGGTGTGCGGGCGGGCGAGGTGGCGGAAGAACTGCTGGTTCACGCTGCCGGAGTTCAGGTCGGTGAGGACGACGGCCTCGGTGTCGTCGTCGAGCGCGGCCATGGCGGCGTCGACGGCGGCTTCGCAGGGCTCGTTGTCTATGTACGCGGCCACGGCAACCACGTCGGCCGCGCCGCCGGAGATGAAGTCCAGCGTGTCCTTGAGGCCCTCGGCCATGGTGTGGTGCGAGGCGAGGATAAGGGTTCTCTTCATAGCAAAGCTCCAGGTTCCATAAGACAGGGGGACAGTCCCTTCGTCTTATTCGCGTTCGTATAAGACGAAGGGACTGTCCCCCTGTCTT
>CAVDQW010000168.1:0-18004 GCA_963610995.1 bacterium | reverse complement strand
ACCAACTCGGGCCGTTTTCTTGGCGGGCGGACCGCAGACGGACCAACCCGGTCCGATTTATTAGCGGCCGACATGCGCAGCGCGGCCAAACGGCCGGCGCCGACGCCACCTGCCCCCTAATCCTCGAGGTTGACGGTCTCGCGGACGATGTACTGCGGGGTCGAGTTGACCGAGAGCACGATGTTGCCCAGGTACTCGCCGATGATGCCGAGCGTGAGCAGCACCACGCCGAAGAAGAACAGCATGATGCAGATGATCGAGGACCAGCCGGCCGTCATCGTGGGGTCGACGATCTTGCGGATGATGGTCACGATGCCGGCGATGAAGCCGATCGCGGCGGTGAAGACGCCCACGCTCGAGATAAAGCGCAGCGGCACCACGGTGTAGTTGAAGTACGCGAGCCAGAGCTTCGCGAGCTTCTTCAGGGTGTAGCCGGACGATCCGTACTCGCGCGCGTGGTGCTCGATGGTCACGTTGGCGATCTTGTTCGTCATGCGCGTGAAGAGCGCGTCGACGTTGGGGTTGTAATTGTGGTACTGGATGACCTGGTCCTTGATGGCGCGGGTGATCATCCAGAAGTTGCTGGCGCGCAGGTTCTCGGGGCGGCCGAGCAGCTTGTTCGAGGTCACCTTGTTGAGCCAGCTCGTGAACTGCTTGATGAGGCCGTTCTTGTTGTCGGCGTAGCAGCCGTAGACGATGTCGTGGCCCTCCTCCATCTTGCCGAGAATGGCGGGGATCTGCGAGGGGTGGGTCTGCAGGTCGTCGTCCATGCCGAGGATGTAGTCGCCCTTGGCGTAGCCCATGGCGCACATGAGGCCGTTGTGCTGGCCGAAGTTGCGCATGAGGGTGGCGCCGTGGACGCAGGGGTACTCGGAGCCGAGGCGGCGGATCTCGTCGAAGGTGCCGTCGGAGGAGCAGTCATTGACCAGGACGAACTCCACGTCGTAGCCGTCCATCTTGGCGAACTCGGCCAACGTGAGCTCGACGACCTCGCGGATGGTGTGCTCGGAGTTGTAGCACGAGATGACGACCGAGACGAGCTTATCTTTCTTGCTATCC
Source organism: bacterium (assembly GCA_963610995.1). Taxonomy (GTDB): domain Bacteria; phylum Actinomycetota; class Coriobacteriia; order Coriobacteriales; family Atopobiaceae; genus Paratractidigestivibacter. The sequence continues at coordinate 16,945 of CAVDQW010000168.1, read as the reverse complement.
ATCAAACTAGGAACCTCACTAATCAACAACAACGGTCACGAGCTCGTCGATGCGGTCGAGCAGCGACTCCATCTGCGCCTCGTCGTCGAAGCGCATGAAGACGACGCCGATGGCCTTGCTCGCGTTCTGGAACGACTCGCAGTGCCCGCCCTCCTCGACGTAGGGCGTCACGCGGTACACGTAAGGCGCCAGCTCGTCGGCGAACTCGACGCCGCGATAGGTGCCCGCCTCGCGCGCGTGGAGCATGTAGGTCGAGTAGCAACCCTCGGCGGATACGCCGTCGAAGTCGACGTCCATGGTTTCGCCCATGGCGTAGCGGACGTTCGCCTCCACCAGATCGATGCCCGAGAGGTCGGAGAGCTGGTTGGGGATCATGTTCCCGCCTGCGCGGGCCGCGAGCTCGAGGAAGTGGGGGACGTCGTTGTCGTCGACGATGACCTCGACGTTCATCTCGCCGAAGCGCATGCCGAGACTCGTCACGAGGGCCTGGACCTGGTCCTTGACGGCGTTGAGCTGCGACTCGTTGAGTCCAGAGGGCCAACGCTCCCCCACCGGCACGAGGCCGCCCATGGCCTTGTCGCGAAGACAGCTCATGAGGCCCCAGAAACAGACCTCGCCGTCGGCCACGAAGACGTCGCCGCCGATGACGCGCGGGAACCCGGCGCGGATGTACTCCTCCAGCACGAGCGTCTGGTTGCGGGAGAACTCGCAGGCGTAGGCGAGCGCGGGGGCGACAGAGGCCTCGTCGAGCGCCTCGAGGACCGTGACGCCCTTGGAGCCCGAGGAATCGGTCGGCTTGAGCACGACGGGCAGGGTCATTCCCTCGCCCGCGGCGATGACCTCCGCGACAGTGGACGACGTGGAGAGGCGCGCGTGCTTAGGGCACGGCAACCCGCTCTTCTCGAGGTGGTCTCGGAAGAGGTGCTTCTCGGAGAGGACCTGCACGGAGGCGAGCGGGTTCGTGGGAAGGCCGAGCTTCTCGCTCACATAGGCCGCGGTGCCGGCGGCGACGTCGGTGCCGAAGGCGAGAACGCCGCTCACGCCCTCCTTGCGGGCGATGCTCAGCATGAGGTCCCAGTCGGTGGTCGACTCCTGGTAGAAGACGTCGGCCGCGTACTGGCCGGGGTTGTCGGGCAGGTAGTCGCAGAGCACGGTACGGTAACCCAGGCGCTTGGCGCACTCGATGGCCGGCACCTGGTGGCGGCTGCCGCCGAGCAAGAGGATCGAGCGCTGGCCCTCGCCCGCCTGCGCGGGCACGTTCTGATTAGGCATAGAACTCCTTAACGGCGTCGATGACCGTCTGCACATCCTCGGCAGAGAGCCCGTAGTACATCGGCAGGCGCACGAGGCGGTCGGACTCGGCGGTGGTGTAGACGTCCTCGCCCGCGAAGCGGCCGAAGCGCTCGCCGGCAGGCGAGCTGTGGAGCGGGATGTAGTGGAAGACGGCGAGGACGCCGCGCTCCTTGAGGTGCTTGATGAGGGCGCTGCGCTCGGCGAGGTCAGCGCACTTGAGGTAGAACATGTGGGCGTTGTGGACGCAGCCGTCGGGGATGACCGGCAGCTCGATCTTGCCGGCGTCGGCGAGCGGCTTCAGGCCCTCGAAGTAACGGTCCCAGCTGGCGAGTCGGTCGTCGTTGATCTTGTCGGCGCACTCGAGCTGCGCCCAGAGGTAGGCCGCGTTGAGGTCGCTCTGCAGGTAGGAAGAGCCGGAATCGACCCATGTGTACTTGTCCACCTGGCCGCGGAAGAAGCGCTGGCGGTTCGTGCCCTTCTCACGGATAATCTCGGCCCGGTCGATGAACTCGGGGTTGTTGATGACGATGGCGCCGCCCTCGCCCATGGAGTAGTTCTTGGTCTCGTGGAAGCTGTAGCAGCCGAAGTCGCCGATGGTGCCCAGGGCGCGGCCCTTGTAGGTGCTCATCACGCCCTGCGCGGCGTCCTCCACCACGAACAGGTGGTGCTTGCGGGCGATCTCGATGATGGTGTCCATCTCGCAGGCGACGCCGGCGTAGTGCACCGGCACGATGACGCGGGTGCGGTCGGTGATGGCGGCCTCGATCTTGGTCTCGTCGATGTTCATGGTGTCCGGGCGAACGTCGACGAAGACGAGCTTTGCGCCCACGGAGACGAAGGCCGTCGCCGTGCTGGAGAAGGTGAAGCTCGGCATGATGACCTCGTCGCCGGGTTTAAGGCCGCAGAGGTTCGCGGCCATCTCGAGCGCGTCGGTGCCGGAGGTGGTGAGCAGCACCTTCTCGGCGCGGAAACGCTCCTCCATCCAGGCGTGGCACTTGCGAGAGAAGGGGCCGTCGCCGCAGATCTTGCGGTTGACCTCGGCCGCCTCGCGCACGTAGTCCATCTCGGTGCCCACGTAGGGCGGAACGTTGAAGGTGATCATCGGATACCCTCCCTGGCGTTAATTTCAGTAAACCGTATAAGTGTAAACCCTCAGGGCGCGCGGCTGATAAAACCCGCCGTAACAGCAAAACTTGCCGCGTGACGTCATTCGTTGCACGAGGCATTAAAGCCGCGGGACGCGCTTAACGCCTCAAGACCGGCGACGCATGAGGGCCCCGGAAACGCCAAACCCTTACACTATTGAGTAACTGTGGCCTTGCGCCAACCCCCGTCCCCTACCTCTGGAGAGACAGATGAACTGGTCGCTCTACCTGTACCTTGTCCCCGTCGCCCTTGCCGCCGGGGTGTTTCTCGCAGCAACCGCGCGCCTCATGCCGCAGCTCACGGCGCCGTCGCGCAAGCGCACGCGAGCGGAGCTCCTGGTCCTCGGCGCCGCGCTCGCGCTCGGCATCGCGGCCATCTACGGCAACTTCTTCCTCGGCACGAGCAGCTTCGCCTACCAGGACCTCGGTTCGGACACGGCCCACCAGTACGTGCCGTATTACCTCAACCTGCTGGACCGCATCCGCGAGGGCAAGCTCGGCCTGTGGAACTTCGACTACGGCCTGGGCACGAGCTTCATGTCCTACCAGAGCTGGACGCTCGACCCCTTCAACCTGGTGCTCGCCCCCTTGGGACTGCTCCTCGGAAACTCGAGGCTCTCGCTCGTGCTGGTCATCGTGCAGGCATGCAAGATCCTCGCGTGCGGCTACCTCTTCGACCACATCCTCACGCGCTACTGCGAGCTGCCCGTCTCGCGCGTCCTGGGCTCGGCCCTCTTCGCTTTCTGCGGCTACCTCATGCTCTGGGGCCAGCACTACTGGCTGGGCAGCGTCATCGTCATGGCGGCCGTCATCACGCTGGCCATTGAGCTCATGCTCGAGCGCTGGAGCGCGCCGCGCTTCATCCTTCTGGGCGCCAGCTGCGCCCTCACCGTCATGATGAGCACCTACTCCGGCTTCATGGTCATGCTCTACGCGGCCACCTACGCCGCCCTGCGCACCGTGAGCGCCAAGGACTGCCGCAACGTAAAAGAGTGGTTCATCGCCTTCGTCCCGCTCGCTGTGCCCGTCATCTGCGGTTTGTTGGTGAGCTGCCTCACCGTCGTGCCCTACGCGACGCTGCTTCTCGGCGAGTCGTCGCGCGTGACCGGCGACTCGGGCTCCACGTCCACGGCGTCGAAGGCGCTCGGCTACCTCACGAGCTTCGTGCCGCTGCGCTGGATCCCCTACATCTTCAGCCGCCTGCTCGGCGACGGGATCGTCTCGACCCTCTCCGACTACCCCGAGAGCCTCGTGCCCACCACGGCGAGCTTCGACGTGGCCAACACCTATGAGTTCATCCAGCTCGGCTTCGGCTGCGCGGTCGTCCTTTTGCTGGCCCAGTTCGCGCACTGGGCGGCGAAGGACGCGGACAAGCGCGAGCGTCGCCTCATCATCGTCGCAGCTGCGCTTTGCCTGCTGTATTGCTTCAACTTCTTCCTGCCGGCGCTCTCCAACGTCTTCGTTAACCCCAAGTACCGCAGCGCCTTCGCCCTCACGTTCCCCATCTGCATCGCGCTCGCCGTCGGCTTCGAGAAGCGCATGGCGGCGGGCCAGGTCGCGCTGGCGCCGCTCGCCGCGGCGGGCGTCTTCACGCTGGCGGTTCTCGCCTATTCGCTCGCGGTCGCCCTCGACGGGCACCTGGAGGCCGCGCTTTATGTGGCCTGCGCGCTCGCCTGCGCCGCCCTCATGTTCCTTATGGGCAAGAAACCTGAGCTGCGGGGCATATGCCTCGCCGTCTTCTGCGCCCTGGCCATCGGCACGTCCGTCGCCGACGCCTTCTTCGTGACCAACCACCGCGGCTGGGCCACGCCCGAGGACTTCCCCGAGCAGACGCAGAACGAAGGCTCGCAGGAAACCGAGCAGGCCCTCGCCTGGGTCGACGAGCAGGGCGACGGCTTCGTGCGCGTCGAGAAGCTCTACAGCGACTGGACGCGCCTCGACGACTGCCTGGCGCAGGGCTACACGGGCGTCGCCTCCTACAACTCCACCCTGGACTCCGACGTCGCCGATTTCTACCGCGAGCTGTGGCCCAACATGCTCGTGGGCGACTCGGCCTACCAGCAGTACACCAACGATCCAGAGCACAGGGCGCTGCTGCAGATGCTCGGCGTGAAGTACCTGCTCGCGCGCGACGACCTCGACTGGAGCTGGGTCGAGCTCAAGGCGACCTTCGGCAACACCCGCGTCTACGAGGTCACGGGCACGAGGTCGATCCTCAGCGTCCGCACCGGCGGCATCGCCGAGAGCAGCATCGAGGGGGTCTCGGCCGAGAGCAAAGAGACGATGCTCGCCGCATGCGCGATCGTGCCGGACGACGTGGCCGAGGAGCTCGCGAAGGCAGGGACGCAGGACGTGCCCACCTCGACCAACGCGACCGTCGACGAGTACGGACGCGCGACCGTCGACGAGCCCGGCACCCCTCAGCTCGAGCTCGAGGGCGCAAGCCGCATCACGGGCGCCTTCAAGGCGCTGGCGAACAACTCTGTGGCCTATCTGGCCGTCCCCAACACGAACGGCTGGGTAGTCAAGGTCGACGGCGAGGTCGCGGACACCTATCGCGCCGACTACGGCTTCATCGGCTTCACCGTGAGCGCGGGCGAGCACACCATCGAGGCGTATTACGAGGCCCCGAACGCACGCGTCGGCGCGATGATCGCGGCCGTGGGCCTTATTGCCGGTGCCGCGGCGTGCGTGTTCTACGCACGTGCGGAGAAGGCGAAGGATGCCGAGGTCCAGGCACAGGGTTAGGACCCGCTCAACGGATTGTTGAATTGAAGGGAAGCCCTGACGTGCCATCTAAGGCAGTCGGGGCTTCCTCGCGCAGGCCGGCGGGCAGCGAACAGCGCGTTCCATCCTGAATGCAGTTCTGCGCATGTTGCGCGAACAAGACTCCGCGGGCGGCCCGACGAGTCCCGTGGCGGGTAAGGTTATGAGGTGCGAACGACGGCTGCGCGCGAGCGCATGCCACCCGCAGCCGAGGCATTCGTAAAATCGGCAAAAAGCCCAACGTCCCACGAGAGGAACACCACGCATGGACAAGGACCGCATCCAGAACCCAGATGCATCGGGGTCGGGCGCGCAGTGGGCGCCCATCCCCGACGAGCGCTGGGCGATGCAGAACGCGGCCTACTATCCCGAGAGGGCCCAATACGAAGGCGCCGACGATTCCTGCGGGGTCCTGTGGGAAGACGCGGCGAGCGAGTGCGCCGCGCGGACGGAATACCTGGGCGCCGAGGAAGCCGGCTCCACGGCCGTCGGGCCGCGCGGGCAATACGCCTATGAAAGCGCCGGCACCCCCGCCAGCGTTGACCGCACCGTCGTGCGCAGGCCCGTGGCGAGCGCATACTCAGAGCAGCGCCCGTCGAGCAGCCACTCGGACGCCCACGCCGCGCCCCGAGCGGACCAACGACCCGCCGGCACCTCCGACCGCGGCGGCTTCGCGCCCCGCCCCCGCCGGCCGCGCCGGCACGCAAAGCACGGCTGCCTCTCGCTTATTCTCTGGCTCGTCCTGTTCGTGGTCGTCGCCTTCATGGCGCTGCGCTGCGTGCCGGCGAGCATGGCGAACGGCAAGGCGATCCCCGAGCTCAGCTCGTTCGTGCCGCTCATGTTCGTCCCGCTCATCCCCGTCGTCGTGCTCGCCGTCCTCTGGCGCCGCCGATTCCTTGCCGCCTGCTCCATCGCAGCGCTGCTCGTGATGGGCCTCTGGCACCACGGGTTCTTCATCGCGACCTCGCGGGTCAGCCAAAGCGCAGAAACGTCCGTCGCGCTCAGCGCCTCCACCGACGACTCCGCGGCGCGCATCATGACGCTGAACACCTGCAACGGCCAGGCGAGCGCCGAGGAGATCGTCCGCATCTGCCGCGAGCAGAACGTCGAGGTGCTCTGCCTGCAGGAGATCGGCGGAACTATGCTCGACGACCTCGCAGAGGCGGGCATTTACGACGTCCTCCCCTATCACGTGGTCTCCGACGCCGCGAGCCAGGTGGACAACGGCGGCAAGAACGGCATCTGGACGGCTGCGCCCATGAGCAACGTGAGCACGAACCTGGTCGACATCGCGACGAGCGCCATGCCCGCCGCCGACATCGCCGTGGGCTCCTCGGTCGTCCGCATCGTGAGCGTCCACCCCAACTCGCCCGTCCGCGGGGCGCAGGACCTCTGGAGCGAGGGCCTGGAGTCCATCCAGTCGCTCGGCGGCCTCAACCACAACTACCTCATCATGGGCGACTTCAACTCCACGTGGGACCATGCGCGCTTCCGCGAGCTGCTCGGCACCTCGTTTGTCGACGCGGGCGAGCAGGCCGGCGAGGGCTTCCACATGACCTATCCCGCCAACAGCCGCATCCCCTCGCTCATCGAGATCGACCACATCGTCTACTCGCGCGGCTCCGGCCTCGCCGTCAGCGATTTGGAGACCGTTGAGGTGACGGGAACCGACCACAAGGCCCTTCTCGCCACGCTCGAGGCGCAGTAGAACGGCGGCGCAAACAAAGCGCTAGGCCCGCAGTAACGCAAAACGAATGCCTCCTAGGACAGGCTGTCCCAGGAGGCATTAACATAACTACCTGCGTTTGGTTTACGCGCGGAGCGTCGCCAGGTACTCGGTGAGCTCCTCTTCCCAGTCGCGCGGCGCAAAGCCGGTGGCCTCGAGCTTGGAGAGGTCGAGCGCGGAGAAGTGCGGGCGCGGGGCGATCGGGCCCTCGGCGCTGGCGTAGTAGTCGGCGGTGCTCACGGGCACGACCTTATCGGCATTGCCGTTGGCGGCCTCGAAGCACGCACGGGCGACGTCGGCCCAGCTCTTGACGGCGCCGGAGCCGGTCATGTCGTAGACGCCGTAGGGGGCGCGGGTATCCAGCACATGGAAGATGGCCTTGGCCATCTGGTCGGTGAAGGTGAGGCGTCCCAGCTGGTCGTCGACCACCGTGACCTGGGGCAGGTCGCCCGCGGCCACCTTGTCCGACAGCATGCACATGGTCTTGGCGAAGTTCTTGCCGTCCCCGATGACCCAGGAGCTGCGCAGGATGTAGTGGGCGGGCAGGCTCTCCACGGCGAGGTCGCCGGCGGCCTTGGACTGGCCGTAGACGGAGACGGGGCTGAGCGCCTCGTCCTCGTCGTGCAGCTCGCGGGTGCCGTCGAAGACGTAGTCGGAGCTCACGTGGACCATCGTGATGCCGTGCTCGGCGCAGGTGCGGGCAAGAAGCGCCGGGCCCGTGGCGTTGGCGGCCCAGCAGGTGACGCGGCCCTCGGGGGTCTCCGCGCGGTCGACGGCGGTGTAGGCGCCGCAGTTGATGACGGTGCCGTAGAGGTCCCAGTCGTACTTGCCGTACTCGTCGGGACGGCTGAAGTCGAAAGTGTCGATGTCGCAGAAGTCGAAGTCCTTGGCGACGCCGCGCTCCTCGGCAAGGGCGCGGACGGCTCGGCCGAGCTGACCGTTGCAGCCGGTGACCAGCGTGCGCTTGGGCGCCATGGGAATGACGTCGGCGAGGTACGGGTGGTTCTTGTCGGCGTCGGAGACGACGGCCTCGTCCAGCGGGATCGGCCACTCGATGCCGAGCGCGGGGTCTGCCAGGTTAACGAAGGTGTAGGTCTTCTTGAGCTCGGCGGACCAGTGGGCGTTCACCAGGTAACAATAGGCGGTGCCGTCCTCGAGGGCCTGGAAGCTGTTGCCCACGCCGCGCGGGGCGAACACGGCCACGGAGGGGTCGACCTCGCAGCTGTAGACGTTGCCGTAGGTCGCGGAGCCCTCGCGCAGGTCGACCCAGGCGCCGAAGATGCGCCCCGTGGCCACGCTGATCCACTTGTCCCAAGGCTCGGCGTGCACGCCGCGCGTGACGCCGCGCTGCGCGTTGAAGCTGATGTTGTTCTGGACCATGTGGATGTCGGGCACCCCGAGCGACGTCATCTTGGCGCGCTGCCAGTTCTCCTTGAACCACCCGCGAGAGTCGCCGTGGACGGGCAGGTCGGCCACGAGCAGGCCCTCGATGGGGGTCTCGCGGACGTTCAGGGGCTTCTCGAACTCGATATCAGACATAAAGCTTGTTCCTCTTCCCTACTGGCCCTGGGCCTTGTAGCGGGCCTCCGTGGCGGCCTTGGCGGGGCGCCACCAGGCCTCGTTGGCCACATACCAGTCGATGGTGGCCTTCAGGCCCTCGGCGAAGTCGGTGTGGGCGGGCTTCCAGCCGAGCTCGGTCTGGAGCTTGGTGGAGTCGATGGCGTAGCGGCGGTCGTGGCCGGGGCGGTCCTTAACCCAGTCGAAGTCGTCGGCGTCCTTGCCCATGGCTTCGAGAATCATGCGCAGCACGGTGATGTTGTTCTTCTCGCCGTTGGCGCCGATGAGGTAGGTCTCGCCCATGCGGCCCTTCGTGAGGATGGTCCAGACGGCGCTGGAGTGGTCCTCGGTGTGGATCCAGTCGCGCACGTTCTCGCCGGCGCCGTAGAGCTTCGGGCGCTCGCCGTCCACGATGTTCGTGATCTGGCGCGGGATGAACTTCTCGACGTGCTGGTAGGGGCCGTAGTTGTTGGAACAGTTGGAAATGGTCGTGCGCAGGCCGTAGGTGCGGGTCCAGGCGCGCACGAGCATGTCGGAGGCCGCCTTGGTGGAGCTGTAGGGCGAGGACGGCTTGTACGGCGTGGACTCGGTGAACTTGGCCGGGTCGTCGATGGCCAGGTCGCCGTAGACCTCGTCGGTCGAGACGTGGTGATAGCGGATGCCGTGCTTGCGTACGGCCTCGAGCAGGCGGAACGTGCCCTCGACGTTCGTGTGCAGGAACGGCTCCGGGTCGGCGATGGAGTTGTCGTTGTGGGACTCGGCCGCGTAGTGGACGATGGCGTCGTGGCCGGGCACAATCTGCTCGAGGAGGTCGGCGTCGCAGATGTCGCCCACCACGAGCTCCACGCGGTCGGACGGAAGGCCCGCGATGTTCTCCTTGTTGCCGGCGTAGGTCAGCTTGTCGAGCACCGTGACGTGCACGTCGGGGTGGTTGTTCACCACGTAGTGCACGAAGTTGCTGCCGATGAAGCCGCAGCCGCCGGTCACGATGATGTTCTTCGGGGAGAAGGTCTCCTCTGCCATGTTGTGTGCCTCCTGGGCTAGTCGTTGACGTGGGTCTCGGGGACGATGGAGCCGGCGGCCACCTCGCGCAGGTGCTTGCCGTAGTCGCTCTTGCCGTAGCGCTCGGCGCACTCGACGAGGGTGTCGCGGTCGATCCAGCCGTTCTCGAAGGCGATCTCCTCGGGGACGGAGACCGGCAGGTCCTGGGCGCGCTCGACGGTGCGGACGAACTCGGAGGCCTCGAAGAGCGACTCCATGGTGCCGGTGTCGAGCCACGCATAACCGCGGCCGAGGGTCTCGACGGAGAGCTCGCCGCTCTCCAGGTACATGCGGTTGAGGTCGGTGATCTCGTACTCGCCGCGGGCCGAGGGCGTGACCTTGGCCGCGCGCTCGCAGACGTCGCCCGGGTAGAAATAAAGGCCGGTGACGGCGTAGTTGCTCTTGGGGCAGGCAGGCTTCTCCTCGATGGAAACGGCGTTGTAGTCGGCGTCGAACTCCACGACGCCGAAGCGCTCGGGGTCGTCCACGCGGTAGCCGAAGACCGTGGCGCCCTCCCCCGCCTCGGCGCGCGAGACGGCGCGGCGCAGGCGGCGGCTAAGGCCGTTGCCGTAGAAGATGTTGTCGCCGAGGACGAGCGCGCAAGGCTCGCCGCCCGCGAAATCCGCGCCGATGACGAACGCCTGCGCGAGTCCGTTGGGCTCAGGCTGCTCGGCGTAAGAGAGGCTCACGCCGTAGTCGGAGCCGTCGCCCAGCAGGCGCTGGAAGTTCGGCAGGTCGGTCGGCGTGGAGATGACCAAGATGTCTCGGATGCCCGCGAGCATGAGGGTGGAGAGCGGGTAGTAGATCATCGGCTTGTCGTAGACCGGCAGCAGCTGCTTGCTGGTCACGCGCGTGAGCGGGTAGAGCCTGGTGCCGGAACCGCCGGCAAGGATGATGCCTTTCATCTGGGCCTCCGTTCAGTCCCCTATAAATTGGCGCCGAATGTCCACGAGAAGGAACGGCGCGCATTTGAATCCATCCGAATAACTATACGCCACTGGGGTCTATCTCGCTATTTAACGGCTCTCTCGATTTGGTCGAGCAGCGCGTCGTAGTCAACGAACGGCATGTTGACGGGGCCCAGAGGAGAGATCGAGGTGGCCTGCAGCATGCGCGAGGAAGCCAGGGCGTAGGCGGCGCGGACGGCCTCGAGCAGCATGTTGCGCTCCATGTTCCGGTCGCGCTCGGACTCGGGGTCGCCGACCCAGGTGGAGTGCTTGCCCGTCGGAACGCTGCTGGACAGGACGCCGGAGCTCACCGTGGGCTCGGCCGCGCAACCGAAGCTGATGACCGCGCCGTCGATCTGCTCCTGCGTGGGGTGCTCGGGCACAGGGCCGTTGAACATGAGGAAGTGGACCCCCACGACGGCGTGCAGGCGCAGGCGGCCGGCCTCGCGGTCGACCTCGAACTTGCGCTTGGGGCACGTGACCGAGAGCGTGGTCTGCATGCCGGAGGCCGTGGGGGCGTTGATGTGGAAGAACTCGTCGACGAGATGGATCTGGTCGAGGCTGATGGCGAGGTCGATGCCCTGGTCCTCAAACATGTTGTTCTCCTTGGCTCGTTGTTCGTGCATAAAAGGGCGAATAGGGCGAACGGATGCCGCGGCACATGCGAACAAGCCGCAGGCGGCGATTCAAGGCATTGCCTAGTTCTGCTCGGGATCCTTGGCCTCGAGCCACTTCTTGCGCGAGAGGAAGTTCCAGACCATGACGACGGCCGTGGCCACGAGCTTCGTAAAGGTGACGGCGATGGCGCCGGTGCCCAGGGCCGCGGTGCCTGCGGCCATGATGAGCTCGTTGATAATGAGGCCCACGACCGAGAGCGCGATGAAGATGATGAACTCGCGCTGGCGGCTCATGTCGTCGCGGCGCTTGAAGACGTACTTCATGGACGCCAGGTAATTGAAGATGACGCTCACGCAGAACGAGATGGCGGCGGAGGGCACGGGATTCAGGCCGAAGACCTGCGACAGGAGCATAAGGACGCCGTAGTCGATGCAGAACGCGATGACGCCGACGATGCCGAACTTGAGGAACTGCTCGATGAGCTTGCGCATGAAGAAAATGCCTTTCTTGACGAAGTTGCTTCAGAGGGCACCCGGCCCTAAACGGTAAGGGAGGCAACGCCCTTAGAAGGGAAGCCAAATCCTGTACACACGGTAATACATGTAGAGCAAGAGCAGGCAGGTTACCAGAATAGGGACACAAGGGCGGGCGTAACGCGACGGAGACCCCCCCTCGACGGCGCAGATCGAATGCTTGCCCGAGGTCTTCGCAAAGGGCTTTCCCATGAACAGCAGATAGAAGCCGAGCATCGCCGGGAACAGCAGCGGAGTGTAATACCTCGGCTGGAAGCCATCGACGAGCAGGGCGCCGACCGCCGTGAACGTCAGGTAGAGAGCCACGCCGAGCACCAGGACCGCAAGGAGCGATGTGCCGAGCAGGGACGCGGCCACGGCCTTGGGGCGATGGACCGTCACCTGAGCCTGGCATTCAGCCAAGAACGCGAGGAGATAGAGCGCCGCGGTGACCCACGTCGGGACGCCGTACAGGCTGTAGCCGCTCACGTCGAAGAGGCCGAAGTCGCCGTCCATGAGCGTCCGCCAAATGGCCGCGAGCGTCTGAATCGGGTGTGAGAGCATGTATTGCGACTGGAGGCTCGTGTCGATGCCCCTGTCGCCCCAAATGGTGTAGGTCGCAACGCCGCGCGTGCACAGTGTCCACGCTCCGAACAGCACGAGCGCGGCGACGCCGACCACGGTGAAGCGGATCAGCGAGGAGCGGTCGCGCAGGGAGGGGTTCACGCCGACGGCGACGAACAGCATGAGGCCGAAGCAGATGTAGGGCATCTTCAGGAGGGCGAGCCCGCAAAGTCCGACGGCCAGGAGACCCCAGTCGCTACGCGAGGGGGCTTCGCTCACGAGGAAGCGAAGCAGGACCGCCAGATACAGGAAAAGGAACGCAGTCGTCATGGTGTCCGCGCTCACCATGGAGTTCACGGAGACCGAGTCAGGCGAGAGCGCGATTGCCACCATGATCCATTTACCGAACGGGCACTTCCTGATGGCGAGATAAACCAGGGCGCCGAACGCAAGGATGCCGAAGATGCGCATCAAGGAGATGGTCCCCCAAGCCGAAGTGGTCACAAGGCGGGCGAACCAGAAGCCGACCGCGTGGGGCAGGTACACGAGCGGCGAGTTGATCGCGGTATTGGGAAAAGCCCAGGTGACCGTGGAGCCACTGCCCACCTCGGTATCTATCGCGAAAGCAGGGTCGACCCATGCGGGGAGCGAAAGGTCGCCCAGATCGGTTTCCCCGGCAGCGTAGGCCTTGTCCAGTTCATGGGCGGCCAAGAATACATCGTAGATGGCCGAATCGGTCTGGCCACCGTAAAGCTTGAGGTCCTTATAGGTATCAACACAATTGGTAATCTCAATATCGCAATCGGCGCGCGAGACTTCCTGGGGCAGGAAAACGCCTTCAGCGATCTGCTCCGCACGGGCGATGTGCATGCTCTCGTCAAAACCCGTGCCAGGGCGAGCGAAGACGGCGGCGGTTACCGCCGCGATGAGCCAAAACACAATGAAGACGTTCTCGGGCTTGGACGCGAAAGCGGCTAAGACGTCGAGGGCGCGAGGGCGGACGCGCTCGACCGGCGTTATGTTCTCCTCCAAGGGAGCTCCTTAAAAAGTCAGGCGCGGTCGCCCTGGCCAAATATCCACCAAACCCGGCCTTGTCGCGACAGCGCAAGAGTTAGCTCCCTGGAGCCTGCAGAGGACGGCGATGAAGAGGCGGTCGGCGACCGACGAAATTGTCAGACTCGTTGATTCTACCTTGTACGCGACCCCCGCGCCGGAATTCAGTAAGCCTTCAATGACACCTTCCACTCGGCACCAGATGAAAACGGATCGAGTAGACCAGGCGGCTGACGGCGCGGCGTCGTAAAAACGATTCGCATGCGACCCGGTGATTCCGGCATGGCCCATTTGTGTCCGTTCTTGCCCGTTCGTGTCAGTTTGCATGCGTTGGTGTCCGTTTGGGTCCGTTGCCGTTCATGGGGAACAGACCTGAAGCTGAATGTACCTCGGCAGCGACAGGACGAGACCCGCCGTCATTGCAGAAATGAACGGCAGTACGAGTCCTTGAATTTCTTCCTGTCGTTGGCGGCTGCTTGGGGCGGGCGTCATTGAAGAGCTTCGCAAGGGGCAATATCCCTTTGCACTGCCGGGGTTCGCGGAATATCTGAGCAAAAAGGATGAGGTCTAGGCGTCCGTCCTGCTGAGCATCGCGAGGAAGTGGCGATCGGCGCCGGGGATCTCGGTGCGATGCGCCTGGGCCGGGGCGAAGGTTTGCCCCTCGGGGGTGGCTAGGAACGCCTCGACCACGTGCTCGTCCTCTTCACTGAGGACGGAGCAGGTGGAGTAGGCCAGGCGACCGCCGGGGGCGACGCGGGCCGCGGACGCGCGCAGAATACGGAGCTGGAGGGCGGCCAGGTCGACGATGGCATCCTCGCGAAGGGACCAAGAGATCTCGGGGTGACGCGAGAGCGTGCCCGTGCCGGAGCAAGGGGCGTCAACGAAGACCAGGTCAAAGGCGCCGTCGATGCGCTCGAGGGTTTGGCCGTCGTCGCATACGCAGGCCACACGGTCGGCCACGCCGGCGGTTCGCATGCGGGAAGCGGCGAGAGCGGACTTCTTGGGATCGAGCTCAACGGAAGTGAGGCGGGCACCGCTGCCAGCGATGAGAATCGACTTGGTGCCGCGGCCCTGACCGACCTCGAGAACCTGGTCGTCGGGGGTTACACCAAGGGTTGCAACAACCTCTTGAGCGGCGAGGTCGCAGGGAAGAACATCGCAACTCGCGACGAAATCGGTGTTGTTGAGCGCTGCAGTATTACCGAGGACGAAGCCGCCGGCGACGGGGCCGTCCTCGGGCTCGCAGCCAGAATCGGCAAGAAGCGAGCGCGCCTCGTCGACCGAGTGCTTGGCGAGGTTCGCGGCAACGCTTGAACAGGACGGCTCGAGGGCGCGACGCGCGTAATCGGCAGCCGGCTCGGAGCCGAGGTCCTTGAGGACACGAGCCGCGAGCCATTCGGGCAGAGCGCCAACGCGCTGCAGGTCATCGATGGTGAATGTACCGGCGCCGAGAGCCACTCTCGATGCATCCAGAGCCTTGGCGTCCTCGTCGGCGACGCGACGGAGGACCGCGTTGGCGAGGCCAGCGGCACGCTTGCTCGCGCTGCGCACGAGCTCGACGCCCTGGCTCACCGCCACGTGATCGGGCGTTTCGAGATAGAGGATCTCGAAAGCGGCGATGCGCAGGGCGTCGCGCACGCGGGGCTCCAACGCGGAACGGGAGCGCAGGTGGCTCGTGACCACGCGGTCCACCTCACCGCGGGCCGCGACGGTGCCTAGCACAAGCCTTGTTGCAAGCGCCCGGTCGCGAGGGTCCAGAGCTGCGAGAACGTCGGAATCGCGCAAAAGATCGCGTGCGCGGGCCTCACGGCGGCGACATTCGGAGAAGAGCTTGAGGGCCGCGCGACGGGCAGGGGCTAAGCGGGTGGTCGGCATGGGAGGGGCTTTCTGCGTGGGGTGATTTTATAAGGCGGTTGATGTGCTTTGTCAATTGTAAGGGACCTGCAGCTGGTGACAGGCACCTAGCGTCGCAAGGGCGGCGACACTATGAGCCTGTCACCAGCTGCAGGTCTTCCGGAGTTGCGCCAGCCTGCAATTTGAGCAGGTCGCCAGCCGTTCGTCGATCGGTCTTGCGTCAACCTGCCATTGGAGACAGGCACATATGGCAGGAAGAGCGTCTGCCATCTGAGCCAGTCACCAATGGCAGGTTTAGCGGGTTGTGGGGCTAGTCGACGCGGGACCAGGTGAGGTCGCCGCGAAGGCCGGCGGCCCAGGTGGAGGCGGGCATCTCCTTCTTGCCGTCGGGCTTGACGGCCGCGAGCTCAAGGACGCCATCGGAGCAGCCAAGGTAGACGTGCTTCTTCTGGGCCTCAACAACACCCGCTTCGACCTGCGGCTCGTTTACGACGCGAGCACCCATGGCGCGCACGCCCTTGCCAGCGACGATAAGGCGCGCCGGAGCCGTGTCGCTCGACGCCTGGATGCGCAGGGCATTGACGGTAACGGTATCCGCAGGGTCGAGCTTCATCTCGTCCTTGAGGACCTTCGCGGCGACCGTTACGCCGGCCGGGTCCTGCTCATGCCACTCGACCGTCCCGTCGGCGAGCTTCGGAAGCACCTCTACCAGCGCCTTCGCGCCGTCGGCGGCCAGCTCGGCGGTGAGCTCGGCGCAGGTCTTCTCCCCCACCGGGCGGCTCACCTGCGCGCGCCAGGCGCCGGCGTCGAGGTCGTGGGCGACCCGCATGATCGAGACGCCCGTTTCGGCGTCGCCCGCCAGAATGGAGCGCTGGATGGGGGCCGCGCCGCGCCAACGGGGCAGCAGGGACGCATGCACGTTCACGGCGCCGAGGGGCGCCATCTCGAGCACGTCGTCGGGCAGGATGCAGCCGTATGCCACGACGCACATGACGTCGGGGGCGGCCGACTGCAGCGCAGCCTTTGCCTCATCGGTCATCTTGGTCGTCTCGAACACGGGGATGCCCAGCTCAACAGCCTTTTCCTTTACCGGGGAGGCAACGAGCTTCTTGCCGCGGCCGCGCACAGCGTCGGGACGCGTGAACACGAGCGAGACCTCGTTGCCGGCGTCGACGAGGGCCTGAAGCGAGGGGACGGCGAACTCCGGCGTGCCCATAAAAACAACGCGCATGCGAATCTCCTTTACGCGCGAGCGGCCGAGCGAACGCCCGGCCGCGGAATTTCTTGCAAAGACTTCGTTTGGCTAGTCCTCGACCTCGGTCTCGCCGGGGCGGGCACCCGAGGCGATGGCGTCGTCGTAGGCGCGCATGGCCTCGGCGCGCTTCATGGGCGTGAGGTGGTCGACCATGGTCTTGCCGTGCAGGTGGTCAATCTCGTGCTGCAGGCAGACGGCCATGAGGTTGCCCTCGGCCTCGTACTGCAGCAGGTCGCCGTTGAGGTCATAGGCCTGGACGACCACGTGCGAGGGGCGGGTCACCGTCACGCTGATGCCGGGGAACGAAAGGCATCCCTCCTGGAAGTCGCGCATCTCGCCGTCGGCGGTGACGACCTTGGGGTTGATGAGCACGTAGGGGTTCTTCTTGGAGCCGCGGCCCTCGTAGTCGCAGTCGATGACGACGAGCTGCTTGGTCACGCCGACCTGCGGGGCGGCCAGGCCACAGCCCTCGGCGGCGTACATGATCTTGAGCATGCGGTCCGCGAGCTTCTTGACGTCGCGGTCGATGGTCTGGATCGGCTCGCACTCGGTAGCGAGAACCTCGCTCGGCGAGAGCACGATATCGTCCAAAAGGCCCATGCGGGTCTCCTTTC
>CAVDQW010000167.1:0-36029 GCA_963610995.1 bacterium | reverse complement strand
TCAATGGGAGGCTCACCCTACTCATCAGGGCCCAACCGGCCCAACCGCCGCAAGAACGCGGTCATCGCGGCCGCTATCGCCGCGGCGATCGTGGTCGGCGCGGGCGCAGGGGCGGGCGCAATCTTCCTGAGCCGTAGCCAGAACGCGCAGCCGGCGCAGCAGACGACCACCCAGGCGGCCACCACCGACTCGAGCAAGGCCACCACGGACGCCAGCAAGGCCACGACCGACGCCAAGGCGGCCGACTCCAGCGCCGCCACGAACGCTAAGTCGACCGACTCGAAGACCACTACCAGCAACAACAGCTCTCAGACCACCACCAAGTCCACCTCAAACAACAACTCGCAGAGCAGCCAGAGCTCTCAGACCGCGGCGCAGCAGAAGGCAGCCGCCGACCAGAAGGCCGCAGCGGAGAAGGCGGCGGCGGACAAGAAGGCCGCAGAGGCGGCGCAGCAGAAGGCCGCAGCCGACAAGAAGGCGGCCGAGGACGCGCAGAAGAAGGCCGCTGAGCAGAAGGCCGCCCAGCAGAAGGCCGCGGCGGACCAGAAGGCAGCGGCTGACAAGGCCGCGGCCGACAAGAAGGCGGCCGAGGATGCGCAGAAGAAGGCAGCCCAGGACAAGGCAGCGGCCGAGGCTCAGCAGAAGGCGGCCCAGGATGCTCAGCAGAAGGCCGCGCAGCAGCAAGCTCAGGCCCAGGCCCAGCAGAAGGCTGCACAGGACGCCCAGCAGAAGCTCGCCGATCAGCAGGCCCAGGCCCAGGCTCAGGCTCAGCAGCAGGCCCAGGCCCAGAACGACCAGAACAACAAGGCCGTCTCTGACGATTCCTCCTCTTCCTCCAACGGCTTCTGCTCCACGGACTCGAGCTCTTCCAAGGATGTGAACAACGACACCGCTAAGCAGGCCGCCACCGCCTTCGCCAAGACCTGGTTCACCAACGTCAAGGCCAACAGCGATTCCGGCTCCGAGTGCACCCCGGTCGACAACTGGACCCAGTACGTCACGCAGCTCGTCGACCCGTCCTCTCACCTCTACGCCGAGCTGACCCGCGGCAAGGGCTCCGCCCTCAACAGCGCCGAGACCATCTGCACCAAGACCGACGTCACCGATTGCGATAACGGCGTGGTCAACGTGACCGTCAGCGTCGCCTCTCACGACAACAACCCCACCGCGGGCTGGAGCACCGAGACCACCGACAGCTACAAGATGGAGGTCCACGTCAACGCGAGCGGCCAGGTCACCAGCGTCACCATCACCCACACCGACGCCAACACCGGCCAGTCCACCTCTGAGACCCACTAATCGGCACCACCTCGCCCCAGTAGCCATGCCTGGGGGCGAGACAACGCACCAAGCACGCCCGGGGAAGCTCCGCGCCTCCCCGGGCGCGCTTCTTTGTGGGCGGGCTGGGCAAGAGACGTAGCGGGGCGCGGTATGCGGTCTTCTCCGCGCGCGGCCGTAATCTTCGAGTTGTGCATGGCTTGATTCGGGGCAGGGGAGTGGCATGGCGAATTGGGGACAGTCGACCTGGTATAACGCAGGTTGCTGAGTCGCTGTGCCGACACGATCTTGATCAAGCCGTACGCAACTTGAATTCTTTGTTGCCCCAGCCCCCCCGGTAAAACAAAAAACGCCAAGTCGATCAGTTGCGACTTGGCGATTTTGTCCGTGCGACCGCGACTTACGGCGAAGATTGGATAAAAGTCGCCGAGTGCGCACCTTAATTGCGGATGGGCGGGAAGCTCGGAGTTATCCGATTCGCCGACCTGCGGAAATGTGGGCGCATGTAGGTCGGGGCTGCAGGAAGAGCCGATTTAGATGCACACTCAACGAGTTTTGATTCTTCAGGTGTCCCGGCGGCCCCCCCGCAACGCCGAGAAAACCCTAGAACAGCACGCCGATCACGATGAGGGCGACGCAACAGGCCAGCACGGCGTAGTCGGCCGCGGCCAGCGGGTAGCGCTTGTAGCTGCTCTCGCGCGTGCGCAGATAAAAACCGCGCTGCTCGGCGGCGAGCGCCGTGGCGTCCGTCTTGCCCACGGAGCTTACGAGCAGAGGCACGCACAAAGGCAGCATGAGCTGCAGTTTCTTGATGGGGTTCTTTGTGTCGTACTCCACGCCGCGGGCCGTCTGGGCCTCCATGATGGCGTTCATCTCTTGGCTGAACACGGGCACGAAGCGCAGCGCCGTCGTAAAGGTGAAGGCGTAGCGGTAGGGCACGTGAAGCACCTCGACCACGGCGTTGGCCAGGTCGTTCAGCTTGGTCACGGTGAGCATGAGGATGAGCGGCAGCGCGACGCCGAGCAGGCGCAGCGCGCCCTTGGAGCCGGTGACGACGCCGTCCACGGTGACCCAAGCGAACAACACGTCGCCCGTGCGGATAAACACCGTCTGCAGCACGAACATGATCACCGCGAGCGGCACCATGAGCTTGGCGAGGCTGACGAGCCCCTTCGCCGCGCGTGCATAGACGCCGAGCGCGAACGTGAGCACGAGCAGGCCGATGAGCAGCGGATACGTCTGCCCGAGGAACGTGGCCAAAATAATGGCCGCCGCCAGGGCCAGCTTGGTCACCGGGTTCAGCTTGTGCAGCAGGGAGTTGCCCGGGATGTAATCGATGACGCTACCCACGGTTGACCATCTCCTCCACGAGGTTGACGACGCCGGAAACTTGGCTCACGCCCGCAAACGCTGGGCTCACATCGGCCGCGAGCTCCTTGGATAGGGCGATGACCTGCGGCGGCTCCACGTAGGCGGCGGCCATGAGGTCGTCGTCGGCAAAGATTGCGTCCGCCTCGCCGCGCCCCACGATGCCGCCCTTGGTCATGACGACGACGCGCTCGGCGAAGTCGCTCACGACCTCCATGTCGTGACAGACCATGATGACGGCGCAGCCGTGCTCGGCCATCTGGCTCACGGTCTCCATGACGGTCATGCACTCGCGGTAATCGAGGCCGCTCGTGGGCTCGTCGAGCAGGACGACCTTGGGCTCGAGCACGACGACGCTCGCAAGGGCGACCATCTGTCGCTCGCCGCGCGACAGCGAGAAGGGCGACTCGTCGGCGGGCAGGCCGAAGCGCTCGATGACCTTGGCCGCGCGCTCGCGGGCCTCTTCCTCGGGCGTGCCGTGCAGCGTGAGGCCGAACGCGACCTCCTCGAGCACCGTGTCTTTGCAAAGCTGGCGGTCAGGGTTCTGGAAGAGCGTGGCGCACTGGGAGGCGATGGTGCTGGTGGGGACCTCGCGCGTATCGTAGCCGGCGATGCGCACCGAGCCCGACTTGGGCTTGAACAGGCCGTTCAGCAGCTTGGTGAAGGTAGTCTTGCCGGCGCCGTTCTGGCCGATGAGGCCCACGAGCTCGCCGGGGTAGACCTGCATGGTGAGGTCGTTGAGCGTGTCGCCGCGGTTGGGGTAGGCGAAGCTCACGTGCTGGACGTCGACCACGGGATCCGTGCCCTCGGCGTGCGGTCGGGAGGCCGGCTTGTGGCGGGAAGGCGCCGCGGCGTCGCCTGCGCTCGCGGGCGCGGCGGCGTCGCCGACGATCTCCTTGATGAACTCCTTGGCCTCGTCCACGCTCAGGCACGGGCGGTCGACCTTGTCCACAATGCCGTGCTCGAGCAGGCTGTTCGCGATGCGGGCGACGCGCGGGCTGTCCACGCCCATGGCGCGCAGCTCGCGGGCGTGGCCGAAGACCTCGTGCGGCTCGCCGTCGTAGGCGAGCTGGCCCTCCGAGAGCACGAGTACGCGCTCGCAGTATTTGCACAGCAGCGCGACCTTCTGCTCGATGACCACGACGGTGATGCCGGCGAGCTTGTTGACCTGGCGAAGCGTCTCGAAGACCATCGTGGAGCTCGCGGGGTCGAGGGCCGCCGTCGGCTCGTCCATCACCAGCACGCGCGGCGCGAGCGCGAGGATGGCCGCGATGGCCACTTTCTGCTTCTGGCCGCCGGAAAGCTTGGCGATCTCGCGGTCGCGCAGGTGAGCGATGCCCACGGTCTCCAGCGTCTGCGTGATGCGATCCTCGATCTGGTCGTGCGGCACGCCGAAGTTCTCGAGCCCGAAGAGCATCTCGTCCTCGACGCTGGAGGCCACCATCTGCGCGTCGATGTCTTGCAGCACGCTGCCCACGACGCGGCTGATGTCGGTGAGGGTGACCTCGCACGTGTCGTGGCCGTCCACCAGCGTGGCTCCGTAGAGCTTGCCCTGGTAGTGGTGGGGGATGGCGCCGCTCATCATGGCGGCGAGCGTCGACTTGCCGGCGCCCGAGGGGCCGATGACGCCCACGAACTCGCCCTCGCTGATGGCGAGGCTCACGTGGCTCAGCGCGGGCTCGGCCTCGGCGCTGTAGGAGAAGCTCACGTCGCGGAGCTCGATGATGGGTGTGTCTTGTGCGCTCATGACGCGCCTTTCTCTGCGATAAAAAATGCGCCGGCCTGCTCGCGGCGGCCGGCGCATTACATGGTACCAAGAAGCCTACTTGGCAAGGACCTTGTGCAGCGGGATGTAAAGAGCCTGAACCACAATGGCGTTGAAGACGGCGGTTCCGAGGACGATGGGGGCCTTGACCATCGCGGTGCCGAGGGCGGCGCCCATCATGAGCGTGCCGATGACGGCGAAGGCGAAGCCCGAGACGAAGGTGGCCACGAAGGCGGCGACGAGCGGGGTCACGCTCTTGCCGGCCACGTTGAGGGCGAGCTTGGCGAGAAGCGCCATGACGAGGGCGCCCAGGGCCTCGGTCATGAAGTTGAGGAAGGGGATGGAGGTCGTGAGCTGGCAGACGCAGGCGGAGAGCAGGCCGTAGATGACGGCCTGCGGCAGGTCGGCGTCGGTGAGCAGGATGGCCAGGGCGTAGGCGGCGATGATGAACTGCGGCTTGATGCCGGTCATGGCCAGCGCGTTGCCGAGCGTCATGTTGAGGATGAAGCCGGCGGCCAGAAGGATGGCGAGCAGGACGAGGGACTTGATGTCGATAAGGCCGGCGGACTTGGTGCTGGCGGAGACGGTGCGGGCTTCCTGGGACATGGCGGGTTCCTTTCTTTGCGTGGATGCGACTCCATTGATTGCGTGTGCGGGTGGCGGTGCGGCGCCTGCGGCAGGGGGGCGGTGCGGCGCCTGCGGCTGGTGACCGGCTCAGGGTGCCGCCGTTCTTGCGGCAGCATGTGCCTGTCACCAGGTGCGGGCACGGGGGGGATGGGTGCTGCCTAGTCGTTGATCTTCAGCGCGCTCTTGATGGGGATGTAGAGCGCGGCGACGATGACGGCGTTGCAGACGCCGGTTGCGGCGACGACCGGGGCCATCACGCCGATGAGCGCGGGGTTCTGCTGCACGAAGCAGGCGAAGATGACGGCGTAGATCATGCCGGAGATAAAGGTGACCACGAAGGTGCCGATGAGCGGCAGGGCGCCCTTGGCGCCGGTCTTGCCGAGGGCGGCGACGAGCAGGGCCATGACCACGGCGGCGACGGGCTCGGCGATAAGGTCGGGGCCCTTGACGGAGGCCGTGATCTGGATCACGACGCCCGCGAGCAGGCCGAGGACGGCTGCCTGGCCCACGTTCGGCTTGATGATGAGGATCTCGAGGCAGAAGGCGGCGATGATGAACTCCGGCGAGAGGATGCCGCCGGTGAGGCCGCTGAAGAACTTGGACACGGTCATGTTGAGCACGAAGCCGGCGGCCAGCAGGATGGCGTAGAGGGTGAGGGCCTTGAGGTCGAGCTTGCCGCGGTCGACGGTCTGGACGCTGCGGGCCTGCTGCTGGGTGTTGTTCTCGGGCATTGCTTCTCTCCTTAAAGCTGGGGTGCGGTGAACAAAAAAGGGCTCCCGGCCAAACCGGGAGCCCTTCAAGTTCGCGAAATTATGGCGCGACAAGACTCACGATCGACCGACCAAGATCGAGCTGCGCCACCACCAGTTGTTGTTCTGGGTGTTGAACATTGTGGCGCTCCTCTCTGGGTCTCGACGTTTGCTTGCGCTGTGGCCACTTTAGCGCGGTGCAGTGGACCCGCGCAACCCTCATTTGGTTAACGCTCTGTGAACGACCCCCGACAGCCCCCAACACCTGGTGACAGGTTTATCGTGCAGCAGCGTGGGACAGGTTGCCGCCTCCGCCCGGTTGGACGGCCCCTCTGCAACGGTTTGGGGGGCGCTGGTCGCGCCGTTGCCCGCGATTCTCAGCATGTCTGTCCCCTCGCGCAGCAGAATAAACCTGTCACCAGCTGCAGCACCTGGTGACAGGTTCGTCGTGCAGCACCTGGTGACAGGTTCCCGCTGCAGCACCTGGTGACAGGTTCGTCGTGCAGCAGCGTGGGACAGGTTCGTGCCCGTCGCAGGGACGCCGGCACGCCGGTGCCTATGCGCGCATCTTTTCTTTCCAGCCGGCGAGGCGCTCGAGCGCGGCGTTCAGGACCTCGTCGCTCTTGGCGAAGTGGAAGCGGACGAAGCGATTTTCCGGCGCGTTGAAGAAGCAGCTCGCGGGCACCGTCCCCACGCCGACCTTGCGGATGAGGTCCACGGCGCAGTCGTAGTCGGAAGCGTAGCCCAGCTCCGAGACGTCCGCCATCACGTAGTAGGCGCCCTGCGGCTCGACGAAGCTGAAGCCCAGGTCGCGCAGGCCCTGGCAGAACAGGTCTCGCTTGTGGGTGTAGAGCTCGGCGATCTCGTCGTAGTAGCTCTGCGGCATCTGCAGGCCCGCGACGGCGGCCTCCATCAGCGGCGCCGCCGCGCCCACCGTAAGAAAGTCGTGCACCTTGCGCGCTCGATCGATGACCTCGTCGGGGCCGATCACGTAGCCCAAGCGCCAGCCGGTCATGGAGTAGGTCTTGGAAAGCGAGCTGCAACTGAGCGTGCGGTCGGCCATGCCGGGCAGGCTCGCGAAGTAGATGTGCTCGTGCGGCGCGTAGACGATGTGCTCGTAGACCTCGTCGGTGATGACCCACAGGTCGTACTTCTCGGCCGTCTTGGCAATAAACTCGAGCTCGGGGCGGGTAAAGACGTGGCCGCAGGGATTCGAGGGGTTGCAGAGGATGAGCGCCTTCGTGCCGGGTTGCGCGCACGCGGCCTCGAGCTCGGCCTCGTCGAAGGTGAACTCGGGCGCGCGCAGCTCGACGTAGGTGGGGTCGGCGCCGCACAGGATGGTGTCCGCGCCGTAGTTCTCGTAGAAGGGCGAGAAGATGACGATACGGTCGCCGGGGTTCGTCACGGTCATGACCGAGCACATCATGGCTTCCGTGGAGCCGCAGGTCACGACGATGTTTTTCTCTGGGTCGATGTCGAGGTCCATGCGCGGCGACTGTTTGGCGGCGAGCGCCGCACGGAAGTTCGGCGCGCCCCAGGTGATCGCGTATTGGTGCGGGCCCTCGTAGGCGACCTCGGCGAGGCGGTCGAGGACGGCGCGCGGCGGGTCGAAGTCGGGGAAGCCCTGCGAGAGGTTGATGGCGTCGTGCTGCGCGCAGATGCGCGTCATGCGGCGGATGACGGAATCCGAGAACTGAGAGGTGCGCTGGCTGAGGTCTTGCACGAGTCGCTCCTTGGGTCGAAAAATACAGACGCGCCCGATTCTCTCACTTGAAATCGGGCCTGTCATGGGGTGTCGCGACAGGGGACAAGCGCGGAGACGCCCTCAGGTTCGCCGCGCGCCGCCGGCAGCCCCCTCATTTCTGGGAGATGTGCGGTGCTCGTTGAGCCGCCGCGCCGCACATCCGCCTTTTTGAGGGGCCGAGCTCGCTTATTCAAGGAAGATCGGCCCAAAATGCCGTGTGCGGCGGGGCAACGCGTCGCCATGGTGCAGCACGGCGAACCTGTCACCAGCTGCAGCACGATAAACCTGTCACCAGCTGCTGCCGCCGGTGACAGGTTTGTTGTGCTGCATTATGGGACAGGTACCCAGGGAGTGAGCAAGGAGTCCATCCCTTTGTCCGTTTAGGCGGTGTGCTTGCGGGCAGCCTCGGCCTGAGCCTTCTCCTCGGCGAGCTCGGCGCGGGTCTCGGCCTCGTCCTCGGCGTCCAGGCGCTCCTGCTCGGCGCGGCCGTAGATGGCGCGGAAGATGGCGCGCGAGAGGGGCCCGACGATGATGAGCTGCAGCGGCAGGGCCATGATGAAGTTGCGGCAGTAGGTCATTATGTAGTCGGGCAGGATCTGGCGGGTGAAGCCGTATCCGTGCCAAACGCCCAGGATGGACGCGAGGGCGACCTGGCAGATCACGGTAAAGGTCTGGATGCACAGGATGACGTAGATCTGGCGGTCACCGGGACGCACGACCTGGAAGGCGAAGCGCTTGGCCAGAGGGCCCGAGATGAAGTACGCGCACAGGAAGATGAGCACGTACTCGAGCCACATGCTCTGCAGGGCGGTGATGAAGGTGTGGTTGTAGAACTCGCCGGTGGCCAGCACCGTGTTGTACAGGGTCATGAAGTAGACCATGAAGAACGCGGTGATAGCGGTGAAGATGATGGACTCGATCCTGCTCTGCGGCATGCGCTTGTACTGCATAAAGGGCGGCTCCTTTCGGCCATGCTTTTCTCGGCGCCACGGGGTCTCTTTACAAAAAGAAATGCCGCCCCTCCGTCCGACAGTGGTGGGGCGACATTTAGTGTCTCGTGGCGCGTATGTGGTGGTGCGTCCAGCGGCCCGTGCGCCCGAGCCGCGAACAGCTCGAAACTATAGCGCAAATGCGCCGCAGGTAGAGGCGTATCTCCACAAACTTTCCGCTTACGAAGCGGGGTCGGAATAGCGTAGTATGACCCGCGCAGCGCTGGCTCCGGGGCGCCCGTCTTTGGGCGGCGGACCTCCCGTCGAGACAGGACTTCTACCTTTAAGGAGTGTTTTTACCTATGCCCAAGAACAAGCGAGAGAGCCTTCTGTTCACCTTTATCATGTGCTTCCTCATGGTGCTCTGGATGAGCATCTACAACGTGGCGCTTCAGCACGGCGGGCTCTCCACTTCCGTGATCGCCGACGCCTGGCTCGGCTTCCCGCCCGCCTACATCTTCGCGATGCTGTGCGACTGGTTCATCGCGAGCCCGCTGGCCAAGGGCTTCGCCTTCAAGCACCTGGTGACCCCCGGCAAGTCGAGCCCCCGCGCGATGACGCTGGCCGTCTCGACCTGCATGGTCTTCCCGATGGTCTTCATCATGAGCCTCTACGGTGCCTGCGAGGGCGCCATTCACGCCGGCAACGCCGCCATCATCCCCATGGCGTGGCTCACGAACATTCCCATGAACTTCATCATGGCCCTGCCGTGGAACCTGCTCGTCGCGGGGCCGATCGCCCGCGCGCTCTTCCGTCGTGCGTTCCCCGAGGGCACGGTGCTCGCCGAGCCCGTGGCCGCCGAGCCCGTGCTCGCTGAGCCCGTGGCCGTGGCCGAGGCGTAGCGCAGGGTTTTCTCGCCCGGGCGGCGTCCGTCCTCGTCAAGCTCAGCCTCAAGAGGCGCCGAATCCCGTTCCCTGATGCTCACCTTCGTCGAGTGCGGCCGCGCCCGATGAAGCTGCGCCAACGCGTTTGGGTCTTTCGCCCGCTTACATCTCGCGGCCAAAGTGGAGGGCGCCGCCCGTCTTATCCATAGACGGGCGGCGCCCTTCGTGGAATTGGCAAGAAGCTAGAGCGTCAGCGCGTTTGCCGCCCTGAGAGATTCCTTGGTGCCGCCCCAATAATAATCGGCGCGGCTATACCACCAGTCGTCGCACTTGTCGCAGTAGTAGGCGAGCCAATCGCAGTAAATGGGCTGCCTGCAGTGGGTGCACAACCAGCATATGATTCGTCCGGTGAACTTATCGACCTTGCCGATCTGCTTTCCGTTGTATCCAAAAATGGGCTCATCGTGAGTGCTCGATCCGCCGGATACCTGGCCCATTTGGTCGTCCGTAAGTGTCGCGGGTTCGCTTGTGACCATCTTCAGGTTCATCTTTTTCTTCATGCTGGCCCCCCTCGGCCTTTGCTGTTTTTCATTAGGCCCACGGTAATCCCCCGAACGCATCAAAAGCGCAGCAGCGCGAATTGTGTTGATAGGGCGATGTTGTTGACAGCTCAACAACATCGCCCTTATTTTGTATCCGTAAGGTTGGAACGGGACGGGAGGCAGCCATGTTCGAGGAGCGCTTCGAGGATTTCGTCGGGCTTATCACCTCGATCGAGAAGGAGATCCAGCGCATCAAGACCGCCGAGCTGGCCCGCTTCGGCCTGCGCGCGGGCGACCTCATGTGCATATACAACCTGCAGAAACACCCCGAGGGACTGACGTCGGCCGAGCTCGCGCGCATCGCTGGCATCGATCGCGCCGCCGTCTCGCGCGTGGTTTCGCGCCTCTCGGCTGACGGGTTCGTCGAGGTGGGGGATGACGAGGGCGCGACGTCCGGCCGTTACCGCGCGCCCCTGCGCCTCACCGAGATGGGCCACGCCGTCATGGTCGAGGTGGACGACATCATCCGCAACGTCGTCTCCGAGGCGGGCAGCGGTCTCTCGCCGTCCAACCGCGAGGCGATGTACTCGTCGCTCTCGTCGGTATTGGATCACCTGAAGACCATCTCGCAGTAGGCCGGCGCGGGCACGCGTTGCCCGCATGGCCCTGCGCCGAGCGATCTAGCTGCAAAAACCTAGCCGTACTACCGCTATGCACCCAGCAGAAGGGATACCTATGTCTGTTCGCATCATCACCGACTCCGCTTCCGACATCCGACCCGGCGAGCACGAGGGTCTCGTGGTCCTGCCTCTCTCCGTGAGCTTTGGCAACGCGACCTACTCCGACGGCGTCGACCTAACCCACGAGCGCTTCTACGAGCTGCTCGTAGAGGAGGATGAGCTGCCCAAGACCGGGCAGGTCAATCCCTATGCGTTTAGTCGGGCGTTCGAGGACGCTTATACCGCGGGCGACGACGTGGTGTGCATCACGCTCTCGTCCAAGCTTTCGGGCACGAACCAGTCGGCCATTACGGCTGCCGCGGAGGCCAAGGTCGTCGTGCGCGTGGTCGACAGCATGAGCGTCTGCGTGGGCGAGCGGGTGCTCGTCGAGTACGCGCTGCGGCTGGCGTCCGAGGGGCGCTCGGCTGTGGAAATTGCCGACGAGATCACGGCGGCACGCGACCGAATCTGTGTGGTCGGCTTGCTCGACACCCTTGAATACCTGCGGCGCGGCGGGCGCATTTCTGCCGCGGCGGCGGGCGTGGGACAACTGCTCTCCATCAAACCGGTAATTACCGTCGAGGGCGGCGAGATCAAGGTGCTGGGAAAGGCGCGCGGCTCCAAGAACGGTCGGAACCTGCTAAAAGAGCAGGTTGCCGGGGCCGGCGGCATCGATTTCGGCATGCCGGTGGCGCTCGGCTACGCAGGGCTTTCCGACAAGCTGTTGCGCAAGTACATCGATGACTCGCGCGGCGTCTGGGAGGCGGGCTTTCCCGATGGGAGGCTGCCCGTCCACACCGTGGGCGCCGCAATCGGAACGCATGTGGGGCCCGGCGCCATTGCGCTGGCCTTCTTCCGCATGGGCTAGGCGTTTGGACAGGGGCGGGTGCGTGCCCCAGTCGTGCAACGGGTGTTGTTAACTTGCCGTTTTCGTTTCCTGCGGTGACGCGCTGCTTTTCCCGCAGGTTGCGGTATACGGACATTTTGCGTTATCCACGCAGAACTACAACGGTTTTATGATAAACCCTCGAATCGTTGTGCTGTTCGCGTCCCATACGCGCCAACAAAGAAAGAAGAGGTACATGGATAAGTTCTTCCACATCAGCGAGCGCGGCTCGTCCATCGGCACGGAGATTCGCGCCGGTGTGACCACGTTCCTGGCGATGGCCTACATCATCGCCGTCAACCCGTCGGTGCTCTCGGCGGCGGGCATCGACTCCGCCGCGCTTGCCAGCGCGACCTGCCTCGGCGCCGGCATCATGACCATCTGCATGGGCATCTTTGCCAACCGCCCGCTCGCCTGCGCCTCGGGCCTCGGCATCAACGCCATGGTCGCGGGCATCACCACGACCCTGTGCGGCGGCGACTGGCACATCGCCATGGGCGTCATCTTCCTCGAGGGCATCGTGATTTTGCTGCTGGTCGTCTGCGGCCTGCGCGAGGCCATCATGGACGCCATCCCGGTCGTTCTGCGCCGCGCCATCTCCGTCGGCCTGGGCCTGTTCATCGCCCTCATCGGCCTGTCCGACGCCGGCATCATCGTTACCGGCAACGGCACGCTCGTCGGCATCGGCGAGGTGACCTCGCCCTCCTTCATCGTCGGCGTGGTCTCCATCCTCGTGACCGTCGCCCTCGCGGCCAATGAGGTCAAGGGCTCCCTGCTCATCGGCATCATCGTGGCCGTCATCGTGGGCATTCCTCTGGGCGTGACCTCCACCCCGACCGGCCTTGTGGCCCCCGTCGACATCTCGACCTTCGGCGCGCCCTTCGCCGCCACCGCCGACGGTTCTCTCGCCATCGCCAAGGTGCTGTGCGACCCGACCCTGCTCGTCGTCGCGTTCTCGCTGCTCATGAGCGACTTCTTCGACACTATGGGCACCGCGATGGCCGTTGCCAAGCAGGGCGAGTTCCTCACCGAGGACGGCAACGTCGAGGACATCCGCCAGATCCTTGTCGTCGACTCCGCCGCGGCCGCCGCGGGCGGCCTCTTCGGCTGCTCCTCCATCACGACCTTCGTCGAGTCCACCTCCGGCGCCGCGGACGGCGGCCGCACCGGCCTCACGTCCGTCTGCACCGGCATCCTGTTCATCCTCGCCGCGTCCTTCTCGCCGGTCGTCGCCTGCGTCTCCAGCGCCGCCACCTGCGGCGCCTTGGTCTACGTCGGCTACCTCATGATGGGCGACGTCCGCGACATCGACTGGTCCGACGTCTCCGAGGGCTTCCCCGCGTTCATGATCTGCGCCGGCGTTTCGTTCACCTACTCCATCTCCGCGGGCATCGGCCTGGGCTTCATCTCCTACGTGGTCGTCGCGCTCTTCAAGGGCGACGCAAAGAAGATCAAGCCGCTCATGTGGGTCGCCGCGGCTGCCTTCATCGTCTACTTCCTCGTGTCGTAGCGCGCCTCAGCTGCATAAAACCTTAAATAAGACGAAGGGACAGTCCCTTCGTCTTATTTTTTGTCGCGGCGCCGTTATACTTTTGAATAAACGCAGGTGAGACGAGGGGCAACAATGGCTTACATCGAGTTTTCCGACGTCGTGCGCAGCTACGGCGAGGGCACGGCAAAGATCAATGCGCTCGACGGCGCGAGCTTTACCGTCGAGAAGGGCGAGCTCGCCGTCATCCTCGGCCAATCGGGCGCTGGCAAGACCACGGCGCTCAACATCCTCGGCGGCATGGACCGCGCCACGAGCGGCCGCGTCGTCGTGGGAGACCGCGACATCTCGAACGCCTCCGAGAACGACCTCGTGCTCTTCCGCCGCGCCGACGTGGGCTTTGTTTTCCAGTTCTACAACCTGGTGCCGAACCTCACCACGCTCGAGAACGTCGAGCTCGCGGCGCAGATCTGCCCCGATTCGCTCGACGCCGAGGAAACCTTGGGCAAGGTAGGCCTGGCCGAGCGCCTGAACAACTTCCCGGCGCAGCTCTCCGGCGGCGAGCAGCAGCGCGTCTCGATCGCGCGCGCCCTTGCCAAGAACCCGAAGCTTTTGCTCTGCGACGAGCCCACGGGCGCCCTCGACTACCAGACGGGCAAGCAGATCCTGCAGCTTTTGCAGGACACGTGCCGCCGCGACGGCATCACCGTGGTCATCGTCACGCACAACGCCGCTTTGGCCGATATGGCCGACCGCCTCATCCGCTTCAAGAGCGGCCGCGTTACGCAGGAGACCATCAACGCGAACCCGCTCCCCATCTCGGAAATCGAGTGGTAGCCGATGGCAAGAAGAACCTCGAACAAGGCCTTTAACCTGGGTACCATTCGAACGGTGCGCGGGACGCTCAAGCGTTTCGTGGCGCTCGCCGTCATCTGCACGCTGGGCGCGACGATGCTCGTGGGCCTGCGCGCTTCTTGCCTGGACCTGCGCTGCTCGGCCGACGAGTACTTCGATGCGCAGAACCTCTTCGACATCCGCGTGCAGTCCACGCTCGGCCTCACCGACGACGACGTCGATGCGCTCGCGGGCATCGAGGGCGTCTCGGCGGCTGAGGGCGGCTGGAGCGAGACGGTTTACGCCGGCGTCGGCTCGGGCTCTGAGAAGGTCGAGGTCCGCGCGCTCAGCAACAAGGGCCTGAATGAGCCCCTCGTTTTGGAGGGAGAGCTGCCCACAAGCGCCGACGAAATTGCCGTGACCAGGCGTTATGCGCAGGAGTCGGGCCTTGGCCTAGGCGACACGGTGAGCTTCCACAGCGAGGCGGACTCGTCTGCGAGCGATGCGGCGGACGGCGACGCGGCGCAGGTGGGCGACGAGGGTTCGACGGGCGACGAAGACGACTCGATTGACGTCGACATGGATGTCGACACCGATGCGGACGCCGCCGATACCACCGTCTTTGCCCGCAAGGATTACAAGATCTCGGCTATTGTGCTCGACCCGCAGGACGTGAACGCGGGGGAGGGCACGATGTCGTTTCGCTCTAGCGGCGGTGCCCAGTACGCCTTCTTCGTGACCGACGACAACGTGGAGACCGACGTCTACACCGTGGTCTACCTGGCCGTCGATGGCGCCGAGGCGCCGCTTTGCTATTCCGATGAGTACGAGGACCTGGTCGATGCCGTCAAACAGCGCGTCGAGGATGTGCGCGAGGAGCGCCAGGCCGCCCGCGGCCAGGGCATCCGCGACGACGCCTATGCCACCATCGCCGACGCCGAGGCCACGGCCAGCCAGAAGATTGCCGATGGCCAGCAAGAGATCGACGACGCGCGGGCAGAGCTCGAGGACGGCGCCCGACAGCTCGCCGACGGCAAAGCGGAGCTCGAGGGGCAGGAGACGACCGCTAACGAGCAGCTCGACGACGCGCAGGCGCAGATCGACGACGGCTGGGCACAGCTTGAGTCCGGTGCCGCCGAGCTCGATTCAAACGAAGCGCAGCTCGCAAGCGGCATCGCCCAGATAAAGGACGGCATCGAGCAGGCCCGCGCCGCCCGCGACCCGCAGATCGCGGCCGCGAAGCAAAAGGTCGAGGACGCCGTCTCCGAGCAGTTCTCGCAGGCGCGCGACGAGGCCGACCGGAACATCGCCGCCTTGGAGAAAGCGATCGCGGAGCTCGAGGCCGCGGCGGGGTCCGACGAAGGCGCGCCGCCGACGACCAGCGAGGAATCGTCGTCGGGATCCGACGCGGCGTCCTCGGGCGACGCTGCGTCCCGACTCGCCGAGCTTAAGGCTCAGCTCGAGGCCGCAAAAACAGCCCGTGGCCAGCAGCTTTCCGATGCTGCCGAGTCGGCTGCGAAGGCTCAGGCCTGGGCCGAGCAGGAGCAGGCCGTCACGCAACAGGTGGATGACGCCATCGCCCAAACCGTCGCGGGCCTCGAGTCGCAGCTCGCCGACCTCGAGTCCAAGTACGATCAGGTCGCCGCTGCCCGCCATACGCTCGCCGACTCCGCCGAAACCCTCACGACCTCGCAAGAAACTCTCGACGAGAACCGTGCGTCCGCCGAGCAGCAGATTTCCGACGGCCGCCAAACCCTGGCCGAGAGCGAGGCCGAGCTCGCCGACGGCGCCTCAGAGCTCGCCGACGCCCAAACAACCCTCGACTCCAAGAGCGCCGAGGCCGCCGAGAAGATCGCCGATGCCCGTGCCAAGGTCGCCGATGTGGGCGACGCCACCTGGTACGTGCAGGGCCGTAGCGCCCTTTCGAGCTACGCCTCCGTCGAGTCCGACGCTTCCTGCATCGAGGTTCTCGGCACGGTGTTGCCCATCGTCTTCTTTGTGGTCGCCGTGCTCATCAGCCTTACCACCATGACCCGCATGGTCGAGGAGGAGCGCGGGCTCATCGGCCTGTACAAGGCGCTCGGCTACTCGCGCGGGCGCATTCTCTCCAAGTACGTGAGCTACGCGGGCGCGGCGTGCCTGGTCGGCGGGCTTATCGGCGACTTCTGCGGCTTCGTGATCTTGCCGGCCATCATCTTCACCATCTTCTCCACGATGTATGCGTTGCCGGCGTTCACTTACCACCTTGATGTGGTTTACGCGGTTGCCGCCATCGTTCTCTTCGCGGCCGGCATCGTCGGCGCGACCATCGCGACTTGCGTATCCGAGCTGCGCGAGCCGCCCGCCTCGCTCATGCGCCCCAAGGCGCCCAAGGCCGGCAGCCGCATCCTTCTCGAGCGCATCCGCCCCATCTGGAGCCGCATGGGCTTCCTCAACAAGGTGACGGCGCGCAACATCTTCCGCTACAAGCGCCGCTTCTTCATGACGGTCTTCGGCATCGCGGGTTGCGTGGCCCTGCTCATCTGCGGTTTCGGCATTCGCGACACGGTTCTTTCGCTCTCCGACCGGCAGTACGGCGACGCTGGCGTGCAGCGCTACGACCTCATGGCGGTGTGCAACGCTGACGACCTCGACGCGGTTGCCGCGGACCTTGGGCGCGATTCTGGCGTGGGCGACCTTCAGCGCCTGCGCATCGACAGCCTGACCGCCAGCTTCGGCGGCTCGTCTGAGTCCGTTACCCTCTTCGTCGTGCCCGACGGTTGCGATCTCTCCGCCTACGTGGGGCTGGCCGACGATTCGGGCGAGAAGCTCTCCGCGGGCAGCGCCGGTTGCCTCATCACCAAGAACGCCGAGCAGGTCCTGGGCTTTGCCGCGGGCGACACCATTCACGTGCAGGACGCGACGCTCGCCGAGGCCGACGTGCAGGTGGAGGGCATTGCCATGAACTACCTGGGCAACTTCATCTACATGAGCGAGTCCGCCTATGAGGCGAGCTTCGGTGTGGCGCCCGAGCAAAACGGTCTTCTCGCCACGCTTTCCGGCGACGATGCGGCGCAGATCGAGTTCTGCGACGGCCTCTCGAGCGACTCGCGCCTGCTCTCCGTGACCTCCACGGCTAAGCTCGTGCGCGATTTCTCGAGCGCCTTCACGCTGATAAACACCGTGGTCTACGTGGTCATCGTTCTGGCGGCGGCCCTCGCGTTCACGGTCGTCTTCACGCTGTCGAACACGAACATCTCCGAGCGTGAGCGGGAGCTCGCAACCATCAAGGTGCTCGGTTTCCTGCGCCCCGAGGTCCACGTGTACATCAACAAAGAAACGCTCATCCTGACCGGAATCGGCATTCTCGTAGGCCTGCCCTGCGGGTATTTGCTCACGCGAAGCCTGACCTACGTGCTTAAGATGCCGTCGCTGTACTTCGACACGATTGTGGCGTGGCCCACGTACCTCATCGCAGGGGTGCTCGCCTTTGCCTTCACGCTCATGGTCAACGGCATGACCAATCGCAGTTTGGACCGCATCGACATGGTCGGCGCCCTCAAGTCGGCCGAATAGCTTGCGGTCTTTGCGAATGGCTCGTGGGTCTGCTGAATAGCTTGTTGACCTGCGAAAACAGCCCTTGGGCCCTGCTGATGTATCCCCCTCGGGCGAGTCAGCAGGGCCCGAGGGCCAATTCGTGCATTTTCCTGCACACAAACGTTCTGGTCTGCTGTATACTCGTAACTACCAAACCAGAACGCGCTATCATCGAGGCGGACGGCGGCTGACTCTTCTAGCGATAGGAGATAAGCCTATGAGTACTTCGGATGTTATTGATCTGCTAGCCCTTGTAATCGCGGCTATTGCACTCGGCTTGACCATCGGTCGAGGAAAATAGCCGCCCCCGCATAAGCGGAAGCGGCCACTTCCCAACTCCAAAAAAGTTGAATCGGAGTCGGCCAATCCCGTGGCACCGGGTTGCCGTCCGTCTCCATGATAGCGCGCCCCTTTTTCGTTCGTGAAGCGCCTCTACTGTATACACACGAAAGAAAGGACCGACGTGGCCACAGCACCTACAACCGTGGTTTCCGCGCGTGTGGACACGGCCACCGCGACGCTCGCGGCCGCTCGCATCAAGGACGCGAACCTTACCGTTGCCGAGGTCATCAAGCGCGTGTGGCAGCAAATCGTCGAGACGGGCGAGATGCCGGCCGCCCCGGGCCAGAAGGACAAGACCGAAGCCCTCCGGAGGCTGGGGGCGCTGCGGGACCGCCTTACCCCGATGCCCGACTCGTTCAACGCCATGTCTGCGGATCAGCTGGATGACGCCCTTGGAGACTGCGATGCGTAGAGACACCAGATTCCGTGTGCTTCTTTGCACCGACGTCCTGCTCGACTTGCTGTCACCCGAGCGCCCGCAGTTCAGCGAGGCCTGCGAGGTCATCGAGTTGTGCAACGGCGGGGGAGACATGGGCTTCATGACGGTCACCTCCCTCAGGGACGTCTATCACATCGTCCGGAAGCTGCGCGGCGAGCCGCTCGCGCGGGAGGCCGTGGCCACGTTGATGGACCTGCTCGTCATTGCTCCGCTTTCCGCAGAAGAATGCGACATCGCCCTTCGCTCGGGCGAGCCTCATTTTGAGGACGGCCTTGTCCGCGCCTGCGCAGAGCTCAACGACGTCGACTTCATCCTCACGCGTAAGAAGGGCGTGTTTTTGGGGTCCGCGGTGCGATCGCTTGACAGCGCGGATTATCTCAAGTTTGTGCGAAGCTGAACCGGCAGTCCCGCCGCGGCAATTCGCCCTGCTACAATCCCATCAGTGCTGTGACTGACGGATAAACGCGGGAAACCGCGGGGGAGCAGCGCGAACACATTCAGTGCCGACCGTCTGGGCAAGCCGTTTCCTGCAAAGGGGTTGGCTTGCCTTCTTTTTTAGGCGGCCCGACCCATGCGCGGCGATTCGGTTCCTCATCGAAAGGATGCGCCGATGCAAGACCTGACCGAGCTTCTCCGCAACAACCCGTACCCCGGCCGTGGCATCGTGGTGGGCAAGGACGTCGTCTATTACTGGATCATGGGCCGCAGCGTGAACTCGCGCAACCGCGTCTTTGTGGCCACCGAGGACGGCATCCGCACCGAGGCCCACGACCCGGCGCTGCTCGAGGACCCGAGCCTCATCATCTATCACCCGGTCCGCACCATGGGCGAGAAGCTCGTGGTCACCAACGGCGATCAGACCGACACCATCGTGGAGAAGGGCTGCTTCCGCGCCGGCTGCATGGCCCGCGAGTTCGAGCCCGACGCCCCCAACTTCACCCCGCGTATCAGCGCCGTGATCAACGAGGACGGCTCCTTCGAGATCTCCATCCTCAAGCACCAGGCCAACGGCCGCTGCCTGCGCGAGTTCTTTGCCTACGAGGGCGCCGACGAGGGTGTGGGCTACTTCATCTCCACCTACCAGGGCGACGGCAACCCGCTGCCGACCTTTGCCGGCGAGCCCGTCGAGGTCGCGCTGCCTGCTGAGCCCGCCGACGTCTGGGCAGCACTCAACGCCGACAACAAGGTGAGCATGTATGCCAACCTCGCCGGCAACGTCACCCTCTTCAACAAGCATCTCGGCGACTAACCTGCAAAAGGGACAGCCCCTTTTGTAGGCCAATCATCAAAGGAGAAACCATGGCATCTGAGCTCGAGCTCAAGTACGGCTGCAACCCCAATCAGAAGCCCTCCCGCATCTACATGAAGGACGGCTCCGAGCTTCCCGTCACCGTGCTCGCGGGCAAGCCCGGCTACATCAACTTCCTGGACGCCCTCAACTCCTGGCAGCTCGTGCGCGAGCTCAAGGAGGCCACGGGCCTTCCTGCCGCCGCGTCCTTCAAGCACGTCTCGCCTGCTGGCGCCGCCGTGGGCCTGCCGCTCTCCGAGACGGACAAGCAGATCTACTTCGTCGACGACGAGGGCGAGCTTAGCCCCATCGCCTGCGCCTACATCCGCGCCCGCGGCGCCGACCGCATGAGCTCCTACGGCGACTGGGCGGCCCTTTCCGACGTCTGCGACGAGCGCACCGCTCTCTACCTCAAGCACGAGGTCTCCGACGGCATCATCGCTCCCGGCTACACGCCCGAGGCTCTGGCCATCCTCTCTGCCAAGAAGGGTGGCAAGTACAACGTCGTCCAGATCGACCCCAACTACGTGTGCCCCGCCACCGAGACCAAGGACGTCTTCGGCATCAGCTTCGAGCAGGGCCACAACTTCTTCCAGATCAACGAGGAGCTGCTCACCGACGTCGTGACCGCCAACAAGGAGATCCCCGACGCCGCCAAGCGCGACATGATCGTCTCCCTCATCACCCTCAAGTACACGCAGTCCAACTCCGTCTGCTACGTCAAGGACGGCCAGGCCATCGGCGTGGGCGCCGGCCAGCAGAGCCGCGTGCACTGCACCCGCCTCGCCGGTAACAAGGCCGACACCTGGTACCTGCGCCAGCACCCCAAGGTGCTCGGCCTCAAGTTCGTCGACGGCATCCGCCGCGCCAACCGCGACAACGCCATCGACGTCTACATCTCCGACGAGCACGACGACGTCCTGGCCGAGGGCGAGTGGCAGAAGTGGTTTGCCGAGAAGCCCGAGGTCCTTACGCGCGAGGAGAAGGCCGCCTGGATCGCAACCCAGACCGGCGTGACCCTGGGCTCCGACGCCTTCTTCCCCTTTGGCGACAACGTCGAGCGCGCTCACAAGTCCGGCGTCTCCTACATCGCCCAGCCCGGCGGCTCCGTACGCGATGACAACGTTATCGAGACCGCCGACAAGTACAACATGGCTATGGCCTTTACCCACATGCGCCTGTTCCACCACTAAGCGTGGCCTCACGTACATGTCCGAGGCCCGCCGGCAAGCATTCGCCGGCGGGCCTCGCCGTTTTATCGGCGACCCTGCCTGCCATGGGTGACAGTCATTGGTGGCAGGCACTGGTCGGCAGCCTTTTGTGATGCGCTTTTGATATGCGCGCCATTGCACAATGGCCATGCCTATAAGCACTTGACGCATAAGGACGCGGCCAGGGGAGGAATCATGACAAGCAAGATTACCAACGGATGCGCGCGCGAGCTCAAAACCGGCGAGCTGCGACAGGTTGGCGGCGGCGTGTACGGCGTTGGCAGCGTGGTCCGGATGTACTGCTCCAGATGTCACCTTCGGACCAACTGGGTCTATTCGGAGGACCACGGCACCTTTGCCGTATGGTGCTGCGAGGCCTGCGGCGAGTCCATGCAAACCGAGGCGCCGCAGTACTGAGCTTCGTGCAGATTACGCAAATAGGGGCGGACGGGGGACAAACTCCTCGTCTGCCCCTTTTTGGGATCATTCAACTACTTAGCGGCGATCGTCTGGCGCCGGCTCAGAGCGCACCGCCGCCGGGCCGGCGCCATTGTCGGGCGGGTGGTGCGACGACGGGTGGCGACGATGGGCCTGGACAAAGAGTCGTTCCCCTGACCGGCCTTAAGGCGCCGACAAGAAGAAGGGCGCCGAAGCGCCCCCCTTACTTAAAAGTCGTGGAAGTTGGTGTACCAGTAGGTGCTCGGGCTCTTCTTCAGCTCCCCCGGGTCGTAGGACTTGCCGCACTTATCGCACCAACACTTGGTGACCTCCATCGTCTGAATGTAATAGGGACCGGTCTGGACCAGGGTCTTCCTGGTCTCCTTCGGGATGACGCTCCCGCACTTGGGGCACCAAAACATCTCGCTCGGGCTGGCGTCGCCGCCGAACGCGGAGCTCGCGCCGCCACCGTCGCCGCCGGTGACCCGGTCGAGATCGCGATCGTTGATGGCAAAGGTCTGCTTCTTCTCGGTCATGGTGGGCCATCCTTTCGGTCGTTGTTGCGCCTCCTGTTGCCTGTAATGTAGCCCGGTCCCCGCATCAAATCCGCATCACGGCGGACAAAGAGACCGTCCCTTTGCTCACTTTGCATGTCCTATCATTGAGCCGTTTGACCCAATCGATAGAGGAGTTGCATGGCCGAGAACAACAACGAGAACGAGCTGTTCGAATCCGCGCCGGTGTCGCGCGCTTACTTCGCTCTGGCGCTGCCCGTGGTGCTTAGCATGGTCGTCTCGCTCATTTACAACCTGGTGGACACGTTCTTCGTCGCGCAGACCGGCGACGCGAACGTCGTGGCCGGCGTCTCGGTCGGCGCGCCCGTCTTCACCCTCATGCTCGCCATCGGCGACGTGTTCGGCCTCGGCGGCAGCTCGCTCATCTCGCGCCTGCTCGGGCAGGGTAAGGACGACGACGTGCGCCGTATCTCGGCGTTCTGCTTCTGGGGCAGCCTTGTTATGGGCGTTGTGGTAACGATTCTTATGCTGGTGTTCCGCGACGGCGCCCTTACGCTCCTCGGTGCCGACGCTTCCACGTGGGATCACGCGAGCGCCTACTACACCGGCATCGCCCTTGGCGCGCCGTTTATCATCGCGTCGCTCACGCCCAATAACCAGCTGCGCACCGAGGGCCTGGCCAACGAGTCCATGATCGGCAGCGTGGCCGGAGTCGTGGTCAACATCGTGCTTGACCCGATCTTCATCAGCCTGCTTGGTTGGGGAGCGGCGGGTGCCGCGGCTGCAACGTCCATCGGGTACGTGGTCTCTCTCGCCGTGTTCGTGTGGATCACCGCTCGCCGGGCCAAGAAGCTTTCCGTGAGCCCGCGCGGCGCCTCGTGCACCGGCTCAGAGTTCGGCGCGCTTCTTGCCATCGGCATCCCGGCGTCCATCACCAACCTGATGCAGACTATCTGCATCGCGCTCACGAACAACTTCCTCGCGGCGTACGGCTCCAGTGCCGTGGCCGCCATGGGCATCGCGCTCAAGGTCAACTCGATCAGCGTCCTCGTGCTCGTCGGATTCTCGTTCGGCTCGCAGCCGCTCGTGGGCTACAACTACGGCAGCGGCAACAAGAAGCGCCTGCGCGAGGTGCTCAAGTTTTGCTTTTGCTTCCAGGCGGCGATGGGCCTCGTGCTTTCGCTCGGCGTCATCGCGGCGGCGAACCCGCTGGTCAACGCATTCATGAGCGATCCCGGTGTCGTGTCACTCGCCGTGCCGATGCTGCGCCTGCAGCAGGTCAGCATGGTCGCCGTGGCCATCGTGCTGGGCGCGACCTGCGTGTTCCAGAGTGTGGGCGACGCCGTGAGCGCGGGACTTCTCTCCGTGAGCCGCCAGGGAATCGTCTTCGCCGTCGTCATCTTCGCGCTGTCCGCGGCGTTCGGGCTTTCGGGCGTGATGGCCGCGCAGGCTACCTCGGACGTCATTACCTGCGTCATCGCGGTTGCGCTGCTCGTTCGTCTCTTCCGTCGCGAGCTCTCGTGAGGCGCGTCGACGCCGATGAATCGGCGCCTGGCGCGGCGGCTGCAAGTTAATTGAAGCTCAGAGGCCTTGTTAAGGGCGTTTTTGCCGTTTTCAAACAACAGAATTGCGATAGTGCGTGAACTTTAGGCGTTTTTGCCGCCTATTCGGCGGAGCACGTGTGCGTGCGGATCGGAAAACCGCTGGATTGGCTTATCGGAAGCCTCGAAATTAGCTATAAAACATCTAATGAAGCACGCAAGAACGCGATTCTGTTGCACGCGGCTCTGCGCGGGACCTCCTGACCTCACGGCTTCCGGCGCACAGGCGCCTTGCGCGGCGCTTCGCAGCTTAGATATCGGGCCCAGATGGTCGGTGATGCGCTTCTGGTGCGCGCCGGGCCGCATCATGTCCTTGTCAGCAAGCAACGATGCGACAAGGAGACCACCATGAGCGCCGAGAAGAACACCGCCACGCCCGCTGCCCCGCAGGAAGAGTGGCCGACGATGTACATGCCCTGCCCCGTCTGCGGCGAGTACACCCCGTGGAACTGCTTCGAGGACGGCGCCGAGGTGGGCAAGTATCGCTGTTCGATTTGCTCCCCGCCGCTCATGAACGTACCGCTCCCCGCGCCGCCGAAAGTGGACCGGCCGGAGATGGCCGCAGCGTAGATAGGCCGCATCAAACAAGAAAAGCCGGGCCGCCGTTTGAATCGGCGACCCGGCTTTTGTGTGGAGCGGAGTGGGGGCGGAACGGTTTCATCTCGCCGCCCCAATGGCCCTGTGCTCGGAGACGAGGCCTACTTGCTCGTTGCGCGGCGGACGGCCTTGACGATCTCGTCGACCACCACGACGCTGATGGCGCACAGCAGCATCTTGCCCCAGAGCGCGGCGGACAGCGGCACGGTGCCGAAGACCGCGGCGCCGAACTCGGTGATGGCGAACTGCAGCGCGAAGACCAGCAGGAACACGCCGAGCATCAGCTTGTTGTTCAGCACGTTCTTGAACATAGGCGTGTTGTCGAGCTCTCGGCAGTTGAAGGCGTTGAGCAGCTGCATCAGCACGAACAGGGTGAAGAGCACCGTCGCCTTCTCGCCCTCGGCGCACCCGAGGAAGTTGAAGTAGTGCTGCATCATGAAGATCGCGGAGATGTAGATGCCGTTGGCAAAGATGCGCACGTACATGCCGCGGTCGAGGATGGACGCGTCGCGGCGCGTGGGCTCATGCTTGAGCAGGTCGTCACGGATCGGCTCGAGGCCCAGGGTCAGCGCCGGGGGACCGTCCATGATGATGTTGATCCACAGCAGCTCAAGGGCGGTGAACGGCGCCTCGAAGCCGGAGAGGATCGAGAACACGACGACGATGACCGAGCTCACGTTGACGGTGAGCTGGAACTGGATGAAGCGCTTGAAGTTCTCGTAGATGCCGCGGCCCCACTGGACGGCCTTGAGGATCGTGGAGAAGGAGTCGTCGAGCAGCACCATGTCCGAGGCCTCCTTGGTGACCTCGGTGCCGGCGATGCCCATAGCGATGCCCACGTCGGCGTTCTTGATGGCCGGCGCGTCGTTGATGCCGTCGCCGGTGACGGCCACGACGTTGCCGCGGCTCTTGAGCAGCTTGACCACGCGCATCTTGACGAGCGGCGTGGAGCGGGCGATGACCTGGATCTTCTCCAGGGCAACGGCGAGCTCCTCGTCGGACATGGCCTCGATCTCGGCGGCCTCCACAGCAATGTGGCCGTCCTCCAACATGTGCAGCTCGTTGGCGATGGCGCGCGCCGTGCGGATGTTGTCGCCGGTGAGCATCTTGACCTCGATGCCCGCCTCGCGGCAGCGGCGGATGGCGTCGTACACGTCGGGGGAGAGCGGGTCGGAGATGACCACGAAGCCGTCGAAGACAAGGTCGCGCTCGATGTCCTCCTGGGCCTCGTCGTCAAAGCTGGCGAGCTCGCGGTGCGCAAAGCCCAGCAGACGCCCGGCGTGGCTCTGGTAGTCCTCCATCAGGTGATCGATGCGCTCGCGCTCCTCGTCGGAGACGTCCGGGCACATGGAGAGGATCTTCTCGGGGTTGCCCTTGACGTAGAGCATGAGGCGAGAGGAGCCGTCCTCGGCCTTCTCGCGCACGATGGTCGACATGTCCTTGTTCTGCGACGAGAACGGGAAGACGCGCACGATGTCGGCGTCGTGGCGCATCTGCTGGTAGTCGTGGCCGGACTTGTGCGCGGCCACGAGCAGCGAGCACTCGGTGGGGTTGCCGATGAAGCTCCAGGTGCCGTCGTCCTCAAGCGTGACGTTGGCGTTGCCGTTGATGCAGAAGTTGCGCAGCAGCACGGGGTCCGCGAGCTCGGCGGGCTCGATCTTCTCGCCGCCGGACCAGATGGTGTGGACCGTCATCTTGTTCTCGGTGAGGGTGCCCGTCTTGTCGGAGCAGATGATGTTCACGCAGCCGATGGTCTCGCACGCGATCATCTTCTTTACCAGGGCGTTCTCGCGGCTCATCTTGATGATGTTGAGCGCGAGCGACACGGCCACGATGGTGGGCAGGCCCTCGGGCACGGCGGCCACGATAAGCACGATCGAGGTGATGAAGGCGTCGGAGACCGTGGACCAGTTGAAGGTGTTGTTCATCAAGAAGGTAACGATCTCGATGGCAAACACGATGCCTGCCGCCGAGCAGCCGAGCACGGTGATCTGCTTGCCCAGGCGGTCGAGCTTCTCCTGCAGCGGCGTCGTGGTCTTCTCGATGGTGCCGAGCTCCATGGCGATCTGGCCGAATTCGGTGTTGTTGCCCACGCCGGTGACGAGCAGGGTGCCGGTACCCGCGGCCACGAAGCAGCCGGAGTAGAGCATGTTGGCGCGCTCGGCCACGGGGGTGTCGGTGCTCACCTTGGCGTCGGCGTTCTTGGTCACGGGCATGGACTCGCCGGTGAGCGAGCTCTCGTTGACCGAGAGGTCGACGCTCGAGAGCAGTCGGCCGTCGGCCACGATCTTGTCGCCCGTCTCGACGAGAAGCACGTCGCCCACGACGACGTCGCGCTGCGGGACCTGCGTGGGCTCGCCGTCGCGGATGACCTTGATGAGCGTGTCCTCGTTGATGCGGTTGAGCGCCTCGAACGCCGCCGCGCTGCGGCCCTCGGTGATGATGGTGATCACCACGGACAGCGCGATGGCGCAGAAGATGCCCGCGCACTCGAGGAAGTTGTACTCGCCGCCCGTGAAGTAGCGGGCGATGTTGACGCCGAGCGTGATGATGGCCGCGAAGATGAGCATGAGCAGCATCGGCTCGGTCGACGCATCCCAGATGCGCTTGGCCAGGGAGTCACCCTTGGCCTGTGTGAAGGAGTTGGCGCCGAACTTGGCGCGCGAAGCCTCTACCTGCGACGACGCGAGTCCCCGCTCGGCGTCGCTGCCGGTTTCGGCAATCAACTCCTCCCGTGAGAGAATGTGAGCGTTCTCCACGGAAAGTCCCCTCTCTTATTCGTATGTCCCCTCAGCAAGAAGCCCGCCGCAGCTCCTGCTCGATGCTGCGGCGGGCCAAAAAATAAGACCCGACGCACAGCATCCTTGCGATGCCGTACGTGAGTCTCGTTCATTAAGGCAAGCCAGGCGCGGCGACGCGTGCGGTCGC
This sequence comes from bacterium, assembly GCA_963610995.1. Lineage (GTDB taxonomy): Bacteria > Actinomycetota > Coriobacteriia > Coriobacteriales > Atopobiaceae > Paratractidigestivibacter. Next base: position 9,280 of record CAVDQW010000167.1, on the reverse strand, counting down.
GGCCAGTATGTTGACTTGCCGCAACCGATCCTGCCGGCTGCGACTACTCCCTCAAGTACGTTTGGCAGGGTAACACGACCTTTGCGCCCGGGGCAAGTAAGGTTTCGGGCTCCGCGAGGGGTTTCTTGTGAGATGCGCCCCTCAATTCGGCGGATGTGCGGCGCTCGTTTTGGCGCCGTGCCGCACATCCGCCAAAAAGAGGTGATATTCCCCTCAAAACGCCGGATGTGCGCTGCGCCGCTTCGGCGAGCACCGCACATCCGGCGTTTTGAGGGTGTTGCGCGGGCAATTCGACCGCCCGCGCGCGGAACCTGGGTGACTGCCTCCGTCTAGGCGTTGATGATCTCCGAGAGCTTCGCGGAGTCGATGTTGCCGCCGGAGACGACGCAGGCCACCTTCGCGTTCTCCTTGAGCGGGACGAGCCCGAGCGAGACCGCGGCGTACGCGCAGGCTCCGGCGCCCTCCGCGACGATCTTCTCCTCGACGGCGAGGGTCTTGATGGCCTGGGCGATCTGCTCCTCGTTGATGACGTAGACGCCGTCGACGTATTGCTGCGCCACGGCGAAGGTCTTGTCGCCCGGGCGCGCGATGTCGAGGCCGTCGGCCAGCGACTCCTCGGTGGTCACCGTGGTGGGCTGGCCGGCCTCGAGCGAGGCGTGCATGCATGGCGCGCCCTCGGACTCGACGCCGTAGACCTTGATGTTCGGGTTGATGGTCTTCGCCGCCAGTGCAATGCCCCCGATAAGGCCGCCGCCGCCCACGGGCACCACGATGGCGTCGAGGTCGCTGCAGGCGTCCATGATCTCGAGGCCGATCGTGCCCTGGCCCGCCATGATGCACGCGTCGTTGTACGGCGGGACATAGATCGCGCCCGTCTGCTCGGCGAACGCCTCGGCCGCCTCCTTCGCCGCCTCGAAGCTGCCGTCGATAATCTTGATGTCAACGCCGTACGCCGCGGTGCGGTCGATCTTTGACTGGGGCGCGATGGAGGGGATGAAGATGGTGGCGGGGATGCTGAACGCGCGCGAGGAGTAGCCGACGCCCTGCGCGTGGTTGCCCGCCGAGCAGGTCACCACGCCGAGCTTCTTCTGGTCCTCGGTGAGGGTGCTCATCTTGAAGTAGGCGCCGCGGAGCTTGAAGACGCCGGTGTGCTGCAGGTTCTCCATCTTGAGGTAGGCCTGGCAGCCGCTCAGCGGAAGCGAGATGGGCACGAGCGGGGTCTTGATGGCGACGTCCGCGAGCACCTCCTCGGCCTTCTTGATGAGGTCGAAGCTGATCTCGTCGTAGTTCAGGTCCGCGGTCGACGTCTTACCCTGGTCGGAGTTGGTGGGTGAGGCCGCCTTGCTGCTCGAGCCGCAGCCGGAGAGCATCAGGCCGAGGGCCGATATACCCCCTGCCATAAGAAAAGATCGACGGGAAAGGTCCGGATTCATGCGGTCCATGATGCCTCCTTTATAGGCTCTTCTTGTGGTTTGGGATCCGTGCTGGCACGGTACTTTGTTTATACCCACAGGTTCTTTTAAGCGTCGACCGTTCGCCGGGTTCGTGGCCCGTGACGCGGAATCGTTGGGCGTCGCGTGCCCGTAAGGTTGCCGGCGGCGATCGCGCGGGCCGTCACCCTTGTGGTCTCGGGCTTGCACGACGGCAAGGACCGCGAGCTCATTGTGCGGGCGCTTGAGGCTGCGATCTCGTAGCGCGGCTCGTCGCCGCCCGCCGGCCCCGCCGTTGTCATTGCGCCGCCGGTCCCGCCCGCGACGCCGCAAGCGCCCTTCTCGCTGCGGCGTGTTTCGGCCTTGGAAACGCTTACGGCTCGTCTTGTGCTTTAGCGCGCTAAAGCGTATAGTCCTCTTCGTTGCTTTAGCGCAGTAAAGTGCTCGCCAAGGCCGCGCAGGTCGCGGGCGGGTTTCCCAGGGAAGGGGACATAATGAAGCTCAACATGAACCGCCGCGAGTTCCTCGCCGCGTTCGGCACCTTGGCCGCCTCCGCCGTTCTTGCCGGCTGCGGCTCCAGCGCCTCCAGCAGCAGCTCCTCCGCGAGCTCGAGCTCCGCCGACGACAAGTGCGCCGTCGCCACCAAGAAGCTCATCGTCGGCTTCGACTCCGCATACCCGCCCTACGGCTACGTGGGCGACGACGGCTCCTACACCGGCTTCGACCTCGACCTCGCCACGCTCGTCGCCGGCAAGCAGGGCTGGGAGCTCCAGCTCGAGCCCATCGACTGGGACGCCAAGGACACCCTCATGGACTCCGGCGCCATCAACTGCATCTGGAACGGCTTCACCGTCGAGGGCCGCGAGAACGACTACACCTTCTCCAAGAACTACATGATCAACGCGCAGGTCGTCGTGGTGAAGAAGGGCTCCGGCATCAGCAGCTTCGCCGGTCTTTCCGGCAAGACCGTCATCACCCAGGTCGACTCCGCCGCCTACAACGTGCTCGCCGGCGAGGAGGCCACCCAGGCCGACCTCTTCGCGACGTTCGCCCAGCTCGAGACCATCAGCGACTACAACACCGCCTTCATGCAGCTCGAGTCCGGCGCCGTCGACGCCGTTGCCTGCGACCTCTCCATCGCCGCCTACCAGATCGCGGCGAAGCCCGATGCCTACGAGCAGCTCACCGAGAACCTCTCGAGCGAGCACTACGCCGTCGGCTTCAAGAAGGGCGACGACGACACCGCCTCCGCCGTCAACGAGGCGCTCGCCGCGCTCGACAGCGAGGGCAAGGTCAAGGAGCTTTGCGAGAAGTACGCTGACCAGGGCATTTCCTACACGAACTGGTGCCTGCAGTAATCGGCCTTGATTGATTTTGAGCCGGCACCGTCGCCTCGCGCGGGCGACGGTGCCTTTGCGGTTTGAAAGGGGAGCGTTTTGGACCTCACGACTATGATCGGCATGCTCGGCCAGGGATTCCTGGTCAGCCTGCAGATTTTCGCCTTCACGCTGGTGGGGTCGCTCCCGCTCGGCATGCTCGTGGCGTTCGCGCGCATGAGCAAGTTCAAGCCGCTCGCGCTCGTGGCGCGCGCGTACATCTCCATCATGCGCGGCACCCCGCTCATGCTGCAGATGTTCGCCATCTACTTCGCGCCGTACTACGTGTTCGGCATCAGCCTCACCACCGACAGCAAGTGGTACGCGACCATCGTGGCGTTCATCATCAACTACGCCGCGTACTTCGCCGAGATCTACCGCTCGGGTATTCAGGCCATTCCGCGCGGCCAGTACGAGGCGGCCGAGATCCTGGGCTACTCGTCCTCGCAGACCTTCGTGCGCATCGTGCTGCCGCAGGTGGTCAAGCACATCCTGCCGAGCGTGACCAACGAGGTCATCACCCTAGTCAAGGACACGTCGCTCGCCTTCTCCATCGGCGTCATCGAGATGTTCACCGTGGCCAAGCAGCTCGTGGCCTCGCAGGTCAGCATGGTGCCGTTCATCATCGCCGCCGTGTTCTACTGGGTGGCCAACTTCGTCATCGACGTCGTCGCCGGCCGCATCGAGAAGCGTCTCGACTACTACCACGACTAGCACGCAGTGGACAAGGGGACGGTCCCTTTGTCCACTCTTTGGAGGAATGAATGGCTGAGAACAACGCACCGCTGGTCAAGGTCGACCACGCACAGAAGGCTTTTGACGGCTACGTCGTCCTGCGCGACATCTCGCTTGAGGTCAACCCCGGCGAGGTCGTGGCCATTATCGGCCCGTCCGGCGGCGGCAAGTCGACCCTGCTGCGCAGCATGACGCTGCTCGAGCGCCTGGATGGGGGAGATCTCTCGTTCGGCGACCTCTCCGTGTGCCGCGACGGCGTCTACGGCGACAAGTCCGTGCTGGCCGCCGCCCGTCAGCGCTTCGGCCTCGTGTTCCAGAACTACAACCTGTTCCCGCACTTCAGCGTGCTGCGCAACATCATGGACGCGCCCATCTGCGTGCAGAAGCGCGAGCGCGCCGAGGTCGAGAAGCAGGCCCGCGCGCTCATCGAGAAGATGGGCCTCACCGGCAACGAGGACAAGGTGCCCTGCCAGCTCTCCGGCGGCCAGCAGCAGCGTGCGAGCATCGCCCGAGCGCTGGCGATGAACCCCGAGGTCGTCTTCTTCGACGAGCCCACGAGCGCCCTGGACCCCGAGCTCACGGCCGAGGTCCTCAAGGTGATCAAGGACCTGGCGGCCGAGAACATGACCATGGTCATCGTCACGCACGAGATGAGCTTCGCGCGCGAGGTGGCCGACCGCATCGTCTTCATGGACAAGGGCCTCGTGGTGGAGCAGGGGCCGGCGCGCGAGCTTATCGACAACCCGAAGGAAGAGCGCACCCGCGCGTTCCTTGCGCAGCGCGGGGCGTAAGCGAGAAGTGTAGGGCCGCGGGTTGTCCGTGCCGCACGGTGCCGCAGCGTGATACGCTGCTGCGCGTAGCTGCACCTGCACGATCAAGGAGGTTCGCATGGCCGAGCTCGCTCCGGCGCCCGTGGTGGCGTTCTTCGACGTCGACGGAACCCTGACCTACCGCGACCCCGTGACGGGGCCGACCGACAAGCCGACGCCGCGCGTGGTCGACGCGCTGCGGCGCTTCGTGGACGCCGGCAACGTGGCCGTCGTGTGCACGGGCCGCAGCGTGCTTGGCATCCAGAACCTCATGGCGTCGGCACCGTTTGCGGGCGCGGTGACGCTCGACGGCACGCACGTGGTGCGCGGCGACGAGGTCATCTACGACCGCGTGATCGACGCCGAGCTGTGGGGCGCTACGCTCGCCGAGATGCGGCGGATCGGCATGGAGGCCCTGGTAGAAGGCACGTTCGGCTGCCCCATCGTGAGCGACGACCACGACTCGAGCTTCTGTCGCGGCCTGGCCGGCCTCGAGTTCTACGAGGACTACGTGGCGCGTGGGGGAGAGCTTCTCTTCGGCAAGATCGACTTCGACGACACGAGTCTCGAGGCGTGCAAATCCAGCGAATTCTTGATGTCCAACTACCACTACATGAACGTGGGCGGCGGGTATCACGAGCTGGCGATTCCCGGCACGAGCAAGGGCGTGGGCGGGCGCGCGTTCATCGACGCGCTGCCGTTTACGCCGTCGCGCGTCTTCGCGTTCGGCGACTCCGAGAACGACCTCGCCATCCTCGAGGCGGCCGACGTGGCCGTGGTGATGGGCAACGCCCACGACAACGTGAAGGCCTACGCCGACTACGTGTGCGACCGCGTCGAGTCCGACGGCGTCGCCTCCGCCCTCGAACACTTCGGCCTTATCTAGACCTGCGATTGGTGACTGGCTCCAATTGCAGGTCGTCCGCGCCGCAAAAATAAGACGAGGGGACAGTCCCTTCGTCTTATGGCACGGTTTTGTCGCTCTGACCTGCGGTTCATTTAAAACGCACTGTGACAGTGCGATTTGCGCTTTACAGCTCCTGACCAGGCTTTTGTCGCCCTAGAGGCATGCCTCGGCGATGAGGCGCTTGAGCTCGTCGACGCCCTGGCCGGACTCGGCGGAGGTGATCACCATCTGCTCGCGGGGGACGCCGAGCTGCTTGGAGAGAAGTGCCGCCTGCGAGTTCTGCTTGCCGCGTCCGATCTTGTCGGCCTTGGTGAGCGCCACGATGTAGGGGAGCTCGAGCTCCTGAAGGAAGCCGATCATCTGCTGGTCGAGCTTCTGCGCCTCGTGGCGGATGTCCACGAGCGAGATGACCATGTTGAAGCTGCGCTCCTGCTCGAAGTAGCCGGAGATGAGGTTCGCCCAGCGCTCCTTCTCGGCCTTGGAGACCTTGGCGAAGCCGTATCCAGGCAGGTCGACGAAGGTGATGCCGTCGACGTCGAAGAAGTTGATGTTGGCCGTCTTGCCGGGCTTGGACGAGACCTTGACGAGGTTCTTGCGCCCGAAGAGCTTGTTGAGCAGCGACGACTTGCCCACGTTGGAGCGGCCGACCACGCTGACCTCGGGCTGGCTGGGCTCGGGCAGCTGCGCGACGGTGCCGTACGAGGCCTCGAAGCGCGCGAGCTGGTAGTTGATGGCGGCCATGTGGGTCCTTTCTTCGCAGGTGACCCGGCCATTTTAGCAGGTCGCGCGGCGCGGGCGGCGGTAAGGCTCTCAGCTGCCCCGCTACTCCCTCCCAGTGAACAGCGCGTTGACGTAGAACACGCCGTCCTTCGTCCCGAAGTGAGCAGAGCCGCCGTACCTCGCGGCGATGAGCTGCATGGACTTGACGCCGAACCCGTGGTTTTCCCGGTCCTTCTTGCTGGTAAGAAGCCCTGTTTCCGAGAATCTCGGCATCACGGCGTAGAAGTTCTCGACGTTCACAGCGACCATCTCGCCCTCGCGCGTCACGTTCAGCGTGATGTTTCGCCGCTCTGGGTCGTCGATTTGACGCACGGCCTCGATGGCGTTGTCCAGCGCGTTGCCGAAGAACGAGTAGATGTCCGATGGGCTCATGAAGCCGAGCGCCGCGCCGTCGGCGATGCACGACAGCACGATGTTCTCGTTTGAGCACGCCAGGCTCTTCTCGGTGAGGATGGTGTCGAGTGCCTCGTTACCCGTTTCGATCACAGAATCGTACACGTTGACCTCGCGCGCAATGCTCTCCAGCACTTCCTTGTCTACCACGGCGCCGGAATTCGCAAGGCCATGGATCTGGTGGCGAATATCGTGACATTTGATATTGATGGCCTCGATGTTGCCGCGGCTCAGCGTGTACTGGCGCTCGCGTTCGGCAAGAATGCGCTCGGTCTCGTCACGCTCGTCGCTCATTCGGTGCGCATAAAGGATCTTATATTCGGCAAAGAGCACGAAGGCGCACAAAAGTGGGTGGATGAGGCGAAGCAGCACGAGGTGGACGTACTTGATGCCGTCCCAGACGAGTCCCTTGATGATGATGTCGAACCCGATGATCACGAATACGACTACCGCGAACATGAGCAGCATCGATTTGTCCTCGACGGTAGCGAGCCGGTTATGGTCGATGCGCCGCGCGAAGAGGTGGTAGCCCGCCACGTACACGCCTAGCGGGATGACGCTGCGCGCGATGGTGCTGTACGGCTCGGCGAGAGACCCGCTTGCCCGGTGGGACAAGACGATGGAGAGCAGCACCTCGAGGCCGCTCGCGAGGTTCTGCAGCGTGTAGCCTGCCGTCGCGCAGAACAGCGCCTGCCATGCGCTCACGTCGCAGATGAACATGACGATGCCCACGTAAACGGCAAGAAGAACGCTGAACACGGCGAAAGACTGTATCTCGTCGAGGCCGGTCACGAGGCCTGTGGCCACGGGCCCGATGGTGCCTGCGGCGAGCAGAGCAAGCGCGAGGATCGCCCGCGCATTCCTGCTCGACCGCCGGGGAAAGCGCCACGCGATCATCGCGATGGGAATGGTCAGCGTCACGATGATCTGGACGGCCCAATCGGCGCCTAAAAGCTGCGTGAACGGGTTGAAGTCGGTAAACATCAGCGGCGGCCGCCCAGGTAATCGGTCACTTTGTCCACCACGTTGCGCTTATGCGTGCGCGAGATGCGCAGGCAATCGCCATTGGCCATCTGCATCTCGGTGCTCCTGAGCATCGAGATCTGGTCCATGTTAGCCAAACAACTCTTCGAGATGCGTACGACCGGCGCTTCGGCGAGGTCCTCCTCGAGCTGCACGAGCGACCCGCGGGCGTCCACCGGCTCCTCTCCCACGATGTGGTAGGTGAGCTTATGCTTCATGACCTCTATGTAGACTATTTGGCGCAGCGGGATCACGCGCAGGCCGCTCTCGGTGGGGATGGTCACCGTGCGGCCAGCGTTCTGCGTGACGGTGCGCAGCGCGCGCTCGAGCGCGAGCGTTAGGTTGCCGTACGTCGCCGGCTTGACGATAAACCCGCAGGCACCGACCTCGTAGCCCTTGACGGCGTACTTGGCCAGGTTCGTGACGAAGATGATGGGAATCTGGTCGTCATAGGTGCGCAGCAGCGCCGCGGCCTCCATGCCGTTGATGCCCGGCATCTGGATGTCGAGCAGGCTGAGGTCGTAGCGGCCGTGGTCCTCGAGCATCTCGATGGCCGAGTCGTGCCAGGTGATGACGAACTCGTGGCCGTGTGCCTGGCCGTAGCGGCGAAGCAGCTCGGTGAGATGCTGCGCCTCGGCCGGCTCATCCTCCACGATGAGTGTCCGGTAAAGCATGCGATTCCTCCCTTATCGGTACGAAGCAGCGCAACCGATTGTTCCCCCTGCGCTGCATTTCGTGCCGTTTTCCCTGCACAACAGGTTAGCGGGTGCGGGCCGCCGTGGGCTTACACACCGCTTATCGGTCGATTTTGCCGCTCGCCTGAACCGCTCGGGACGCGGGCGTGCAGGTCGTGCCAACCTCTCGGGACTTTGTGACGCGTGTTAGGAAACTGTTAACGCGGAGTCGTAAGTTGGCTTCAGGCTACGCAAAGGTCCGCGTCTCCAACTGCAGGTGGTTGGCGCGGGCCGAAGAGACCCTAGCGTCTCTTTGCATAAGGGAAACCGGTTGCGACCTGCGGCTGGTTTACGGAGGAGAAAGAAGGACCATCAATGAAGAAGCAAATCGCCGTTGGAATGGCTCTCGCATGCGCCCTGGCCATGCCGCTCGTCGGCTGCGGCTCGTCCAGCTCGAGCTCCAGCTCCAGCAGCTCCACCGCTTCGACCTCGAGCAGCTCTTCCAGTAGCTCGAGCTTCGATGCCAACAAGTTCTATGCCGGCCAGTGGCGCGGCTCCGTTGAGATGACCGGCCAGACCGTTTACGGCACTGCCGGCGGCTTCGAGCAGATGCTTGACGTCAACTTCGCCGAGGACGGCACCGTGACTGTCGTTCCGCTGGAGGCCCACGCCGACCTGCTCAACGACAAGGGCACCTGGGAGGGCACTGAGACCGAGGTCACCCTGCACCTCGAGAAGGCCGGCGACATCAAGCTGACCGTGGCCGACAAGTCCACCCTCACCGGTGACGCGCACTCCTTCGACATCGCCGACTTCGATACCATCCAGTTCGACTTCTACGGTTAAGTCTCGACAATAAACCGCAGGTAAAGTGACCTGACCGCCCGGGTAGGGGAGCGCTTGCCTGGGCGATAAACAAGCGCTTTGCGCACAACTCAATCTTGGAAGGAAGGGACGGCCGCGCGCCGCCCCTCAAGGGAATGCGTTCAAAAAGAACGGAGATCACCATGAGCAACATCTCTCGTAGGAGTTTCGTCGCTGGCTCCGCCCTGACCGCGGGCCTCGCCACCCTCGCCGGCTGCAGCAGCTCCAGCTCGAGCTCCTCGTCGAGCGGCACCGCCGCCCCCGCCGCCGACAAGTACCCCATCAGCCC
>CAVDQW010000166.1:0-20000 GCA_963610995.1 bacterium | reverse complement strand
TCCACGAGCTGGTCCGCGGTGCGCGCACCTATCGCCGCTATGACGGCGAGGCGGTGGGCGAGGGCGTCCTGCGCGAGCTCGTCGACGCGGCGCGCCTGGCGCCTTCCGGCAACAACGCGCAGGTCATCCGCTTCCGCGTGGTGAGCGCCGACGATGCCCGCGAGGCCGAGAAGGTCTTCTCTCACCTGCACTGGGCGGGCGCGCTCAAGGATTGGGACGGGCCCGAGGCCGGCGAGTTGCCCGGAGGCTACGTGGTCCTTTGCCTGCCCCAGAAGCTCGCGACGAACCCTATCCGCCTCATCGATGTGGGAATCGCGAGCCAGACCATCGTGCTCGCGGCCGCCGCACGCGGCCTGGGCGCCTGCATGCACAAGAGCTACGACGCCTGCCTGGGCGACGAGCTGGGCTTGAGCGAGGCGGGCTACGCCGTCGCCATGGTCATCGCCCTCGGCGGTCGCGGCGAGAAGGTCGAGCTCGAGCCCGCGACGACCGACCACGGCCTCACGTACTGGCGCGAGGCCGACGGCTCACATCATGTGCCCAAGCTTACCGTGGGCGATCTGGTTCTGTAGGCTAGGGGGCCGCCCTTTGCCACTGTCTGTGGAATCCCCTGCGTGTTGAGTCAGTTTGAGCGTGAAAATGACCCAAACGTAGCGGATTTTTTGTACCGGGCTGTTCGTGCCTGCTGCCTCCTGACAATTGCGTCGAGGCCGCGCCGTCGAATCCGTGTCGTCATGCGCTCAGGCCCCTAACCCAGGCAATTCGCTTGGAATTTACTTCCCGGTAAGCAATCGTAAGACTAATATTAAGATCACTTTGCACATCCATCTATCTTGAGGGGATGATATCGGGTGGTAAAGAAGCTCAAGCTGGCTGCTGCTGCCTTGCTCTCCGCGCTTCTCATTCCGCTGGCGGTCGCTCCGCTCACTGCGGTCGCGGCCGACACCGATTATGTGTCGGGGGAGGGCATCTCTAAGTCGAAGGAAGCCACAAACCTAGACGAGGACTACGTATCCAACGTCACCCTGTCGCTGCCCGCCGCGGACTACAAGGGCGATCTGGACGTCGTCTTTGTCTTGGACGGGTCTACCAGTACCGATAAGGGCGACCTGGCGGGAGAAACTGCGAGCCTGCTGCAGGCGCTGGCCGAGTACCGGAACCTGAACGTCAAGGCCGGCGTCATCGTCTTCGGCGGAAGCGTGCCCATCCTCTATACCAGCGAAAATCTCCGGGCTCTGTCTGAGACCTCCAACCTCGACGAGCTTGTTCAGGTGATAACGGACAAGAAATGGGATGGCGAGCCAGGCCGTAGCGGCAGCAATCTCCAGGCCGGTGTGAAGTCCGCGCAGGAGATGCTCGACGCCGACACCACGGTGGCGAGCTCGGACAAGTACATGATCATCCTGTCCGACGGCGGCGCCCGCATGTGGGTGAACGACAGCGGCGAGGCCCTGTTCCAGACATATGTCCCTAACGGCAGCATCTTCTGGAATTCCAACGAGGATTTCTATCAGCGGTATATGGAGCCCAAGACCAAGGATTTGCGCGATTTCTCTGCTGTATGGGAAGCAGGCAATACCTACTCCGATTTCGCCAAGTACGCGATGACCCAGGCCGAAAGCAAAGAGGAAGGGGCTGTCGACAAGGCCGCCTCGTGGGACACCGTCCTTAATGACGACAACTATTACACCGCCCTAGAGGCGTCGACTTACTACGCCGCAACCACCATCGTCGATGCCTCTGAAACCTCGAATGTCATCTGGATCGATTACGCCTATCACAGCGGCGCATACGCGACCTACACCGACTCCTTCAAGTCCTGGCTCGCCGAGAAGGGCTACGTTACCCGTTACAACAGCGAGGAGGCCTCCAGCGAGGAGATCTTCTCCGGCGTGAAAGACCAGCTTATCTACCTTCTTGACGCAGGTTCGACCGTGGACGACTACATGGGCTACGTCGAGGGCGACTACAACTTCGACCTCGTCAACGACGCCGATTCCCTTGTCCTCACCGTGGGCGGCGAGCAGAAAGCGACCGTCAAGCTCGGCGAGAACAGCTACGGCTTCGGTGACCTTCTTGACAGCGGTGCGTACGAGTACGAGCTGACCTACTATCCCGCCAACGACGGCGAGGAGCACTTCCGGCTCACCGTCAACGTGCCCGTCTCCAAGGACGCCCCTGTCAAGCTCTCCTACAAGGTCAAGCTGACCAACCCGAAGACGGCCGGCGGCACCTACGGCGCCTACGACCAGTTCGGCGAGAACAACGACGGTTCGGCCGCCTACGGTCTCTACACCAACAACAAAGCTACCTTGACCCCGGTCGACTCCACCGGCGAGATCGGCGAGCCCGAGGACTTCAACAAGCCCACCGTTTCCTACACGGTGCCCGAGAGCCCCTCGCCCAACCCGAGCCCGACCCCGGATTCCGGCACGCCCTCGACCCCGGATTCCGATACGCCCTCGACCCCGGATTCCGATACGCCCAAGAAGAAGACCTCCGTCCCGCGCACGGGCGACACTTTCAACGCCGCGGGCCTCGTGACCTTGCTGGCCGTCGGCGCCGTGGCCGTCGGTACCGGCGCGTACCTGCACAAGAAGCAACGCTAGCGACTTCGTCTAATACATTGTCGCATGCAAAGGAGGGCGTCCCTGAGTCATGAGGGACGCCCTCCTTTTCCGTGTATATCGTCCCCTGGGTTCGGAAGGCTTCCGAACCCAGGGGACGCTGTTTACTGCAGCTCGGTGACGGTCAGGTCGAGGCCGCAGGACTCGAGGGCCTCGCGCCCGCCGAAGACGCAGACGGACGTCGCGGGCTCGGCGTCGGCGATCGCGGCGGCGAGGGCGCGGACGTCATCGGCCGTGACGGCGAGCTCCTCGGCGCGGACCTGGTCGCGGCGGCCCTTCGGCAGCATGTTGAAGCGGGCGGTGTCCTGGCGGCGGGCCAGGGCGCGCGGCTTCACGGGCGCGTCGTGGGCGGCCACGGTGCTCACGATGTAGCCCGTGAGCTCGTCCTCGTCGCCGTCCCAGTTGGCGAGCCACTCCGCGCAGCCGTCGTAGCGACCGAGCGTGCCGTCGATGGCCGGGTCGCGGTAGGACCAGAACGCGCGCGTGCCGGCCGCCCCGTGACGGAAGCCCGTGCCGTAGGCGCCGCCCTTGACGCGCACCTCGTTCCACAGGTAATCGTAGGTGATGGCGCGCGTCGCCACGGCCCAGCAGCCGCGGGTCCCGCGGTCGAGCGCGGAGGGCGCGCCCGCTCGCACGACGTAGCTCACGTTGGAGGGGATGACGAAGCCCTCGTTCGAGGCACCGGCGGGCTTCACGTCGAGCACGTGCGCCGCGCCTTCCTCGCCGAGCACAGGCAGGCTGAGGTCGTCCGCGGCGGCCCAGAAGCGCTCGCGGTCCTCAGCCGAGCCGATGAAGCTCACCGTGACCTCGTCGGCGGTGAAGATGCGTCCGCAGACCTCGGCGAGCTTCGCGGTCAGCTCTTCCTTGCGCTCGTCCCACGCGGCAAGAAGCTCGCGCAGGAAGAGGTAGTAATCCACGCCGCCGAGAAGGCCGGAGACCTTGCTGCCGGCGGAGTAGTACGTCATGGCGCGCGACATCGCCGCCGAGTGGCCGCTGCCCACGAAATACTGCTCGAGCGCGACCTTGCGCTGCGTGAGGATGTCGCGGATGTCGTCGAGGTCGTCGAAGCGGGTGGTGCCCCAGATCTCGCGCGGGATCCGGGCCAGGCACTCGACCTTCTCGGAGAGGGCGCTTGCGCTCACCACGAACGACGGCGCCGCGTACTCGAGCTTCTCGGCGGTGTAGACCTCGGTGAAGAAGCCGAGGCCGCCGAGGTTCGTCTCGATGAGGGTGTCGAGGTCGGAGGCCGTGTGCTCCTCGGTGTCCAGCTTGCTCAGCAGGTCGGAGAGCACGCCGACGTAGGGCAGCTCGTCGGCGGTGAGGCGGCGCAGGTCGAAGTAGTGGTACACGTAGGCGATGCCGTGGGTGTCGAGCTCGTGGGCGATGCAGGGGAGAGGCGCGTCCACCATGGGGGCCGCGGGCTCGGGCGCGGGGTCCTCGATATCGGCCACGGTGAGCTGCGGCAGCGTTGCGAGCGCCTCGGGCGTGTCGGGCGCCTCCTGCTCGGCGCGCAGGGCCTCCACCTCGGCGGCAACGGCGGCGAGCTCCTCGTCGCTCATGCCGCGGCGCTTCTCGGCAAGCTCAGCCTCCTCCTCGGCCGCGTCGCCGCCCTCAACGGGCGCGAGCTCCACCTCGGCAGAATGGGCGCTCTCACAGACGATCTCGCGAAGGAGCTGCTCGTAGAGGCCGTTCTCCAGCCCCGCCTTGGCGTAGGCGAGCGCGTCCTCGTAGTGGACGTAGTCGAGCGGGCGCTCGTCGTCGTAGAGCCAGGACGACATGACGACCATGGAGAGCGCCACGCCGTCGGGGTAGCCGCCCCAGTCGCCCTCGCGCAGGTTGAACTCGGCCTGGGCGAGCGCTGCCGCGAGCTTGTCGCGCGGGATGCCGTTCTCGGCGAGCTCGGCGCAGGTGGACTCGAGCAGCGGGCGGAACTTGGAGGCGCAGCCGGGCTTGACGCCGCGCAGGGTGAACATGGCCTGCGGCTGCAGGATGCCGTCGATCAGCGCCCCGTCGAAGTCGTCGGCCAGGCCGGCGTCGAGGATGGCGCGCTTGAGCGGGGCCTCGTTGGAGCCGCAGAGGGCATCGAGCAGCACGTCGATGGCCAGGACGCGCTCGCGCTGGCTCGCCTCGGCGACCACGTACGACACGCCCGCCTCGGCGTTGTTCTCGGCGGTGGCCATCTCGATGCGCGCGGGCGCGGGCGTCACGGGAGCCTGGAGCTTAAGCGGGTTCGGCGCGCCGGCGTCGCGCTCGCAGGCGCGAGCGAAGTGGCCGTCGATAAAGGCGAGCTCGCGGTCGATGTCCATGTCGCCGAAGAGCACGGTGTAGCTGTTGGCAAGGTTGTAGTGGCGCGCGTGGGTCTCGAGGAACTTCTCGTAGGTGAGCGTCGGGATGGCGCGCGGGTTTCCGCCGGACTCGAAGCCGTAGGCGGTGTCGGGGTACAGCGAGCGGGAGAGCGCCTGGTAGAGCACGTCGTCGGGGTCGGAAAGCGCGCCCTTCATCTCGTTGAACACGACGCCGTTGTAGGCGAGCTTCGCGTCTGCGCCCTCTCCCTCGACCTCGAGGTGCCAGCCCTCCTGCTCGAAGATGCGCGGGCGGTCGTAGATGGCCGGGTGCAGCACCGCGTCCAGATAGACGCCCATGAGGTTCTCGAGGTCGGCCGTGTTGGTGGAGGCCACCGGGTACATGGTCTTGTCCGAGAAGGTCAGGGCGTTGAGGAACGTCTGCATGCTGGTCTTGAGCAGGTTGACGAAGGGCTCCTTGACCGGGTAGGAGTCCGAGCCGCACAGCACCGAGTGCTCGAGGATGTGGAAGACGCCCGTGTCGTCGGCGGGCGGGGTCTTGAACGAGATGGCGAACGACTTGTTCACGTTGTCGCAGGCGAGCCAGATGAGGCGGGCGCCGGAGGCGTCGTGGCGCATGACGTAGGCCTGTCCGCCGATCTCGGGCACGGCCTCGACGCGGGTGACGGTGAAGCCGGCGTGCTCGGTGCCCTCTGCGAGCGCCGGGTCGGCCGACGAGTAATCCTTGATGTCCATGGAGCTCCTTTGCCTGAGTTTCATACGTGTTGGAGCATACCGCACCCGCGCGGGTGTTAACCTAGTTGGCCGACACGTGATAAGGAGACGTAAAACATGCCCGACCAGACCGCAGCCGAGACAGCAGAGAAGAACGCGCCGACCGCCAGCCCCGATGCCGGCGAGAACCGCGCCCGCGTGCGCCGCGGCGTCGTCTGCGTGCTCATCGGCGGGACGTTCTGGGGGCTCAACGGCACCGTCTGCAGCTGGTTGATGGGCACCTACGACGTCGACCCATTGTGGCTCGTGTGCCTGCGCGAGCTCACGGCGTGCTGGCTGTTCCTCGCCGCCGCGGCCGCGCGACCCCAGAGCCGCGCGCAGCTCTCGAGCGTGGTGCGCGACCGCAGGGGGCTGCTCGAGGTGCTCGCCGTCGCTTTGGGCGCGATCCTCTTCTCTCAGGTGGCCTACCTCGAGGCGGTGGACGCCACGAGCTCGGCGACGGCGACCGTCATGCAGAGTCTGGGCATGGCGCTCGTGCTGGTGTTCACCTGCGTGCGCGCCCGCCGCGGGCCCCGCTGGAAAGAGGCGCTTGGCCTTTTGCTCGCCCTCGCGGGCACGTTCCTTCTTGCCACCGGGGGAAACCCGGGGCAGCTCAGTCTGCCTTTTGAGGGGCTCGTGTGGGGCCTCGTGTGCGCGGTGTCGTCGGCGTGCCTCTCCATCCTGCCCGCGAGGCCCATGGCCAAGTGGGGCAACTTCACCGTGAACGGCCTGGCGTTTTTGGTGTCGGGCTGCATCCTCTCGGTGTGCTACCAGCCGTGGAACCACATGCCGGTGCTCGACGGCGCGGCCGTGGCGGCGCTCGTGTTCTCGGTGGTCGTCGGCACCTTCGGCAGCTACGCGCTGTACCTGCAGGGCGTGCACGACGCCGGGTCCATGCGCGCGGCGCTTCTGGGCACCTCGGAGCCCATCGCCGCCACGATCTCCACGGTGCTGTTCCTCGGCACGACCTTTACCCCCGTCGACCTCGTCGGCTTCGCGCTGATTCTGGCTATGGTCTACCTCACCGCGTAGGCTCGCGGCGGGAATGGGCGTGAATGCCCGCAAGTGCCGGCCGGATGCCGGGATTTCTCCGCCGTCCTCCGTCACTCGGACGCTTCTTTTGAGGCGAGGAGCCCTCTTAACGAGTTCCGGGCGCTTGGCCGTGCAACGGATTTGCGTTCTTGCGTGTACAGTTCACTAATTGATATAGCTTCAGGCGGTGCTCAACTGGGCAAACGTGACAGGACGCGCTACGACGGGCATTGAGAGGCCCTTGGAAAGCCCGAAATCTTGCCCTGGGCCACGCACAATCGCGAATTCGTTGTTCGCGGGGAGCGGATTTTGGCCAAGAGCCCCCCATAGCCGCGCCATTAACGTGCGCCTGTTCTTATCGGGGCGCCTGCGCGGTCCATGCAAGCACAAAAACGCCCGGCGCCGGGCCGCGGGAAGCGGTCGGCGCCGGGCGCTTTGCCGGCGGGGAGGGCTCGACGCCTTTAGAGCACCATCTTGATGCCGAAGTAGGCGATGACGGCGATGCCGAGCACGATGCGGTACCAGCCGAAGGGCTTGAAGTCGTGCTTGCGGACGAAGCCCATGAGGAAGCGGATGCAGGCGAGCGAGACCACGAAGGCCACGGCGCAGCCCGTGAGCAGGATGGCCGTCTCGGCGCCGGTGAACACGTTGCCCTTGAGGAAGAACTTGACGAGGCGCAGCGCCGAGGCACCTGCCATTACGGGGATGGCCAGGTAGAAGGTGAACTCGGCCGCCACGGCGCGCGAGCACCCCAGGACCAGGCCGCCGATGATGGTCGAGCCGGAGCGCGAGGTGCCGGGGACCATCGAGAGCACCTGGAAGATGCCGATGCCGATGGCCGTCTTCCAGTCGAGCTCCTCGATGCGCTGGATGCGGGCGTCCTCGTCTGCGAGCTCGGAGCGCGTGGCGATCTCGGCCGTGCTCGCGGCCACGGCGAAGTGGCGCGGCGCGGGGCGCAGCGTGTTGTTGCCCACGCCCGGAAGCGAGCGGGAGGCGGTCTTCTCGCGCGCGTTCTCGATCACGATGAACGCGATGCCGTAGACGATGAGGGCCGCGGCGATGACGAAGGGGCTCCCCAGGTGCTCCTCCATCCAGTCGTCGAGCGGGATGCCGATGACGGCGGCCGGGACGCACGCCACGATGGTCTTGCCCCACAGCGTCCAGGTCTGGCGCTTCTCGTAGCCGCTCTTGGACGGCGCGAAGGGGTTGAGCTGGTGGAAGAAGATGACGCAGACGGCAAGAATTGCGCCGAGCTGGATGACGACCAGGAACATGTCCCAGAAGTCGGTGGAGACGTCCATGGTGAGGAACTGGTTGAGCAGCAGCATGTGGCCGGTCGAAGAGATGGGCAGCCACTCGGTGATGCCCTCGACGACGCCGAACACGGCGGCCTTGAGGAGCTCGATGAAATTGAACACGTTGAAACCCTTCCTTCTTTGCGTAACGAAACACTGTGCCGCAGCTCGGCGCGGTCGCCTACCCCCGCCGCCGCATGGACAGGGAAAAACCACGCCCGCCCGACGGGGCGGGCCGTTAGGCGGTGTAGTAATGGTGAGAACCCTCAACCTGAGCTAGAATGTTCAGAATTGACTGCCGAACGCCCGGCTCTTTTCCGGGACCCCGACGCGAAGGTCTGAACGCTTGCTAGACGTAAAGAACATGTCGCACGCCCGCCTCATGACGATGCCCCTGGCCCTTGCCGTGGCCGTCTCTGGCGCAACCGTCGCGACCGTCGCCCCGACGATTGCCCGTGCCGACTCCATCTCCGACCTGACGCAGCGCATCGAGGAGAGCGGCACCGCCTACGACGAGGCCGCCAAGCGCGTCGAGGAGCTGCAGGCGAAGATCGACGCCAACGAGCAGCGCATCTCCGAGCTCGAGGCCGAGCTGCCCGAGAAGAAGGAGGCCGCCGCAGAGTCCATCCGCACCCTGTACAAGATGCAGCAGACCGGCGGCGGCATCCTGGAGCTCCTGCTCAGCGCCGACGACTTCAACGACGTCATCACCACGGCCCGCTACCTGGACACCATCTCGACCAAGAACAACGAGGCGGTCCAGGACCTCGTCTCCGCCACCAGCGAGCTCGATCAGACCCGCAGCGCCCTGGCCTCCGAGAAGGCCCAGGCCGATTCGGACGCCAAATCGGCGCAAGACGCCATGAACGAGGCCATCTCCGCCCGCCAGCAGCTCGTCGAGGAGCAGCAGAAGAAGGCCGCCGAGGAGGCTGCCGCGGCCCAGGCCGCCGTTGAGGCCGCCAAGGCAAAGGCCGCCGAGGAGGCCGCGGCGAAGGCAGCCGAGGAAGCCGCGTCCGCTGCCTCCGCCTCCGCCGCCGCGGACTCGTCTGCCGCCAGCGACTCGTCCACGACCTTCACCACGCAGTCCGGCACCGAGGCAACGGTCGAGGTGCCGAGCGCCGAGACGGTCACCACCGTCACCACGACCGACACCGGCCTGGCCGACTCCAAGACCGAGTTCGTGAACAAGTGGCAGCCGCGCATCGACGCGTACCTGGCAGGATCGCCGCTCGCCGGCTACGGCAAGACCTTCGCCGAGGCCGCGTGGACCTACGGCGTCGACCCGCGCCTCTCGCCCGCCATCAGCTGCGTCGAGAGCTCCAAGGGCGCCGTGTGCTTCAAGTCGCACAACGCCTGGGGCTGGGGCTCCTCGAGCTGGGATGACTGGGACTCCGCTATCCGCGACCACGTCAAGGGCCTCGCCACCACGTACGGCGGCCAGCTCACGGTGAGCGGCGCGCAGATGTACTGCCCGCCCACCTGGGAGGACTGGTACTCTTCCGTGCTCTCCGAGATGAACTCCATCTAATGGCCGGCAAGGCAAGAAATTCCTTGCGCCGCGGCGCCGTGGCTGCTGGGCTCTCGCTCGCGCTCGGCGCCGCGCCGCTCTTCTCGTCGACGGCGCGCGCCACGACGCTCGACGAGCTGCAGGCGCAGATCGACTCATGCAGCGAGGCGTACAACACGGCCGTCGACCAGGCCATTGAGCTTCAGGACAAGATTGAGGACAACGAGCGGCTCATCTCGCAGATCGAGGCGGAGCTGCCCAGCAAGAAGGACGCCGCCTCGTCGTCCATCAGGGTCCTGTACAAGCTCCAGCAGGGGGCGAGCGGCCTTATCGACCTGCTTCTCTCGGCCGACGACTTCAACGACGTGATCACCACGGTCCAGTACCTCGACCACGTCGTGGAGCGAAACAACGAGACCATCTCCGACCTCACGAGCGCCAGCGAGGAGCTCGACCAGGCGAGACGCGCCCTCGAGTCCGAGAAGACGCAGGTCGACGAACAGGTGAGCAGCGCCATGGCATCGCTGCAGGAGGCCAATTCCGCGCGCGAGCAGTACGAGGCGGAGCTGGCGGCGCAGAAGGCGGCCGAGGAAGCCGCGAAGGCCCAGGCGGAGGCAGAGGCTGCTGCTAAGGCCCAGCAGGAGGCCGAGGCCAAGGCAAAGGCTGAGGCGGAAGCGGTCGCGTCGGCGAGCAGCGCCGAGTCCGCTCAGACGACTTCGGGGAACACGACGGCTCAGCAGGATTCGACGAGCGCTTCCGGCTCGGATTCGTCTGCTGCCACCGGCTCCGGCTCGACGTCGAGCTCGACTTCCTCCACGGGTTCCTCCACGTCGTCGAACTCGACTTCGACCTCCGGCTCAAGTTCCTCGTCCAGCTCGTCCTCGTCCGACGTCGAGAGCGACGGCGAGTGGATGAACGGCCTGGCCTCGGCTTACGACATCGAGGACAACACCGGCGGCACCGCCACGGCCTCGGGCATCCCGTTGACCCACGATTCCATGACGGTCGCCGTGCCCGTGAGCCAGTCTTACCTGCTCGGGCGCACGGTCGAGATCCGTTACGGCGGCAAGACCGTGACCGCGACCGTTACCGACACGGGCGGCTTCGCGAGCTACGGTCGCGTGCTGGACCTCGCCGGCGGCGTCTGGCAGGCCTTCGGTTTCTCGAGCGGGGACGACTGGGGCGTTCGCGCCGTGTCGTATCGCTTCCTGTAGGGACGCGACGCGTTGCGGCCGTGCTTGGCCGATTGCGGGGACTGGCGTATTCGCCGTGTCTTGAGTCCGCGCGATTAACAAGGGGCATCTGGTTCTCCTTAGGCGATGCCAAAAATAGCGGGCCGCCCAGCAACCGTTTATTGCTGGGCGGCCCGCTTCGAGGCTTGCGCCTGGGAAGGGTTCGGGCGGCGGCTTACCTGCCACGGGTGACAGTCATTGGTGGCAGGTCGATGCCTTGCTGCGAGGGCGCCTGCCATTGGTGACAGTCACCGCGTCTCACATCTCACCAGGCTGTATTTCTTTCGCCCGCTGCTGCGGCCACGTCCTATTGACCGCGTGACGTCTGCGACGCGGAAACAGTCACCAATGGCAGGCGCATCGGCCCGGGTTCCGGCCGGAGCATACTGACGTGTCACGCGAGGCCGGCGGCGTCTGCGACGCGAAAAACAGTCACCAATGGCAGGCGCTTCGGCTTGGGTTCCCACCGACGGACGCGCGGTCTAGAGCGCGGTGGGAACGCGGCTCACGATGAGCCTCATGCGGCCCGTGAGGGTCGCGTCGCCGAAGGAAGCGGGCACGATGAAGTGGTCGCCGCGCCGGACGGGGCGCCCCTCGGCCACGCCCTCGCCCTCGATCACGCTGACGCAGCGGAAGGTGGGGATGGCCGAGAAGGTCTTCTCGCCATCGACCTCGACCAGGTCCACGACGTAGCGGTCGGTGTCGGCCAGGTGCTGGATGCCGTCGATGACCGGCTCCGTGACCTCGCCGGACAAGGGTGCCTTTGCGGAGAAGTCTACGCACTCGACGCTCTGCTCGATGTGGAGCGGCCGCGTCGTGCCGTCGGCCTGGACGCGGCCGTAGTCGTAGACGCGGTAGGTCACGTCGCTCGACTGTTGGGTCTCAAGGATCACGGTGCCGCCCTTGATTGCGTGCACGGTGCCCGGGTCGATCTGGAAGAAGTCGCCCTCGCGGACCGGCACCTCGTTCAGCAGCTCTCCCCAGCGGCCCTCGTCGACCATCCGCCGGAACTCGGCGGCGTCGCGCGCCCGCTGGCCCACCACGATGGAGCCGCCCTCCTCGCAGCCCAGCACGTACCAGCACTCCTTCTTGCCGAGCGAGCCGTTCTCATGCTCGGCGGCGTAGGCGTCGTCGGGGTGGACCTGCACCGAGAGGTCGTCCTTGGCGTCGAGGATCTTCACCAGCAGAGGGAACTCTGTGGCCTCGCCGCCGCGCCCGTCGGGCACCGCGCCGAACAGGTCGCGGTGCTCCGCCCACACCTCGGAGAGCGCCATCCCGTCGAGCGCGCCGCCGTCCACGCGGCAGTCCCCGTTGGGGTGGGCCGAGATTGCCCAGCATTCGCCGATCGGCCCGTCGGGGATCTGGTAGCCCCAGTCGTCGGCCAGCTTGCGCCCGCCCCAGATTTTCTCGTGGAACACAGGCGCAAGGAAGATGAGCTCGTGGTTTGGGTTCGTCATGGTTGTTTGGCTCCCGTTCATTCGATGCAGAAAAGGACCGTCTAAGGAAGAGTACGCCGCGCGCTTATTTGCTGGCAAGAAGCGCCCTGCGCCCGAGCTCGAGCGCGCCCATGGCGCCCTGGTTGTCGGCGAGGCTCGGCGCCGTGATGTAGGAATCGATGTCCGCAAGCTCCGCCGCGGTGATGTATCCACCCAGGTAGTCGAGGGTCTTCTTGCGCACGATCGCGTAAAGCTGTTCCTGGTGCATGACGCCGCCGCCCAGGATGATGCGGCGCGGCGAGTAGCACAGCACGAGGTTCGCGCACATCTGCGCCAGGTAGTCGCCCTCGAGCTCCCAGACCTCGGCGCGGTCGGCGAGCTCGACGGCCGGCTTGCCCCAACGCGCCTGGATGGAGGGCCCCGCCGCCATGCCCTCGAGGCAGCAGGCGTGGCTCGGACAGTGACAGGGGCCGTTATCGCCCGCGACGCGCGTGACCAGCATGTGGCCCGCCTCGGGGTGGAGCATGCCGTGGAGCAGACGTCCTCCCAGCATGACGCCCGCGCCCACGCCGGTGCCGATGGTCACGTACACCAGGTCGTCGATGCCGCGCGAGTCGCCGAAGGTCGCCTCTCCCAGGCACGCCACGTTGACGTCGGTGTCGTAGCCCACGGGCACGCCGAGCGCGTCGACGAAGGCTTGGCGCAGATGACAGCCGCGCCAAGCGACCTTGGGCGTCTCGAGGATGTCGCCGAAGTTCTCGGCCGCGGGGTCCACGCCGGTGGGCCCGAACGCGCCGATGCCCAGCGCCTCCACGCCGCGTGCGCGGAACCACTCGGTCAGCACCGGCAGGGTCTCGCCAGGGGTGAGGGTAGGGAAGGACTCGCGCTCGAAGATCTTGCCGGTCTCGTCGCCGGTTGCGCAGACCATCTTGGTCCCGCCGGCCTCAAGGGCGCCGATAAGCATGTGACCCGCCTTTCTTTTGCGCGCGCGACCCGTGCGGCCCCGCGCTATTTTGTGCTGATGGACCTGAACTCGTAGCCGTTGGGGTGGCGGCTGAAGGAATACTCGAACGGGGTTCCGTCGTCGAGGAACGCGACCTGCTCGACCTCGAGCAGCGGCTCGTGAGGGCCGACCTTCATCCACTTCTGCTCCTCCTTGGTGGGAAGCACCGCGCGCACGATGCGGTGGGCGCTCGCGATCCTCAGGTGCAGGTCGCCCTCGATGTAGCTGTAGATGGACCCCTCGGCGTTCCTGCGGCGCAGGTTGGGGATGAGGTCGATGGGCATGTGGGTGTACTCGACCGCGTGCGGGCGGTCGTCGGCGAAGCGGACGCGGCAGATGCGGTAGACGAACTGGTCGTCTTCGAGCGCGAGCATGTGGGCGACCTCGGGCGAGGGAGGCTCGACACCGAAGTCGACGACCTCGGTGGTGATCTTGATGCCGCTCGCGCCCTGCTCGGCGGTGAGGCCGCTCATCTGGCCGCTCGTCTCGAAGGCCACCTTATGGATGGGCGCCTGGACGTTCTTGACAAAGGAGCCCGAGCCGCGCCGGCGCGTGATGTAGCCGGCGTCCTGCAGCACGTCGAGCGACTTCTTGATGGTCATCTTGCTGACTTCGTACATCTCGCACAGGGCCTCGATGCTGGGGAGCTGCTCGCTCGGCTTGTATACGCCGGTGCGGATGGCGTCGATCAAGTCGTTCGCCACGATCTCGTACTTCATCTGTGCCATGAGCAGCTCCTCTCAAAACATCTTTGTATGACCAGTGTAGTTCCCCGCTTGCTCGAAAGAATATGCGCGCCTGAGCCCGCTCTACCGTTCAGCGGCAAAATTATACCATTCACGCCGCCGAAGAAAAAAGGTCTTGTGGCATTCGCGTGCATGCCTAATCTGGAATGCAGACATGTCAGGTTGGCAAAGCGGTAAAACCCGCAAAGCCAAACACAACAAATGAAAGGGGGACTTGATGAAGCAGCTCACCTTGCCCGACGACTTCTTCTTCGGCGCGGCCATGTCCGGCCCGCAGACGGAAGGGGAGTGGAAGACGGGCGGCAAGCTCGAGAACCTGTGGGACCTCTGGAGCAACCTGGACCTCGACGCGTTCCACAACCGCGTGGGCTCTTATGGTGGCAACGACTTCACCCGCCGCCACAACGAGGACTTCGCCATCTTCCGCGGCCTGGGGCTCACGAGCTTCCGCACGTCCATCCAGTGGAGCCGCCTGCTCGACGAGGACGGCAACATCAACCCGGAGGGCGAGAAGTACTACCACGAGCTCTTTGCCGACGCGGCCGCGGCCGGTCTCGAGTGCTTCGTGAACCTGTACCACTTCGACATGCCGGCGTACCTGTTCCGCCGCGGCGGTTGGGAGTCGCGCGAGGTCGTGGAAGCTTACGCCCACTACGCCGACGTTGCGTTCCGCACGTTCGGCCGCGAGATCCGCTGCTGGTTCACGTTCAACGAGCCCATCGTTGAGCCCGACCAGCGCTACCAGAACGGCGTCTGGTACCCGTGCCTGCGCAACTTCAACCGCGCGAAGGTCGTGCAGTACAACATCTCGATCGCGCACAGCCTGGCCGTGGCGGCCTATCGCCGCGCGAAGGCCGACGGCTGCATGCTCGACGACTCCCGCATCGGCCTCATCAACTGCTTCACGCCGCCCTACACCCGCGAGAACCCCAGCGCCGCCGACCTTGAGGCCGTCCGCATGACCGACGGCATCAACAACCGCTGGTGGCTGGACCTCGTCACGAAGGGCGAGCTGCCGGCCGATGTGCTGGATTCCCTTGCCGCCCGCGGCGTCGAGCTGCCTATCCGCCCCGGCGACAAAGAGATCCTCGCCCAGGGCAAGGTGGACTGGCTGGGGTGCAACTACTATCACCCCGAGCGCGTCCAGGCGCCCTCGCGCGACGTCGACGAGGCGGGCTGCCCCGTCTTCGCCGAGCCCTACGTGTGGCCTGAGGCGAAGATGAACGAGAGCCGCGGCTGGGAGATCTACCCCAAGGGCATCTACGACTTCGGCATCAAGCTGCGCGATGAGTACCCGGGCCTGGAGTTCTTCGTCTCCGAGAACGGCATGGGCGTCGAGCGTGAGTGGGAGTTCCGCGACGCCGAGACGGGCCGGATCCAGGACGACTACCGCATCGAGTTCGTGGGCGAGCACCTGGCGTGGATCGCGCGCGCCATCGCCGACGGCGCGAACCTCGTGGGTTACCACTACTGGGCCGTCGTCGACAACTGGTCGTGGTCCAACGCCTTCAAGAACCGCTACGGGTTCGTCGAGGTCGATCTGCAGGACGGCTACGCGCGCCGCCTCAAGAAATCAGCAAGTTGGTTGAGGGATGTCATACGGACGCACACCCTCGATGCGGAAGAAGGGGAGTAAGAAATGGCACAAGGAAAGGGACAGGCGTTTCTCGATAAGTTCGCCGAGGTCTCCGCAAAGGTGGGCAACCAGGTCCACCTGCGCACGCTGCGCGACGCGTTCGCCACGATCACGCCGCTCTATATCCTGGCCGGCATCGCCGTCCTGATCAACAACGTGGTGTTCCCGCTCATCTTCGCGGACGGCTCCGCCGAGCTCGCCGCGGTCCAGGGCTGGGGATCTGCGGTCACGCTGGGCACGCTCTCGGCCTGCGCACTGATCCTCGCCGGCGTCCTGGGCTACTGCCTGGCCGTCAACAAGCGCTTCGAGAACACCATCGCGTGCGTCGTCGTGGGCATCTCCTCGTTCATCGTCATGATGCCGCAGGCGGTGACCGCCACCCTGGGCGATCTCCTCGTGGCCACCAACGCCAACGATAAGCTCGCCGACTCCATGACCTACGCGGTGACCGAGCTGGGCGTCAAGCTCTCCGACGGCTATGCGCTCACCGGCGCCGAGGCCTCCGGCGTGCTCTCGACCACCAACACCGGCACGAACGGTCTGTTCGGCGCCATCATCGTGGCCCTTCTCGCCGTCACGCTGTTCATCAAGCTCTCCGGCATGGAGAAGCTCAAGGTGAACCTGGGCGAGGGCGTGCCCCCCGCGGTCGCCGAGTCCTTCAACGTCATGATCCCGATGCTGCTCACCCTCTCGGTCTGCGGTCTCGTCGCCGCTGTGCTCGCCGGCGCCTTCTCGACCGACCTCATGACGATCATCTCCACCTGCATCTCCACCCCGCTCAAGGGCATCATGAACGCCGGTCCGTGGGCCGTCATCTTGATCTACACCCTCGCTAACCTGCTCTTCTGCCTGGGCATCCACCAGTCCACGATCTCCGGCGTCCTGGCCGAGCCGATCCTCACCATGCTCATCGTGGACAACATGGCAACCTTCGCCTCCGGCCAGCCCATCCCGGCCGACCACTACATGAACATGCAGATCGTGAACAGCTTCGCCCTTATCGGCGGCTCCGGCTGCACCCTGGCGCTGCTTCTCGACACCTTCCTGTTCTCCAAGAGCAAGTCCAGCAAGACCGTGGCCAAGATGGCCATCCTGCCCGGCCTCTTCAACATCAACGAGCCCGTCATCTACGGCTACCCGGTCGTGTTCAACCTGCCCCTGATGATCCCGTTCGTGCTGATCCCCGACCTGTTCATTGCCGCCACCTATGGCCTGACCTGCGCCGGCATCATCAGCCCCTGCGTCGTTCAGGTTCCCTGGACCACCCCGGCCGTCATCTCCGCCTTCCTCACCACCGGCGGCGACTTCCGCGCAGCCATCTGGCAGGTAATCGAGATCGCTGCGGCCATGGCCATCTACCTGCCCTTCATGAAGGTCTCCGAGCGCGTCCAGGCCAAGCAGGCCGAGCTCGCCGAGGCCGAGGCGTAAAGCGGCCGCCTGAAGCCTCTCTTCGCGCCCGGCCCTGGGCGCAGCACCAGCGGGTGCCTGCTCCGCCAGAGCCGGGCGCCCGCGCCACACTATCGTTGTGCACGCGCACGTCCCAACAACCGAAAGGGGATAGCTATGAAGACCATCCTGCTCGCCTGCAACGCCGGTATGTCCACCAGCCTGCTTGTCCAGAAGATGGAGGCCGAGGCCAAGGCCCAGGGCCTCGAGGTGACCATCAAGGCCAACCCGCTCAACAAGGCGCTCGAGCTCATCGACGGCGCCGACGTGCTGCTCCTCGGCCCGCAGATCGCCTACGCAAAGAAGGACGCCGAGGCCGCTGCCGGCTCCACGCCCGTCGCCGTCATCGCCATGGTCGACTACGGTCGCATGAACGCCAAGAAGATCCTGGCCGACGCCCTCGCCCTGATCGGAGAGTAGCCATGGCCGACGAGAACACCGAGCAGACGCTCGACATGGAGGAGGTCTGCTTCCAGATCATCGCCAACGTGGGCATGGCCAAGTCCATGTACATCGAGGCCGTGGGCAAGGCCAAGGAGGGCGACTTCGACGCCGCGCGGGAGATGATCTCGCAGGGCTCCGACGCCTTCATCGAGGGCCACAACACGCACCTGCAGCTGCTCGCCAACGACGCGGGCGGCAGGTCCGTCGAGTTCTCCATGCTGCTCATGCACGCGGAGGACCAGCTCATGGGCGCCGAGACCTTCCGCATTGTGGCGGAGGACTTCATCGACGTCTATGAGCGCCTGAAGAAGTACGAGGGCTAGGCGGGCGACTTCGCCTGGCTTTTGCGCGATGCCCCGCGGCGTGTTCCCCCACGCGCCGCGGGGCTTCTTTGTGCGGCGGGCCCCGATGGCGCGCCGGCTCGTGCGGCGACTCGCACATCGAACCGCTACGAACAGGCTGCGCCCTGACCCGAGGATTCGTGGCTCTTGCGCGAATCGCGGGGCCCCGATTTGACTGGTTGTGGCTATTGAAGATGGCCATAAGTGTCCAAATAAGGGCTCAGGGAGAGATTCGAAGGCCACGACTGGGCATTTTGGGGCTCGGGGAGAGACCGGATGGCCACAAGTGCTCAAAGTAGGGCTCAAGGCACGGACGGATGACCGCAGCCAATTCTTCCGGGCGCGACGTGGGGCCTTGGTTGAGCGTCGCCGCGCTGCGATTTGTGTCCATTCGTTGGGATAGACTCGAATAGACCTGCAGCACCAGTTAGGAAGAGGAGCCCTTGA
The DNA here is from genome assembly GCA_963610995.1 of bacterium. Lineage (GTDB taxonomy): Bacteria > Actinomycetota > Coriobacteriia > Coriobacteriales > Atopobiaceae > Paratractidigestivibacter. The sequence goes on along the minus strand of CAVDQW010000166.1, from coordinate 1,752 downwards.
CCTCTCGCAATCGCTTTGGCTATGCCCGCGCAGCTCTTGCCGCCACCTTGGCGCTGAGCTGCGCTTTCTCGCCCGCGCTCGAGGTGGCGGCCTTTGCCGCCGACACCACGTCGAGCACCACGACATCGCTTATCAGCACCAATACCGGCACGGCGGGCTCCGCGACGACCGGCGGCTCGTCCTCGGCGAGCGCGGCCACGTCGCTCTCCGTCTCCGTCGACGGCGAGGCGCTCGCCAACCCGCAGGAGGCGCCCGAGACCAACACCCCCGCCGCGTTCCTCGTCGACCGCGACAACGGCCAGGTACTCTACGCCAAGGACGCCGACGCACGCCGCTACCCCGCGTCCACGACCAAGATCATGACCGCGCTCATCGTGCTGGAGCGCTGCAAGCTCACCGACGTGGTCACCGTCAGCTCGAGCGACTTCACCGAGCTCGGCGAGGACTCCATGATGAGCGGCATCAAGGACGGCGAGCAGCTCACCGTCAAGGACCTTCTCGCCTGCATGCTGCTGCCCTCCGGCAACGACGCGGCCTACGTGCTCGCGCGCGCGGCCGGCGGCAGCTGGCAGCAGTTCGTGGCCCTCATGAACGCCAAGGCCGCCGAGCTCGGCTGCGAGGACACCCACTTCGCCAACCCCTGCGGCCTGCACAACGATAACCACTACACCACGGCCCGCGACCTCTGCCGCATCTTCGAGGCGGCGCTGCAGAACGAGACGTTCTGCGAGATCGCCGGCAGCGCGACCTGGACGCTTCCCGCCACCAACGCCAACGTGTCGCGCGTGCTCGAGACCACCGACTACCTCATCGACACCACGAGCGACGCCTACGCCGACGGCATCGTGACCGCCGGCAAGACGGGCTATACCCTCGAGGGCGGCAAGTGCCTGGTCGTCGCCGCCGAGAAGGACGGCCGCCATCTCGCCGCCGTGACCCTGGGCGGCGAGAACGACGCCGAGTACGGCTCCGCCACCTCCAACTTCTATGGCATGCGCGACCTGCTCAACTGGGGCTTCGACGCCTGGGAGACGACCGACGTGGTCTCTTCGGGCGATGTGCTCGGCTCGGTGGCGGTCACGCTCTCCGAGGACGGCACCAGCGTCGACGCCGCGGCCACGGGCTCCGTCAACGCCTTCGTGCCGGCGGGCCTCTCGCTCGACGACCTGACCGTTGAGCTCGATGTTCCCGATTCCGTCGAGGCCGCCGTCGAGAAGGGCGCGCCCTTAGGCGAGGCCAAGGTGAGCTACGAGGGCCGCTACCTGGGCAGCGTTTCGGTGGTGGCTGCCTCGGCCATGAGTTGGTCGCTCAAGCTCTTCATCGGCGCGTGGCTCTCCGAGCCGCTGCACCTGGCCATTGTCGGCGCGGTGCTCGTCGCCGTCCTCGCCATCGTGATCGCGCTTATCGCCGCCGGTCGCCGTCGCCGCGCCAAGCCGGCGCCGACCCTCTCTGCCGGTGCCGACCGTCGCAACACGTCCGCCAAGGCCCCCGGCGCCGCCAGCAGCGCCTCCAAGGGCGCCCACTTCAAGAAGTAAGGAGCTCGCATGGACAACACCGACCTTATGCCGCGGCCCGAGGGCGATTCCGCGCCGGAGCCCGCGCCTCAGCGCCCCGCTATACTGAGCCCCGGCGACTTCGACGAGCTCGCCCTCGACGAGCCCCGCGAGCTGTCGCTGCGCACCAGGGTCATCGCCGCCGCCGTTGCCGTCGTGATGGCGCTCATCTGCGCGTTTCCCGTGGCGGAGTGGGCCG
>CAVDQW010000165.1:0-8408 GCA_963610995.1 bacterium | reverse complement strand
AGGTCGCACTCGTCGGCGTAGGCCTTCTCGGACTTGCAGCCGCGCACGGGGCAGCGGCCGATGACCTGGCGGCCGTTGAGGAAGGTTCCCGCCTCGGCGTCGTAGAACTGGCGCGTGGAGCGCTTGACCAGGTAACCCTTGTCGTGCAGGCGGCGCAGCAGGTCGTCCGTGAAGCTGTGGTGATAGCTGCGCGCGGGCTCGAGGCCGGAGCCCTCGAAGATATCGAGGCTGATCTCGTAGGCGTCGAGGGCGGCCTTCTGGGCGGCGTGGTTGGCGCCCACGTAGTCGTAGATGGTGCCCTCGTAGCCCTCGTTCTCGACCTTCTTGCGGTAGCCCTCCATGATGGGTGAGCCGTAGCAATCGGTGCCGGAGACGAACAGGACGTTCTTCTTGCCGATGCGGTCGCGGAGGAACCGGGCGAAGAAGTCGGCGGGCACGAAGACGCCGCCGATGTGGCCGAAGTGCAGGTTCTTGTTGCCGTAGGGCATGCCGCCGGTGATGACGGCGCGCGCGGGGAAGTTCGGGCGGGTCTCGCTCATGTGCAAGCTCCTTTGTGGTACGTTCGCAAACGTCTCCAAGTATCCCATAACGGCGAGGGGTCGGTCCCGTGAAGGTGCTCGCGAATATCGACATCGTCAACGACGAGCGGCTGCAGGGCCGCATCGTGCGCCTCAGCCTGGTGCCGCTCGCGGTCGGGGCCGTGTTCTGCGTGATTTTGTGGATCGCGGGCGCGTGCGAGACGCTTTCGCTCGGCTGGTTTCTTACGAGCGCCGCCGTGTTCGCGGCGTCGCTCCCGGTGCACGAGGCCGTGCACGCCGCCGCCTTCAAGCTGCTCGTGCCGAGGTGTCGGGTGAGTTTCGAGGTGAGGGACTGGATCGTGGCAACCAACGCGCACGGGGCCGTCGCGCCGCGCCGCTCGGAGCTCGTGGTGCTGCTCGTGCCGGCGCTCGTGGTCACCGCGCTGTTCGCGGCGGTGCCGTCGCTGCTTGGCTTTCCATTGTTCGGGGTCGTTCAATCGTTTATCCACTTGTCTGGATGCGCGGGCGATGTGGCCATGGCCCTCGAGATCGCGCAGGAGCCCGAATGCACCCATGTGAGGGATACGGATAACGGCATTGACCTGCTCAAAGAGGAGTAACCAGCAATGAATGAGGTAATCGAGCAGTTGCACGCGCGCAAGTCGGTGCGCGTCTTCACCGACGAGCCTGTGACCAGCGAAGAGGAACGCGAAATCCTCGAGGCGGCGTGTCAGGCGCCCACAGCGGGCAACCAACAGCTCTACAGCATCATCGTCGTGCGCGACGGGCGCAAGAAAGCGGCCCTGGCCGAGAGCTGCGACCACCAGCCGTTCATCGCCAAGGCGCCGCTCGTGCTCGCGTTCTGCGCCGACGTGCGCCGCTGGTACCGCGGCTTTACGGCGGCGGGAACCGATCCCCGCGAGCCCGGCGTGGGCGACTTCCTGCTCGCCATGGAGGACACGATGATCGCCGCGCAAAACGCCGTCGTGGCCGCCGAGTCGCTCGGCGTCGGGTCCTGCTACATCGGCGACATCCTCGAGAACTGCGAGGAACAGGCACGTATCCTCTGCTGCCCGCGCTGGGTCGTGCCTGTCTCGGTCGTTGTGTTCGGCCGTCCGACCGAGGGACAGAAGCGCCGGAAGAAGCCCGTGCGATGGGCGCTCGAGCAAGTGGTTTTCGAAGACTCGTATGTGGACGCCGACGACGATGCGCTGGTGGCGCAGCTTGCGCAGAAACAGGCCGACGTGCGCGCCTTCTGCGAGCGCAAGTGGAACTCGGGCTTCTCGCGCGAGATGACGAACTCCGCTGCGCGAATCCTCGAGCAGTTCTCGAAAGAGGCCTAAACGGCGCAAATAACGCATGGCTTTGGTGTCCAAGCACAAGGCTTATCCTGCTCTAACAATTGTTGTCCTCTCTGTAAGGTAAATTTGACTGAAAAGCACGCTTCGTATGTATAAGTAAAGAAAGGCTCCTCATGATTCCTCTTGTCGTTCTCATCATCGCCATCGCCTGGGTGGTTCTCTCCACCGGCTACGTCGTGCGCCAGCAGCACGTCGCCATCATCGAGCGCATGGGTCGCTTCGCCGGCATCGCCGGCCCCGGCTTCCACGTCAAGTTCCCCGTCCTGGACGCCACCCACGACATCGACCTCATGACCGAGGACGAGCACATGACCTTCGACGCCAAGACGCAGGACAACGTGACCATCGAGCTCGATGTGTCCATCCAGTACCACGTCGACCAGACCAACGTTAACGGCGGCGAGAACTCCGGCATCTGGAAGAGCTTCTACACCCTGACCGACCCCGTCGCGCAGATGAAGGACTATCTGGCTGACGCCCTGCGCTCCCAGATCCCCAACCGCACGCTCGACGAGGTCTTCTCCGAGAAGGACGCCATCGCCACCGCCATCGACGAGGTCGTTGCCGCCAAGATGCTCGAGTACGGCTACGTGCTGGTCACCACGCTGATCACCTCCATCCGCCTGCCCCGCGAGGTTCAGGAGTCCATGAACCGCATCGTGGCCTCCAAGAACAACCTCGCCTCCGCCCAGAACGACGCCAACGCCGCCCGCGCCAAGACCGTCATCGCCGCGCAGGCAAAGGCGGAGGCCATGGCCGCCGAGGGCAAGGGTATCGCCGACCAGCGCATCGCCATCGCCCGCGGCATCAAGGAGTCCATCGACACCATCAAGGGCTCCGAGCTCTCGAGCGCCGAGGCCAACCGCCTCTTCGAGTACACGCAGTGGGTGAGCATGATGGAGGCCTTCGCGGCCAAGGGCTCGTCCTCCGTGGTGCTTCCCGGGGACTTCAACTCCAGTTCCAGCTTCTTCGAGCAGAACCTCGCCGCGGGGGTTACGCCCACTCCGCAGGGCGGGGAGTTCTAAGCCTTGAGCTGCGATTCGTTTAACAGCTGCGAACACTTCGGGAGCGCCGGCGGCCGCAAGCCGCTGGCGCTTCACGCCTGCTGCGGGCCCTGCTCGCTGGAGCCCTTGCGGCTGCTGCGCGGGCAGGGATACGAGCCCACCATCATCTGGACGAACCCCAACATCCAGCCCGTGGCCGAGCATGACCTTCGTCTGGAGACGTTGCTCGCCTGGGCACGAGACGTTGCGCACGTGGACGTGATCGTCGCGGGCGACGACCGCGATGCTTGGGAGAGCGGCGTCGCGCCCCACGGGTTCGACCGACGGGCGCGCTGCCGCGCCTGCTACGCGCTTCGCTTGGCAGAGGCGTGCCGGGTGGCTAAGGAGCGCGGCTTCACGTGCATCTCGACGACCCTCGCGGTCTCTCCGTACCAGCTCTTCGACGATTGCGGCGAGCTCCTTGCAAAGACGGCCGCCGCCAATGGCCTTGAGGCTGTCTGGCAGGATTTCCGGCCGTTCTATCCCGACGCCACGCGCGAGAGCCGAGAGCTCGGCATGTATCGCCAGAACTACTGCGGCTGCCGCTTCTCCGCGGCCGAGGCCGCTATCGAGCGCCATGAGGCCCGCGATGAGCGTAAGCGTCAGAAAAAGGCCCGCCGAGCTGCCGCTCGTTGACCGTCCGCGTGTCCGTTTTGCCCGTGCGCCGAGAAGCCCCGTATGATTCGGCGGGCAGTGGGTAACGTGTCCTCAGCTGTGTCAGTCCCATACGTAAAGGAGAAAAAGCTATGGGTATGTTCGACGGCAAGACTGTTATCGTCACCGGTGGCGGCAAGGCCACCCTCAAGGACGGCTCCGCCGGCTCCATCGGCTACGGCATCGACATCGCCTTCGCCAAGGAGGGCGCGAACCTCGTCATCACCGGCCGCAACGTGGCCAAGCTCGAGGACGCCAAGGAGTCCCTCGAGGCCGAGTACGGCATCAAGGTCCTGCCCGTCCAGGCCGACGTTTCCGCCGGCCAGGACAACGAGGCCATCGTCCAGAACGTCATCGACAAGGCCATCGAGGAGTTCGACCGCATCGATGCCGTGGTCAACAACGCCCAGGCCTCCGCTTCCGGCGTCACCATCGAGCAGCACACGATGGACCAGTTCAACCTGGCCATCTACTCCGGCCTCTATGCCACGTTCCTCTATATGCAGAAGGCTTACCCGCACCTCAAGAAGACCAAGGGCTCCGTGGTCAACTTCGCCTCCGGCGCCGGCCTCTTCGGCAATTACGGCCAGTGCTCCTACGCCGCCGCCAAGGAGGGCATCCGCGGCCTGACCCGCGTCGCCGCCAACGAGTGGGGCAAGGACGGCGTGAACGTCAACATCGTGTGCCCGCTCGCCTGGACGGCTCAGCTCGAGAACTTCGAGGCTGCCTATCCCGAGGCCTTCAAGGCTAACGTCCACATGCCGCCGGCCGGCCACTACGGCGATGTGGAGAAGGAGATCGGCCGCGTGGTCGTTCAGCTCTGCGGTCCGGACTTCAAGTACATGAACGGCGAGACGGTTACTCTCGAAGGCGGCATGGGCCAGCGCCCGTAAGGCTTTCTGGCGGGCATATTGCCATTCAAAAGGCAGGTCATGACCCTAAGGTCAATGACCTGCCTTTTTCATGTCAATCTGCTCCGCCAGAAAGCCTAACGGGCGGTGGCCCGGGCCAGCTACGTGCCCGAACGTGCGTCGTGTTTTCCTATTCAAGCGGCGGGCCATGACCCTTAAGGTCAATGGCCCGCCGCGTCTTGTTATTTGCTTAGGCGTAGTGGCCCTTGCAGGTATATATCTTGAGGTCCTCACCGGAAATTTCGTAGATCAGGTGGTTCTTGGAATCGATTCTTCGGGACCAGAGGCCGCTGAGGCTGTTGCGAAGCGGCTCGGGTTTCCCGAGTCCCTCGAATGGGCCGCGCTCGATGTCCTTTATGAGATGGTTGATCCGCATTAATGTCTTCTTGTCCTGCGTCTGCCAGTAGAGGTAGTCCTCCCATGCTGCTTCGGAGAAGACCTCAATCATCTTCGACCTTGATCAAGTCGCGGACGATTACCTCACCTTGGGCGAATTGCTCCCGGCTCTTCTGGATCTTGTCCATAAGGTAGGGGTTCGACATGATCCGGAGGTTTTCCATGAGGTTCTCGTAGTCCTCGGCGTTGAGGACCACGACGTTCGCACTCGGGTCCTTGCTCGTCACCATGATTCGCTCGGCGTCGTCCCTTGTTTTGTCGAGGTAGTGGCGGAGGTTGTTCCTAAACGTGCTGTACGCGACTGCTTCCAAAATTCGCCTCCCAGCAAAGTTGTACTTGTTTTTGTACAAGGATGGCCTTTGCTGGGGGGCGATATAAGACGAAGGGACTGTCCCTCTGTCTTATTCGGCGATTTTCTGGACCTGGGTCTGGGGCATGAGGCTCTCGGCGACCGACATGTCGAAGCGGCCGGTGTAGGGGGAGAGGCAGTTGGCGGTCGCGCACGCGGAGGCGTAGCGCAGCATCTCCTCGGCGCCCATGCCGCGCTTCATGGCGACGGCGAAAGCGCCGACCATGGTGTCTCCGGAGCCGACCGGGTTCAGGCACTCGATCTTTGCCGGGGTGACGCGATAGGTGCCGTCGGCGGCCGCCATCACGGAGCCGTCGCCGCCGAGCGACACCACCACGTATTCGATGCCGTGCTGCTCACGGACCTGCTGGGCGGCCGCTGCCACCTCATCGACGCCCTGCGGCTTGTGGCCGAGGATGACCTCGATCTCGTCGGTGTTCGGCTTGATCATGGTGGGAGCGGCGGCCAGGCTGCCGAGGAGCAGCTTGCCGGACGTGTCGAGGATGACGGGCTTGCCGGCGTTCTTCACGGCCGCGACCAGGCGGCGATAGATGTCGTCGGGGCAGCCCGCGGGCGCGCTGCCGGAGATGGTGACGACGTCGCTTCTCTGCGCGAGCTCGGCCATCTTGGCCTCCATGGCCGCGACCTCCGCCTCGCTCACGGGCTGGCCGGGCTCCAGCAGCTCGGTGGACACGCCGGCGGCGTCGATAGCGTTGATACAGCAGCGCGTCTCGTTGGCCACGGTCACGAAGTCGCAGCTCAGGCCATCTTTCTCGGCGAGCTCGCAGACGGTCTTGCCGTTGTTGCCGCCGACGAAGCCAGTGGCGCAGACGTCCTCGCCGCAGGTCGCGATGGCGCGCGCGGAGTTCAGGCCCTTGCCGCCCGCGCTGTTGGAGACCTCGGCCACGCGCATCACGGTACCGGTCGCAAAGTCGCATGCCAGCTTGTACATCTTGTCTACCGAGGCGTTGAGGGTAACGGTGGTGATCATTGATCGTGCCTTTCTACGAAGAAGGGCCCCGGCGCCGCCATGCCAGCGACGGGGCCCGAAAGCAAGGGAGGGTCGGGAATTTGACGCTCGCGACAGGTGCGCGCAGCAGCTCGGCGCCCTTAGGCCTCGGAATCGATGAGAATCTTGCCCTTGACCTTACCGGGGGTGCGGTAGGCGTCGAAGGCCTCGTCGATCTTGGAGAGCGGGTAGGTCTCGAAGATCAGGCCCGGATCGTACTTGAGCATGCCGGTGGCGTAGGCCTTGGCGGTAAGCGTCCACTCGTGGCCGGGGAAAGGCGCCGAGTAGCTCATCCAGGAACCGGTGAGCGTGAACTCCTTGCGGTTCAGGCACTCCCACTCGTCGACGGAGAAGGTGAGCTCCTTCTTGGGCGTGCCGATGAGACACACCTGGCCGCGATTGGCCACGAGGTCGAAGGTCATCTTCATCGTGGCGCCGGCGCCGGCGGTCTCGAGGACGTAGTCGTAGCCGCGGCCGTCGGTGAGGGCCATGGCCTGCTCCCTGAAGTCGGCGTCCATGGAGTTGAGCGCGCTGGTGGCGCCCATCTTCTTGGCGAACTCGAGGCGCTCGGGCAGGATGTCCACGACGGTGACCTCTCGTGCGCCGAAAGCCTTGGCCCACATGGCGGTGAGGATGCCGATGGTGCCGCCGCCCAGGACCGCCACGGTGGAGCCGCCCTTGAAGTCGAGGCGCTCGAAGCCGTGCAGGGCAACGGTGGTGGGCTCGAAGAGCGCGCCCTGCTCGAAGGTCACGTCGTCGCCGAACTTGACGGCGTTGGCCTCAGGCACGCAGACATACTCCGCGAAGCTGCCGAAGACACGGGAGCCGATGAAGACGTAGTGCTTGCACAGGCTGAAATTGCCGCGCTTGCAGTCCTCGCACTCGCCGCAGGGGACCAGCGGCACTCCGGCGACGCGGTCGCCGACCTCGAGGGACTTGACGCCCTCGCCCAGGGCCTCGACGGTGCCGGAGAACTCGTGGCCGAGGACGTTGGGGAAGAAGTGGCAGGCGTCGCCCAGGACGCGCGGCACGTCGGAGCCGCAGATGCCGGTGTACTTGACCTTGATCAGGACCTCGCCGGGCTTCGGGGCGGGCTTGTCGATTTGCTCGTAGCGGATGTCGTCCTTGGCGTGCACGACGCCGGCCCACATCTTGTCGCAATTCTCACACATGGCTTGAACTCCTTAATTTGAGTAAGGCTTCGCCGAGCGCCGCGCAAAAACGGTGCTACTGAGCTGGGCTTTGTTTGTAAGGGGATTGAGAAGGCGGGGGCGGCCGACAAGGGAGGCGACCGGCCCCGGGGTGGTGCTGGGCAAGCGCTTGCGGGAGGGGATTACTCCTCGTCGCCCTCGGCCTCGAGGGCAGCGGCGCGCTTCTTGCTGAGGTTCACGTAGAAGACCATGGAGATGATGTAGAGCACGGCGATGACGATGAGGCCGGCGACGTTCTGCATGGTGAAGAGCTGCGTGAACACGTAGGAGATCGGGCAGCCGCCCTGGTCGAGCGCGGCGATGACGGAGCCGGCCTCGATGGAGCCCGTGGTCACGCCGATGGCGGTGACCCAGTCGACGGTCTGGTTTGCGATCCAGATGGTCAGGGTCATGATCAGGATGCCGGAGATGAGCGTGCGGAACAGGTTACCCTTGTGGACGGCCACGGCGCCGGCGACGAAGAAGCCGATGGTGGCGAGGTCGGCGAAGGGAAGGACGCGGTTGCCGGGGATCAGCACGGCGATGAGCAGAGTGATCGGGATGAAGATGAGGCCCGCGGTGACGACCTGGGAGTCGCCGAGGAGGATGGCGGGGTCCATGCCGATGTAGAAGGACTCGCCGGAGAACTTCTCGTTCATGAGCTTCTTGGCGCGCTCGGAGAGGGGCATGAGGCCATCCATGATGCACTTGACGACCTTGGGCATGAGGACCATGACGGCGGCCATGTTGATGCCCAGGGGAAGCGCCTCGTTGGGGGCATAGCCGGCGAGGAAGCCGATGGCGGCGCCGAGGATGAAGCCGATGACGACGGGCTCGCCGAGGACGCCGACCTTCTCCTGCAGGGTATCGGCGTTGAAGTCGATCTTGTTGATGCCGGGGATCTTGTCGATGACGGTGTCGACGACGGCGGCGATGGGGGCCAGGTAGCTGGAGGTGCCGTGCGGGACGGTGAGGCC
>CAVDQW010000164.1:0-23160 GCA_963610995.1 bacterium | reverse complement strand
GGCCGCGGCAGGCCGACGCCGCGTCGCTTCTCCCCAAAAAACGAGCAATACCACGGGTTGGATGGGCGGCTGTGGTATTGCTCGAGATTCGGGGAAAATAAGGGGTCAAATTCCCCGAATTTCGAGCAATACCACGAGGTCGGCGTCAGCCTGTGGTATTGCTCGGAATTTGGGGAGCGACAGGCCCGAGCCGGGCTTCTCACCGACCGATCGGGCTCGATTTCCGTTCGCGGCGAAGTTTTGGGCCGGCAGGTGCACGCAAATCGCGAGCAATGCCACAACCTCGCCGCCCGGCCGTGGTATTGCTCGCGAATTTTGTGCAGAAAGGCCCCGTTGCACAGAAAAATCGAGCGATACCGCGGCGTCGTGCAAGATCCGCGGTATTGCTCGAGTTTTTCGTGCAACTTGAGCCCTGTCAAGCCATTGCGGCCCGCGACAGGGTTAGTTGGCCATCACGCCGTCGGTCCAGGCCTCGGTGTCCTCGATGCGCAGGACGTTGGCGACCTCGGCCACGCAGTCGCACGCGGCGAGCTCGGTGGCGGCTGCCTGCATGTTCTTCTCGACGGCCTTGTGCGTGAGGAAGATCACGGAGCAGGCGTCGGAGCCCGCGCCCTCGAGCTGGTTGATGAGGCTGATCGAGATATCGTGCTTGGCGAAGACATTGACCGTCTCGGCGAGCGCGCCCACGCGGTCGGCCACGCGGAGTCGCACGTAGTACTTGGTCTCGAGCTCGTCCATGGAGCGCAGCGGCAGCGTCTGCTTGAACGGCTCGGCCTCGGGCAGCGGCTCGGCGCCCTTGGAGATGGGGTCGGCCAGCGTCATGATGTCGCCCACGACGGCGCTCGCGGTGGGGAAGGAGCCCGCTCCCGCGCCGTAGAACATGGTCTCGCCCACGGCGTCGCCCACCACGTACACGGCGTTCATGGCACCGGAGACCTTGGCGAGCTGGTGGTCGAGCGGAATCATCGTGGGGTGCACGCGCGCGTCGACGCCGGTCTCGGTGTTGCGGGCGATGCCCAGCAGCTTGATGGTGTAGCCGAGCTTGTGTGCCACGGCGATGTCCTCGGCGGCGATGGTGCGGATGCCCTGCTGGAAGACGTCGTCGGTGGTCACACGGGTGCCGAAGCCGATGGAGGCGAGAATGGCCGTCTTGCTCGCGGCGTCGAAGCCGTCGACGTCGGCGGACGGGTCGGCCTCGGCGTAGCCCTTGGCCTGCGCGTCGGCGAGCACGTCGGCGTAGTCGGCGCCCTCGGCCTCCATGCGGCTGAGGATGTAGTTCGTGGTGCCGTTGAGGATGCCCGCGATGGTGAGGATCTTGTTGCCCACGAGGTCGTGCTCGAGGGTGCTCACGATGGGGATGCCGCCGCCGCAGCTGGCCTCGCACTTGAGCTGCACGCCGTTCTCGCGGGCCTTGGCGGCGAGCGCCTCGACGTGGCGGCCGAGCAGGGCCTTGTTGGCGGTGACGACGTGCTTGCCGGCGGCAAAGGCGGCCTCGTAGATCTCGGTGGCGGGGTGCTCGCCGCCGATGAGCTCGACGACGACGTCGACCGCGGGGTCGCTCACGACGTCGTGCCAGTCGGTGGTGAAGGCCTCGGCGGCGATGCCGCAGGCGGCCGCGGCCTCGGGCTCGAGCGCGCAGGCGCGGGCGATGCCCAGGTCGATGCCGTAGCTGGAAACGTAGTCGTCGTGGTGGCCGTTGATGAGGCGAGCGACGCCTCCGCCCACGGTTCCGAGGCCGATGATGCCGACGTTCACCTTGCGCATGGGGTCTCCTTTTGTGTGGCCGCGGCCCGGGTTCGGGGCTGGTAGCGGCGCCTATGGCGTGTTGGTGCGCCGATTGTAGCCGACTCGTGTGGCGAGGGTGTTACGCGTGAGGCCGGGCGTTGGGGCCGCGGGGCGACGTGCCGCGAGGCGTGGGCGGCGCGGTGGGGTGCCGCGGGGAGCGTCGTGCCGCGAGGGGGGCGTCGCTCTGCAGCGTCGTGGCGGGTGCCGAGGCCGGGTGCTGCACGTTATCGATAGAAAATTCCGCAGCATGGCGCCATTTTCGCCCCTCGCGTGCAACGGATTTGCGATTGTGCGTGGTGTTAGACGGGGTTACGGGTCTCCCGGGGCCCTCTTCACGGTTGCCGGCGAGCCGTCTGCCGCGTTTGCCCAGTTGGGCGAGATCTGGAAGAGTATCAAGTATTGAATAGTTCACGCACAAACGACGATTTGTTGCACGTAAAGAGGGCGACCGTCGCATTATCCGAGCGGTTGCAAGCCAAATGGGCGTTTTTGCCAAGCGCCGTTACACGTGGCGGCTAAAGGAGCCCGAGAGCGACCATGCCGGCGATGAACGCCAGAGTGACGCCGATGGCGGCGAAGTCTCGCCTGCAAACGCGCTGCTCATGAAGGTGGGTGCGGCCCTCGCCGCCCTCGTAGCAGCGGGCGTCGAGCGCGCGGGCGAGCCCGTCGGCGTGGCGCAGGCCGCTCGCCAGCAGCGCGACGACCACGGGGACGATGGCGCGCACGCGGCGCACGGGCCCGCCCTCGTCGAAGCCGCCTCCGCGCATGGCCTGCGCGTCCAGGATCGCGGAGGTCTCGTCGGCGATGGTGGGGACGAAGCGCAGCATGAGGCTGAAGACCATCGCGAGCTCATGGGCGGGAAGGCCCAGGCGCGCGAGCGGCGAGAGCATGGAGTCGAAGGCGTCCGAGAGCGCCGTCGGCGTGGTGGTGAGCAGGATGAGCGAGCCCAGCATGAGCGCGAGGGCAAAGCGCACGGTATAGAGAGCCGCTGCCCAAACGCCGCCGGTTGTGATGCAAAGAGGCCCTGCGACCAGCAGCTCATTGCCCGTCTGCACGAATATCAGGTTGAACAGCGAGAGCACGCCGAGGAAGAAAACGAGCGGCTTGACCGAGGCTGCCACGCGCGAGGCGGGGACGCGCGAGGCCGCGACGACGCCCAGCGTGAAGGCCGCCCCGAGTACGAGCTGCGCCACGTTGCCCGCGCAGAACAGCGTGATAAGCGCGGCGAGCGCGCAGCAGAACTTGACGCGCGCGTCGAGCGCGTGGATGGGGGAGGCGGCCTCGTAATACTGGCCGACCTTGAGCTTAAAGGCCATGGGCGCTCACCTCCTCGCTGGGGCCGGCGGGCGTGGTGGAGCGTGCTCCGGGAGTTGCGTTTGTTGCGGTGGCCGTCTGCGCGGAGCTCGCGATTGCCGCGACGGTCGCATTCGTCGTTTCGCGTGTCTCGGGCGCGGCGACCGCCGGGAATCCGGCGCCCTCCGTCGCGTTGAGCGCCGCCGCGAGCGCCTCGATGGTGAGCGGGTCGCCCAACGGCGCGTGCCCCGCGGCTTCGAGCTCCCGCGCATGCGCCAACGGCTTCGGGATGCCCAGTCCACATGCCGTGAGCTGCGCTTCGTTTGTCCGTGAGAAGACCTCTGCGGGCGCTCCGTTCGTGATGACGCGCGACCGGTCGAGCACGACGACGCGGTCCGCCCGCGCGGCGTCCTCCATCGAGTGCGTGACCTGCACGAGCGTGACGCCGTGGGCCCGCAGGTCGGCGAGAAGCTCGCGCAGGCGGGCGCGGCCGCGCGGGTCGAGCCCGGCCGTGGGTTCGTCGAGAATGAGCAGCTCCGGCTCCATGGCGAGCACGCCAGCGATGGCGGCGAGGCGCCGCTGTCCGCCGGAAAGCTCGAAGGGGGAGGCGCCGCGCTTGTCTGCAAGCCCCACGAGCTCGAGCGCATGGTCGACGCGACGCGCGACCTCCTCGGGACGAAGCCCCAGGTTGCGGGGCCCGAACGCAACGTCCTCCGCCACCGTTTGCGCGAAGAGCTGTCGCTCGGGGTGCTGCATCACGTAGCCGACCGCGCGACGGACGGCGCGCCGCCCGCGCTTCTTGGCGGTGCTCGAGCCCGCCACGACGATGCTGCCTGCGTCGGGCGCCTCGAGGCCGCACATCAGGCGCAGCAGCGTCGACTTGCCCGAGCCCGTCTGCCCCACGATTGCCATCGACTCGCCGCGGCGCACGTCGAACGAGACCCCGTCGAGGGCCTTCTTGCCGCGCTTGTACGAATAGTCGACGTCGCGCGCCTCGCAGACCACGGCGCCGAGAACGGCTTGGCCGGCCTGGTCGTTATCGCAGGTCGCGTCCTTGGGGGCGGGGCTGGCGGAAGTCTCGCATGCATCGTCTTGGCCATCAGCATCGGCGCGGACATCAGCACCGACGCGGCCCGCGGCGTCGCCGTGGCCGTCGGCGCCAGCACGGTCGTCAGCGTCGGCGCGGACATCAGCGTCGGCACGGTCGTCGGCGCCTGCGGATCCCGCCCTGGTCGCGGATGCCTTTCTTGCCCGCGCAAGTCGCATCTCGAACGGCAGCTCGAGGCCCAGCTTGTCGATAAGCACCGCGTTCGCCTCGCAGAAAACCTCCGCCGGAGCACCGTCGAGCGCCACGCGCCCGCGGTCCATCACGATGACGCGGTCCGCCTCGAGCGCCTCGTCCATGAAGTGCGTCACGTGCACGAGCGTGGTGCCGGCCGCGCGCAAGCGCCCCATCACGCGCAGAATCGCCTCGCGACCGCGGACGTCGAGCAGGCTCGAGGGCTCGTCCAGCACCAGTACCTGCGGTTCCATGGCCAGCGCGCCCGCGATGCACACGCGCTGCCGCTGACCGCCGCTCATGCGAGAAGGGTCGCTCGTCGCATGGTCGGTGAGAGCCACGCGCTTCAGTTCGCGCTCCACGCGGGCAAGAATCTCCTCGCGCGGAAGCCCCAGGTTCTCGGGGCCGAACGCCACGTCGTCGGCAACGACGCTGGTCACGATCTGGTCGTCCGGGTTCTGGAACACGAGGCCGAGCCCCCGCCTCGCGCGCCGATACGCCTCGAGGTCCGGCACCGCCGCCCGCGCCGCCGGGGCCGTGCCGCCGCCCGCCACCCCCGCGCCGTCCGCTTCGGCCGCGCCGCCGCTCTCAGCCAGGGCCGCCTCGTCTGCAGGCGCCGCACCGACCTTGGAATCGGTCGCATCGATGCCCCTGCCCGCGTTGCCCGCCGCCGTGACCGCCTCGCACGTGCCGTTGCCTGCCGCTGGGCCCGTTTCGTCCGCCGTCGCGCCGCCCGCGGCGACGCACACCCGCTCGCCCACGAGTTCGACCGACCCCTCGTCCGGCGCAAGAAGCCCGCAGACCACGCTCGCCAGCGTCGACTTGCCCGACCCGTTGGCGCCGAGCACGCACACGCGCTGGCCCGCCGCGACCTCGAGGGTCACGTCGTCCAGCGCGCGCACGTCCCCGTAGCGCAGCGTAACGTGTTCGAGTTTGATGGGGGTTTCAGTGGTCATGGCGCATCTCGGCGTGTTTTTGTTCGAACGGCTCAGGCAGGTCGCAAAGCGCCGCTACTTGCCCAGCACCTTGGAGACGGGCCCCTGCACGAGCGCCGTCACGATGCAGTTGATTGCCAGCTTGAGCACGTTGAACGGCAGAAGGATCGGCACGATCATGCCGATGACGGCCTCAATCGAGACGGCGGTGTACAGCGGCGTCACGATGATGTTCATCACTACGCATACGACGAGCGTGACCACGGCGCCCACGCCCATGCCGAGTGCCAGGCCGCGCGGCCCCTCGACGCGCCGGGCGATGGCCGAGCACGGCATCACGAGCGCCACGTTGGCAACCACGGCCATCAGCACGCCCCAGGGGTCGAACGAGAAGATGAGGTGCAGCAGCCACGACATCACCACCACGATGGCGCCCGTCACCGGCCCGAACGCGAGGCCCGCGACCAGCGCGAACACGCAGGACGGGTCGTACTTGAGCCACGCCGCCGGCGGGAAGATGGGAATCTCGATGAAGCTCGCGATAAGCGCGAGCGCGCAGAACAGCGCCGTCACCGCGATGCGGCGGGTCGACCACCCCGCGCCCGCGGTGGTGGAGTGCGTGTCGTGCGACATTGATGTGGAAGTGGCCATTGCGGCCTCCGTTTCTTCCATCCGGACTGTAACCGTTGGTCCTGGAATCTCACCAGGTCAGCCGCGTATTCGCGGGTCGCGGACTTCGGTTGCCCGACCTCGGCGCGCACGCCGCGGGACCGTTACCGCCAGTGGGGAATCTCACCCCGCCCTGAAACTGACGCGCCACACTGTATCACTTGCATGTAAGGGAATCCAGGCATGGGGTTAACTTTGCCGTCTACCTGCTATAATCTCACCGCTAAGCGCCCGCGCCGCACATGTGCGCCCGCGCCCCTCATCTGATGTCCTAACGAAAGGATCGCATGTCCGAGAGCGACAGTCCCCTCGAGTGGAAGCTGCGTGCCATCGTCGGCGAGGACAACCTGCTGGTTGACGAGCCCATGAAAGAGCACACGACGTTCGAGGTGGGTGGCCCCGCCGACTTCTACGTAATCCCCGAGGACTTCGACGAGGTGCGCGACGTCATCGCGGCCTGCGAGGATGCGGGTGTCGAGTATTTCGTGCTCGGCTGCGGCTCTGACCTGCTTGTTTCCGACGAGGGCTACCGCGGCGTCATTGTTGCCGTGGCCGACGGCCTCATGGGCGTGAGCGTCGAGGGCGACGAGATGTGCTGCCAGGCGGGCGTTGGCCTGCGCGAGGCGTCCGAGATGGCCTGCGAGCTGGGGCTTTCCGGCCTCGAGTTCGCGTGCGGCATCCCCGGCTCTGTGGGCGGCGCGTGCTTTATGAACGCGGGCGCGTACGGCGGCTGCATGGCCGACGCGCTCAAGGAGGTCCGCGTGCTTCTTGCCGACGGCTCCGTGGACGACGTGGCCGTGGCCGACCTGGACCTGGGCTACCGCCACAGCCGCATCGCCGACGAGGGTTGGGTCGTGCTCTCCGCCACCTTCGACCTGGACCGCGGCGACCCCGAGAAGATCCGCGCGCAGATGGACGACCTCACCCGCCAGCGCGAGGAGAAGCAGCCGCTTGAGCTGCCTTCCGCCGGCTCCACCTTCAAGCGTCCCGAGGGCTACTTCGCCGGCAAGCTCATCACCGACGCGGGCCTCAAGGGCTACCAGTCCGGCGGCGCCGCCGTCAGCAAGAAGCACGCCGGCTTCGTCGTCAATGTGGACCACGCCACCGCGGCCGACGTCCACGCCGTGATCGAGCACGTCCAGGACGAGGTCGAGCGCCAGTTCGGCGTCCGCCTCGAGCCCGAGGTCCGCTTCCTGGGATAGCGGCTCTGCCCCTAATTGCTGCTTCGCGCGGCGACCTCGCGGCTTGCGGGGTCGCCGCGTTTTGATTCTCCCGCATTTGCGGAGGGCAGCGGCTTGCGGCGTCCTTGCGGCTTGCGGCGCCCTCGCTGGCGGCGGGTTTGCTTTGTGCCGGACAATTCGCGTTCGCGGCGCCCTCCGTGGCCCGCGGCCGTGCTACGTTCGCGGCGTTCCCGCAGCTCGCGGCCGTGCCACGTTCGCGGCGCGCTTGCAAGCTGCGAAATCGCCGCGTCTGCACGCCCCTCCCCGCGGCTCGCGGCGCCCCCGCAGCCCGCGACTCCGCCGCACTCGCAAGGATCACTTTGCCGAAAACCTCACACCCACTCTTTCTATTTTGCTTCTCGCCGATAAAACCCCTGTTGGAATGGTCTCGTTCTCTATAACAAAAGGTGAGTGTGAGGTTTTGCGGTGAGAGGGGCGCGCGATGTACGCATTTGTCAGCCACGGCTCGGCCTGCGAATCCCTGCGGCTTCTCTCCACGACGAACTCGCTTTCCGCGCTTCCTCGCTGGCCCTCCGAACCCCGCGCGCTTCCGTACATGGGCGAGTGCGTCTCCAACCAGCGGACGTTCAAAGAGTTTCGGGCCGCCCATGACCTCGCGAGGTTTGGCGCGTGTTCCGGCCCTGTTGACCTGCTTGTCCCCGATCAGCGGATGCGCAGCAGCGGGAAGTCGGCGAGGTTCCACGTGTGGAGCTCCCCCGTAAAGCCGGGCTGGTTTATCCGCGTCGAAAGCGACGTGCTGGTGAGTTCCCCCGAATTCGCGATCCTGCAGCTCTGCGGCTCGCAGGCAAAGTTCAACGAGGTCTTTGAGGCACACGTGGGGGCGTACCGCAAGCGCCTGGCCGCTTTCCAGAGCCTGGGAATCGATGAGAAGCCAGCGGTGGACCACCCGGTCAAATGGGAACAATCGCGCCGACTTATCGCCGCGGCCTTGGTGGCCTGCGAGTTCGCGGGGACCTATCGCCTTGCCGTCGGCGATAAAGCCACAACATACGGCGCGTCTCCGCTGATTGCCTGCGATTCTCTGCGGGAAGCCGCGGGCCCCAAGACCACGACCGTGTCGCGGCGTGCCCACCACGTGGCTCGGGTCATGCTCGAGGGGTCCGCTTCGCCCATGGAGACCTCGCTTGGCTTAATCCCGACGCTTCCCGTCGACCTTGGCGGCTATGGAATTAAGAAACCGCTGCTCAACGTTCCAATTTGTATTGATGGGGGCGCTGCGGACTTTTTGGGTCAACAGGAGATAAGGCCGGATTTTCTTTGGCCCGAGGAGCGCGTGGCTCTTGAATACGACAGCGCCGAGTTTCACTCCGAGAAAGGCACGGCCCTCGCTGCCCGGGACGCGGCTCGCGCGAATGCCCTCACGGCGCTCGGTTACCGTGTCTTTAGGGTGACGTCTCAGCTGATCTCGTCGCCGACGGGGCTTGATTTGCTCGCCGCGCAGCTCGCGTCCGCGCTGGGCTGCGAGCTGCGCCCGCCGACGCCCGTCGAGGAGCTCCGCCGCCGAGAAGTCTTCTCTCTGCTGTTTCCCAATCTGCTGGCGTAGCCTCGCGGTCCGCGCGCCTTCCTGGTTGCGCGCTCTCGTGGGCACGCTCAGCCCGCGGCTCCCATGCGGTCCGCGACCTCGCCGCGATCCGCAAGGCCCCTGCGTCTGCGGTGTCCCCGCAGCCCGCGACCCCGCCGCGGCCCGCAGGGCCCTTGCGCCTGCGGGCCCCCGCCGCCTGAGACCTCGCCGCGCCCGCAAGACCCTTGCGTCTGCGGCGTCCCCGCAGCCCGCGACCTCGCCGCGCCCGCAAGGGTTCCGTTGCCAAAAACCTCACACCCACCTTATCTTTTGAAACTCGCAATGCGTCTACCAGCGCGTTAATTTCCAAGTTTCAAATTACAAAAGGTGGGTGTGAGGTTTTGTCGCGACCCGCAGCGACTCAACGCCCGACCAGCGATTCACAGGCGGCAAGAAAAAACGCGGCGACCCGCATTCGGCCGCCGCGCCCTGTTGCGTTATCCCCGTCGCTCGCTAGTTCTTCAGCGAGTTCAGCGGCGCCGGGAAGCGGCCGCCGCGGTGTGCGAAGACGCTGCCTGCGAACTTGTTGACCGGCATGACCGGCGCGGAGCCGAACAGGCCGCCGAACTCCAGCATGTCGCCCTCGGACTTGCCGATGGCCGGGATCAGGCGCACGGCCGTGGTCTTGGTGTTGATCACGCCGATGGCCATCTCGTCGGCGATGATGCCGGCGATGGCCTCGGTGGAGGTGTCGCCCGGAACGGCGATCATGTCCAGGCCCACGGAGCACACGCAGGTCATGGCCTCGAGCTTCTCGATGCTCAGCGCGCCGTCGATGGCCGCCTGGATCATGCCGGCGTCCTCGGACACGGGGATGAAGGCGCCGGAAAGGCCGCCGACAGAAGACGACGCCATGACGCCGCCCTTCTTGACGCAGTCGTTGAGAAGGGCCAGCGCCGCGGTGGTGCCGGGGCCGCCGCACTCGCCCACGCCGATGATCTCCAGGATCTTGGCCACGGAGTCTCCGGCGGCCGGGGTCGGCGCCAGCGAGAGGTCCACGATTCCCTTCTCCACGCCCAGGCGGCGGCTGGCCTCGCGGCTCATGAGCTCGCCCGCGCGCGTGATCTTAAAGGCCGTCTGCTTGATCTTCTCGGCGACCTCCATGAGGCTGGCGGTCTCGGGCAGCTCGGAGAGGGCTGCGGCCATGACGCCCGGGCCGGAAACGCCCACGTTGATGACCGCGTCGGCCTCGCCGGTGCCGTGGACGGCGCCCGCCATGAACGGCGAGTCCTCAACCATGTTGGCAAACACCACGAACTTGGCCGCGCCGTAGCAGTCGATGTCGACGGTCTGGCGCGCGCACTCCTGAATGGTCTCGGCGGAGAGAAGCACGGCGTCCATGTTGATACCCGCGCGCGTGGAGGCGATGTTCAGCGACGAGCACACGCGCTGCGTGGTGGCCAGCGCTCCCGGCACCGAAGCGATGAGCTTGCGGTCCGTGGCGCCCATGCCCTTCTGCACCAGCGCCGAGAAGCCGCCCATGAAGTCGATGCCCAGGGTCTCGGCCGCACGGTCCATGGCGTGCGCGATGGGAGAGAGGTCCTGGTCGGGGCAGGCGGCCGCGATCTGGGCCACCGGCGTCACGCTCACGCGCTTGTTGGCGATGGGGATGCCGTATTCGTTCTCGAGGTCGTTGGCGGTCTCCACCAGGTGCTCCGCCGTGGTGGTGATCTTGTCATAGACCTTGTCGCACATGCGGTCCATGGACTCGTCGGCGCAACCGGCGAGGCTGATGCCCATGGTGATGGTGCGGAGGTCGAGGTTTTGCTCGGAGACCATCGAGAGGGTCTCGGCCACTTCCTGCGGAGTGATGTCCACTGAACTGCCCCTTTGCGGTGTCGGCGCGGCGAATCGCGGCTGTACGAATGTCCGCCCATTATAAGGTTCGCGCGAGGGGCGCCGCCCGCCCGACGGCCCACGGAAACGCAGGTGCAACGCCACGTGTGTTTAGGCTCGGCGTTCATATCGCCCCGCACCGCCCCGCCGAGGGGCACAAACGGTCGCCTGCCGCCCCCAAATCGCGTGCGCTGCACCCGAATATATAAACAAACCTAAACAAACGAAAACCGTTAACTGGTGTTTCTCTCTAAACAAACATGTAAACAGACCGCTCGCGATTCATTATCTACCGCTGGCGGCACAACCCCTCTTCAAACGTTTTGTAAGGAGTTAGAAATAGATTCAGCAAGTGGTTAACAAAGCGTTTCGCCCGACTCCTACGCAAGAGCGTTTCCGCAGGAACAAGGCAAGTTTCGACGAACGGTACTAAGGCTTTCGCAAACGGGGAACTCGCACGTTACTACATCAAATCCGATGCGACACACCCACAACTTAAGCGGCATTCCAACAAGCCGCGCAGATCTCGGTATGAAGTAAACAGTCTAAACACTGTTTACTCAATTGTTTAGTGCGCTCGCGCAGAGGCGCGGGCGGGGGAAGCAACGAAGGGAAGGAAACATTATGGGTAACGTTTCGAGGAGGAACTTCCTCAAGTACGCCGGCCTCACCGGCGGCGTTGCTGGTCTCGCGGGCCTGGCCGGCTGCTCCGGCTCCGGCTCCAGCTCCAGCAGCTCCAGCAGCTCCGATTCCGTCAAGATCGGCGTCTCCATCTGGTCGTCCACCGACGCTCTCGGCAAGCTCTCCGTCGAGATCATCAAGAAGGCCGCCGGCATCCTCGGCGTCGAGATCGTCACCAAGGACCAGGGCCACGTCTCCGAGCAGGTCACCGCTTCCATCGAGGAGCTCTGCGCCGCCGGCTGCAACGGCATCGTCGTCTGCAACTCCGCTGACTCCGAGATGACCTCCGCCATCAACACCTGCAACGAGAACCAGGTCTACCTGGCCCAGTTCTACCGCATGATCTCCAAGGAGAACTCCGCCGACGTCTACTCCGTCGCCGAGAACTCCCAGTACTACGTCGGCGCCGTCCACGAGGACGAGGTCGGCAACGGCGAGAAGCTCATCGAGCTGCTCACCGCCGAGAACACCGCCGCCTACGAGGGCATCCAGAAGGGCGCCCGCAACATCAAGCTCGAGGCCTGGACCGTCGGCGACGCCACCTTCCAGGAGCGCTGGAAGGGCTACAAGTCCGGCATCGAGAAGTGGAACTCCGCCAACCCGAGCGACCAGGCCACCCTCTCCGACCCGCAGTACGCCAACACCTCCTCCACCGAGGGCGCCAACGTCACCCAGCAGTTCTACAACGCCGATGCCGCGATGGACGCCCTGATCGTCGCCGGCGGCGGCGGCGACCCGCTGGTCGGCTCCGTGGGCCAGCTCAAGAACATGGGCCTCACCGGCAAGATCCGCGTCGCCTCCACCGACTTCCTCGACGACCTCAAGGAGCAGCTCACCACCGGTGGTATGTACTGCGAGTCCGGCGGCCACTTCTGCGACCCGCTGTACGCCTTCCTCATGGTGTACAACGCCTGCAAGGGCACCGAGTCCTACATGCCCAAGTCCGGCGACTTCGGCAAGGAGATCAAGTTCCCCTACGTCTTCGTCTCCTCTGTGGCCGAGTACGAGGACTACGAGAAGTACTTCGTCGACGACGCTCCTTACAGCGACGACGAGATGAAGGAGCTCGCCGCTAAGGACTTCGACGCTCTGAACACCGCAGCTACCAGCCTCTCCATCGATGACGTCAAGACGCGTCACGCCAAGTAAGAGCACGTAGCAGGTCAGTTTTTGCTCCGTTAGCCGGGGGCGGGCCTGGGTCCCTAGGCCCGCCCCCGGTTTTTCTATGAACGGATTTGTGGGTTTCGCAAGGGAAGGATCGGTGAATGGAACTTCTAAAGAAGGCGAGGCAGAGCCAGTGGTACGGCGTCGCTCTGCTCCTCATCGTCATTGCTCTGTGCTGGGTGGTGTTCAAGGTTCTGTGCCAGGAGTCATTTGGTTCTCCTGACCAGATGCTCACCTACCTCCAGACGGGCCTTATCTACGCCGTCGGAGGCTGCGGTCTCTACTTCATCGTCACCATGGGCCTGTGGGACTTCTCCGTGGGCGCCGTGCTCGTGCTCTCCGAGCTCATCGCCATCGGCTGCTCCCAGCAGTTCGGCCTGGTGGGCGTCGTCGTCGGCCCGATCCTGTGCGGCGCGGTTCTCGGCGCCTGCAACGGCCTGGCCTACACCAAGCTGCGCATCCCGTCGCTGATCGTCACCGTCGGTCTGTCGCTTCTTTACGAGTCCTTCTCGGTCTTCGCTTCCAACTGGGCGGGCACTCGTCTTGCCGACGAGTACAAGCTCTTCGGCTCGTATCCCTGGAACCTCATCCTGGCGCTCCTGGCATTCTTCATCTGCTCTTTCCTGCTCAAGTACACCAAGCTCGGCACCTACGCCAACGCCATCGGCGCCAACGAGCTCACGGCGAAGAACATGGGCGTCCAGATCGATAAGTACAAGTTCATCGCGTTCGTGCTGTGCTCCACCTTCGTCGGCATCATGGCCGTCCTCTACATCGGCTACGGCACCTCGCAGACCCCGATGACCGGCATGCAGTCGCAGTCGCTCAACTTCAAGCCGCTCATGGGCGCGTTCTTCGGCCTGGCCTTCAAGAAGTACGGCCACCCCGTCGCCGCCATCGTCCTCGGCGAGTTCCTCATCGCCATGATGTTCGCCGGCTTCACCGCGCTCGGCATGCCCATCACGATCAACAACATCGTCTCGGGCGCCACGCTGCTGCTCATCGTCCTGGTCACCACCAAGCGCGTCAAGGGCGCCGTCGTCAAGTAAAGGAGGGATACCACCATGTCTGAACAGAAGCTTTTGCTCCACGGCGAGAAGATCGACAAGAAGTTCGGTCCGACGCACGCCGTCAAGGAGGTCTCCCTCGACTTCTACGAGGGCGAGATCCACGCGCTTATCGGCGAGAACGGCTCCGGTAAGTCCACCTTCACCAACATGCTGACGGGCATCCTGCCCATCGGCTCCGGCACCTTCACCCTGCGCGGGCAGGAGGTCGCCCCCAAGAACCAGGTCGACGCCAACCACCACGGCATCGCCATCGTCGTCCAGGAGACGGGCACCCTCTCCGGCCTCACCGTTGCCGAGAACATGTTCCTTGGCGACGAGGACCAGTTCGTGCGCGCCGGCATCAAGAACACCGGCGCCATGACCAAGAAGGCCCAGGAGCTGCTCGATTCCTACGGCCTGGGCCACATCAAGGCCGACCAGGTCGTCGACAACTACGACTTCGAGGACCGCAAGCTCGTCGAGATCGTGCGCTCCACCTGGTTCAACCCCGACATCCTGGTCGTCGATGAGACCACCACGGCTCTGGGCGAGGGTGGCCGCAAGAAGCTCTTCGAGGTCATGCGCGACGTGCGCGCCAAGGGCCACTGCGTCATCTTCATCTCGCACGACATGGCCGAGGTCATCGAGATGTCCGACCGCATCTCCATCCTGCGCGACGGCGACTACATCACCACGGTGAACAAGTCCGACGTCGACGAGGACAGGCTCAAGACCCTCATGGTCGGCCGCGAGATGGACGACCACTACTACCGCACCGACTATCCCGACTATCACGCCGAGAAGGCCGGCGAGGTCGCGGTCAGCGTCCAGAACGTGAGCGTCCCCGGCGAGATCGAGGGCCTCAACTTCGAGCTCCACTACGGCGAGATCCTGGGCTTCGGCGGCCTTTCGGAGTGCGGCATGCACGAGGTCGGCAAGGCCATCTTCGGCGCGTCCTATGACCGCACCGGCGAGGTCGTCCTGGCCGACGGCACCCACGTCAACGACATCAACACCGCCATCAACCACTCCATCGCCTACGCGTCCAAGGACCGCGACAACGAGTCGCTGCTCATCAACGACACCATCGAGGACAACATCACCATCCCCTCGATGCGCGACATGGGCAAGTTCCTCTCGGACAAGAAGCTCCGCGAGTTCGCCGACACCTACGCCGAGCAGATGCAGACCAAGATGGTCAACGTCAAGCAGCACGTCTCGGCGCTCTCCGGCGGCAACAAGCAGAAGGTCGTCCTGGCCCGCTGGCTGGGCAAGAAGTCCGACATCCTCGTGCTCGACTCGCCCACCCGCGGCATCGACATCAAGGTCAAGGCGGCCATCTACCAGCTGCTCGAGGATATGCGCGCCGAAGGTAAGGCCATCTTGATCATCTCCGAGGAGATCATGGAGCTCATCGGCATGTGCGACCGCATCTACATCATGAAGGACGGCAAGATCAACGCTGAGCTGCAGCGCAGCCCCGAGCTTACCGACCAGGACCTCATCGCCAAGATGGTCTAGGAGGGAAGACAAATGGCATCCAACAACACCGCGGTCGCGGATCCCAAGGCCGTTGAGACCAAGAAGTCCTTTGACTTCGCTCAGATCCAGACCTTCTTGCCCTTCGTGGCCTTCGCGATCATCGTGATCTTCTTCGCCATCGCCACCGGCGGCAACATCCTCACGCCCAAGAACCTCACCCTGATCCTCTCCGGCGGCTACATGCTGATGATCGGCGCGTGCGGCATCTGGCTCATCATGACCATGGGCTGCCTTGACTTCTCCCAGGGCTCCATGCTCGGCGTCTGCTGCGCCGTCTTCTGCGCGCTGTCGCAGATCAACCTGGCGCTGGCGCTCGCCGGCTCCATCGCCACCGGCGCCCTCATCTCGCTTGTGAACGCGCTGCTGCACGTCAAGGGCCAGATCGCGTCCTTCGTCGTCACGAACTGCACCATGTTCCTGCTGCGCGGCGTCGTCCAGCTCATCACCACGGCCAACCCCGTCTACGCCGCCACCTACGTGCAGGGCAGCTTCAACGACATGGGCTTCCTCATGGGCATCACCATCGCTGTGCTCATCGTGACCTACGTCGTGACCCGTTTCACCTGCATCGGCCACAACCTCAAGGCCATCGGCGCCAACGAGAAGGCCGCCCGCTTCGCCGGCATCAAGGTCCAGAAGACCAAGATCCTCGTGTACGTGGTTGCCGGCTGCATCATCGGCCTGGCCGCCTTCGTCAACGCCATCAAGGTCGGCTCCGTCACCGCCTCCTCCGGCAACATGTTCGAGACCAAGCTCCTCATCGCCATGGTCCTCGGCGGCATGCCCATCAATGGCGGCGCCCGCGCCCGCTTCTCCAACATCGTCGTCGGCGTCCTCTCTTACCTCGTCCTTGAGAAGGGCCTCGTCATGCTCGGCCTCACCACCGAGATGCAGCAGCTCTTCCTCGGCATCGTCTTCGTCGGCCTCGTCGCCCTCTTCTCCGACCGCAGCTCCAACCAGGTCATCAAGTAAGAGGCGCCTGCTCGCAAGCGTTACCGGCGCGGCCGCACGACCGCGACGCCCGAACCGGCTCCATCCTTCCCCCACGGCCCCGCCCTTACCCACCTCTTCCCTTGAGGGCGGGGCCGATAGGGAAGGCGCAACAGAACACAGCGCATCAACGTCCGAAAGGAACGAACATGCTCGAGATCCGCGACTACAAGTTCTACTTCTGCCCCTGCACCCAGGACCTCTACGGCGACGAGTGCCTCCAGCACGTGCACGAGCACGCGGCCGAGGTCGTCGACTACCTCAACGCGAGCGACGAGGTGCCCTTCAAGGTCGAGCTCAAGCCCAACCTGCTCACCGCGTCCATGATCCAGCAGGTCTTCAACGAGGCCAACAACGACCCCGACTGCGCCGGCATCATCACCTGGGCCCACACCTTCTCGCCGTCCAAGAACTACATCCTCGGCCTGCAGGACCTCAAGAAGCCGCTGTGCCAGTTCGCGACGCAGTACAACGAGGAGATCCCGTACGACACCATCGACATGGACTTCATGAACGAGAACCAGGCCGCCCACGGTGAGCGCGAGCTGGGCCACATCTTTGCCCGCATGCGCTGGGAGCACAAGGTCGTCTTCGGCTTCTGGAAGGACCCGGTGGCCCTCACCGAGCTCGGCCAGTGGCAGACCACCGCGGTCGGCGTCCTCGAGTCCCGCAACATCCGCCTGTGCCGCTTCGCCGACACCATGCGCAACGTGGCCGTCACCGACGGCGACAAGATCGAGGCCCACGTCAAGTTCGGCTGGACCGTCGACGCGTGGCCGATCAACGAGCTCGTCCCCTACGTCGATGCCGTGACCGACGAGGAGATCAAGGCGAAGACCGACGAGTACTACGCCACCTATGACCTGGTGACCGACGGCCGCGACCCCGAGGAGTTCCGTCGCCACGTCGAGGTCCAGGCCGCGCAGGAGATCGGCATCGAGCGCTTCCTCGTCGAGCACAACTACAACGCCTTCTCCGATCACTTCGGCGACCTCGGCGGCCTCAAGCAGCTGCCGTCCCTCTCCGCCCAGCGCCTGATGCAGAAGGGCTACGGCTTCGGCCCCGAGGGCGACTGGAAGACCCCGTGCCTGGTCCGCATCATGAAGGCCATGACCTCCACGAACCCCAACGCCAAGGGCTCCGCGCTGCTCGAGGACTACACCTACAACCTGGTCCCGGGCAAGGAGGGCATCCTCGAGTCCCACATGTCCGAGGTCGACCCCTCCATGGCCGACGGCAAGATCGCCATCCGCGCCACGCCGCTCTCCATGGGCGACCGTGAGGACCCTGCCCGCCTTATCTTCACCGGCAAGACCGGCCCGGCCATCGCCTGCTCGCTCGTCGACCTGGGCAACCGCTTCCGCCTGATCATCCAGGAGGTCGAGTGCAAGGAGGTCGAGAAGCCCATGCCGATGCTCCCCACCGGCACCGTCTTCTGGACCCCGAAACCCAACCTGAAGGTCGGCACCGAGGCCTGGATCTACGCCGGCGGCGCGCACCACACCGCGGTTTCCTATGACCTGACCGCCGACCAGATGGTCGACTGGGCCGAGGCCATGGGGATCGAGCCGGTCGTCATCGACGCCAACACCAACATCCGCGACTTTAAGCGCGATCTGAAGCTGGGTGAGGTTTACTACAAGTAAGGCTTCCCAACTGAGCCCACGTGGCTGAAACCGGGTGCGGCTTCCCCAGAGACCCCATAAAGCCACGAAAGCGAGGGCTCACGTACGCCAGTACGCCGCGCCCTCGCTTTCCTGTCTTTCTCGAGCCTCTGGGAAACCCCGTGAGGGTTACGGGGACGCCCGATACTCATCCTGGGCTGAACGAAGACACCGCGCCCTCGCGTTCCCACCGATATGGGGCGCCAGGGAAACCCCGCGAGGGTTACAGGCCCACATGGGCGGGTGTTGCGGTTGCGGCGTTAACGGATTCTCTTGATATGGCATTTATCTTTTAAGGAGTTCACATGGATAAGCAGCAGGTTGTTGCGGATATTGAGGCGGGGCGCACGTCGCTGGGCATCGAGTACGGCTCGACGCGCATCAAGGCGGTGCTGGACGACTCCAACAACGAGCCCGTCGCCATCGGCACCTTTGACTGGGAGAACTCGCTGGTCGACGGCTATTGGACCTACTCCGAGGACGAGATCTTCGAGGGCCTCAAGACTTGCTACGCATCGCTCAAGGCGGACGTCGCCGAGAAGTACGGCGTCACGCTCAAGAAGGTCGGCGCGCTCGGCATCTCGGCCATGATGCACGGCTACCTGCCGTTCGACGCGGCGGGCAAGCTGCTCGTGCCGTTCCGCACCTGGCGCAACACCACCACGACCCAGGCGGCCCACGAGCTCTCCGGGCTCTTCGCCTTCCACACGCCCGAGCGCTGGAGCGTCTCGCACATCTACCAGGCCGTTCTTAACGGCGAGGAGCACGTGCCGAGCATCGATTTCTTCACCACTCTGGCGGGCTTCGTGCACTGGCGCCTCACCGGCGAGAAGGTCCTCTCCATCGGCGACGCGTCCGGCATGTTCCCCATCGACTCGGTGACCTACGACTACGACGCTGCCAAGATCGCCCAGTTCGACGAGCTCGTGGCGAGCAAGGGCGTGGCCTGGAGGGTCGAGGACCTGCTGCCGAAGGTGCTCGTGGCGGGCGACGTGGCCGGCCACCTCACCGAGGAGGGCGCGCGCCTGCTCGACCCCGAGGGTGACCTCGAGGCGGGTTGCCCCCTCTGCCCGCCGGAGGGCGACGCCGGCACCGGTATGATCGCCACGAACTCCATCGCGCAGCGCACGGGCAACGTCTCGGCCGGCACCTCGGTCTTCTCGATGATCGTGCTCGAGCACGCTCTCAAGGACGCGACCGCCGAGGAGATCGACCTGGTCACGACCCCAGTCGGCGACCCCGTGGCCATGGTCCACTGCAACAACTGCACGTCCGACATCAACGACTGGGTCGACCTTCTCGCCGACTTCGCCCAGACCATGGGCGTGCCGGTGGACAAGGGCGACATCTACACCAAGCTCTTCAACGCGGCCCTTACCGGCGATAAGGACGCCGGCGGCCTCGTCTCCATCCCGTTCATCTCGGGCGAGACCGTGATGGGCGTGCAGACCGGCTTCCCGATGGTCGTCCGCAAGCAGAACGCGAACTTCTCCATAGCGAACTTCATGCGCATGCACATCATGGCAGCGTTCGGCGCCCTGGCCGCGGGCAACGAGGCCCTGCGCGCCGAGGACGTTAGAATCGACAAGCTCTACGGCCACGGCGGCATCTTCAAGACCCCTAAGGTCGCGCAGTCGCTGCTCGCCGCCGCGCTCGAGGCGCCCGTCACCGTCATGTCCACCGCGGGCGAGGGCGGCGCCTGGGGCCAGGCCGTTGCGGCGTCCTACATGGCCAACAAGGCCGACGGCGAGACGCTCGCCGACTTCCTCAACGAGAAGGTCTTCGCCGGCATGGAGGGCGTGACCGTCGAGCCCGACGACGCCGACGTCGAGGGCTATCGCGCGTTCCTCGATGCATTTAAGAAGGTTAACGAAGCTGAGAAGGCCGCTGAGGCTCAATTGAGCTAGAATCGTTCGCAACGGAGCGTTTCCGCGCGCGCAAACGTTCAAAACGCTCACAAACTAGGCTCCAAAAGAGGGGAGAGCTTCAAAATGATGCTTAAGGAACTGCGCGAGAAGGTCTACGAGGCCAACATGGACCTGCCCCGTCACGGGCTGGTCGTCTTTACCTGGGGCAATGCCTCCGAGTACGACCCCGAGTCGGGCCTCTTCGTCATCAAGCCGTCCGGTGTTGACTACGACGAGCTCTCGCCCGAGAACATGGTCGTCTGCGACCTCGACGGCAACCGCGTCGAGGGCGAGATGAACCCGTCCTCCGATACCCTTACCCACGCCTGGATCTACAAGAACTGGGCCGACAAGGGCGTCAAGGGCTGCGTCCACACGCACTCCGCCGCCGCCGTGGCCTGGGCCCAGGCCGGCCGCGACCTGCCCGCCTACGGCACCACGCACGCCGACTACTTCTACGGCCCCGTGCCCTGCATGCGCGGCCTGACCGAGGAGGAGATCGAGGAGGCCTACGAGCTCAACACCGGCAAGGTCATCGTCGCCGGCTTCGAGGAGCGCGGCATCGACCCCATCGCCGTGCCCGCCGTCCTCGTGCGCAACCACGGTCCCTTCACCTGGGGCAAGGACGCCGCGCAGGCCGTTTACCACGCCGTCGTTCTCGACGAGTGCTGCAAGATGGCCCGCGACACCGAGATCCTCTCGGCTCACTGCGGCCCCGCCCCGCAGTACCTGCAGGACAAGCACTACCTGCGCAAGCACGGCCCCAACGCCTACTACGGCCAGGGCGGCGAGCACTAAGAGCACGCCTAAGGGCGGGGACTTTTCGGGTCCTCGCCCTTTTTGGACCTGCATTGGGGACTGTCCTCAATGCAGGCCGGGCGTGATATAGACAACGGCGTGTGATGTGAAACGCGGCGACTGCCACCACTTGCGGGCGCCTCGCATGCGGCGTGGCCCCCGAAGCCGAATCTGTCCCATGCTGCAGCAGAGTAAACCTGTCACCAATTGCAGGCGGCTGGTTCGGTGCCGCGCGCGGTGGGCTAGACTTGAGGTAATGCGCGCTGCGGTCATCGGGCGCTTCTTGCCACGACGCTAAGGAGAACAACATGCAGGTCAACGGTACTGCGTTCGGTCAGCTCGCCGATGGGGGAGAGGCCAAGCTCTTCACGATTTCCAACAAGGCGGGCATGCAGGTCTCCGTTACCAACGTGGGCGCTTGCCTCGTTTCCGTCAAGGTGCCGACCGCCGCGGGCGAGCTCGTGGACTGCGTGCTCGGCTACGACGACGCGTCCGGGTACGTGGCGGGCAGGCAGCTCATCGGCGCCACCGTGGGCCGCGTGGTCAACCGCATCGCCGGCGCGGCCTTTGACCTCGACGGCGTTTCTTACCAGCTCTGCGCCAACGACGGCGAGAACTGCAACCACAGCGGCCCCGACTACTGGTTCACCCGCGAGTGGGAGGTCGTCCGCGCCGAGCAGGCCGAGGACGGCGGCGCGGTCGAGTTCCGCCTGCTCTCGCCCGACGGCGACCAGGGCTTCCCGGGCGAGGTCGACATGCACGTGACCTACGAGCTCGACGGCCGCGGCGCCCTTACCGTGACCTACGACGGCGCCGCGTCCGCGCGCACGCCGATCAGCATGACCAACCACAGCTACTTCAACCTCAACGGCTTCGGTTCCGGTACGGTCCTCAACCACCGCCTCACCATCGAGGCCGACTCCTACACCGAGACCGACGAGCACCTTATCCCCACCGGCCGCGCCATCCCGCTCGATGGCACCGTGCTCGACCTGCAGGACGGTAAGGAGCTCGGCGAGTGCGTGAACAGCAAAGCTCGTTCCGTGGTCAACGCCAAGGGGCTCGACCACAACTTCGTGCTGGTGGAGGCCGAGGAGGGCAAGGACGGCTTCGTGGGGGCGCAGCGCCACGTCGCGCGCCTCGAGGCGGACAAGACCGGCATCGCGCTCGACATCTTTACCGACCTGCCCGGCATGCAGGTCTACACCGGCAACTACCTGGAGGGCGAGACCGGCAAGGGCGGCGTCGTCTATCACGACTACGACGCCGTTGCGCTCGAGACGAACTTCTTCGCCGACGCGATTCACCACCCCAACTTCGCCCAGCCGGTCTTCGGCCCCGACCGCCCGTTCCGCAGCCGCAGCGTGTACGCCTTCTCCGCGCGCTAGCTCGCGCCCGCGGCAACGAACCTGTCCCACAGCGCTGCACCACAAACCTGTCACCACGCGCTGCAGCTGGTGACAGGTTTATTCTGCTGCGCCATGGGACAGGTTCGCGCCCCGCCGCCGGTCGCGATTTTCTATCATGGTGATGGACGGCGTAGAGGGGAGCACGCATGGCAAAGGTCACGCTGAAGGACATCGCGCGGGAGGTGGGCTTGTCGCCCACCGCCGTGTCGCTCGTGCTCAACGACCGGCCGTGCAAGATCTCGGCCGAGAGCCGCGCCCGCATCAAGGAAGTCGCTCGCAAGAAGCGCTACATCCCCAACCAGATCGCCCGCAGCCTGGTCACGCAGCACTCGCAGACGCTCGGCCTCATCGTGCCGAACATCGAGTCG
Organism: bacterium; assembly: GCA_963610995.1. Classification (GTDB taxonomy): domain Bacteria; phylum Actinomycetota; class Coriobacteriia; order Coriobacteriales; family Atopobiaceae; genus Paratractidigestivibacter. The sequence continues at coordinate 989 of CAVDQW010000164.1, read as the reverse complement.
CGCTTCTTCTCCTCGCTCGCGCATCGCCTCGAGGTGGCGTGCCGCAAGCGCGGCTACCTGCTGCTCATTGCCAATTCGGACGACAGCACGCACAACGACGCGGACCTTATCCACCTGCTCATCAACCGCGGCGTCGACGGCCTCTTCATCGTCGTCGCCGACGAGCTGCGCTACGCGCGCGGGCTCAAGTCTATCCTCGAGCAGCTGCCCGTGCCCTACGTGATGGTTGACCGCCACATCGAGGGCCTCGACTGCGACTACGTGGGCTTCAACAACGAACAGGGCGGCTACCTGGCCACTTCTTACCTGCTCGGGCGCGGCCACGAGCGCATCGCGGCGCTCATCAACAAGGAATCCAAGACGGGCCTCGAGCGCATGGCCGGCTACGAGCGTGCGCTTCGCGAGCACGGCGTCGACCCCGACCCCGAGCTCGAGTTCCACACGGCCTACTACATCGACGACGCGTACGAGTCTGCCAAGGGCATCCTCAAGTCGGACGCCACGGCGATATTCGCCAGCTCCGACAACATCGCGCTCGGTCTGCTCAAGCTGCTTTACGCCAACGACCTGCGCGTTCCTCGCGACTACTCTGTGGTGAGCTACGACAACTCCGCGGCCGACACGCTCTTTGAGCCGGCGCTCACCTCCATCGAGCAGAACTCGTCCGAGCTCGCGGCGTCGGCGCTGGAGCTCATGTTCGCCCGCCTCGCCGAGGACGACTCGACCGACCGCGCGGCCTCCGTCACCCGCATCCTGCGGCCGAAGGTCATCGTCAAAGATTCCGTGAGCTGGCTGTAATAAGACGCGGGGGCAGTCCCATCGCGGATGGAGCGGGTCAGCCCCATCGCGGACAAAGGACCTGTCCCACTTGTCCACGAAGGGGCCGCCCCCGTCTTACCTTTGCTCGCTGGCGACGGGTGTTGTGTTTCCTCTCCTTATCGCGCTGTTTCAATTATTGATTTGAACGCTCTGAGCGATGTGAACACTTA
>CAVDQW010000163.1:0-4249 GCA_963610995.1 bacterium | reverse complement strand
GGCCTACGTCTCCGCGAACCTCAAGGACGGCGGCCTGGTGTTCCTCGCTATGTCCAAGAAGGAGATCGACCAGGTCAAGGGCCGCTCGAAGGCCGCGAACAGCGGGCCTTGGGTAACCGACTACGAGGCGATGGCGGAAAAGACCGTGCTGCGCCGCGCCTTCAACCGGGGGATGCTGCCGCGCTCGGTGGAGCTTTCGCAGGCGGTCTCAAGCGACGAGGCCCCCGTTGTGCTCGACGAGGACGGCTATCAGGTGTTCGGCCAGATGCCGGACGCGGTCGAGGCCGAGGACGTGAAGGAGGCCGCTGAATGACCGAGATCAAAGGCGCGGCCCGCCTCAGGGCCATCGTGCATAACCAGTCCGATCTCGGCGAGCGGGAGGTGGTTATCCCGCTCGAAGACGCCGAGCGCCTCCTCGACGAGCTGGAAGAGGAGACGAGCCGGAACGAGATCGCGGCGGCTGCCAAGTGGCACACCCGGTACTCCGACCTCCGCGTCGAACTCGGCATGACCGACGAGAACCCCGGGCACTACCGGGGCGACGGCGTCGTCAGCTGCTCGCGAGCCATGCGCTCGATGCTCGCGGGATGGGAGGCGACGCGCGACGGCGGGAGCGTCCCTCTCGCCTGCGTCTACTGGGCAGTGACCGCCTTCAAGTACCTCTGGCGTTTCCCCTTGAAGAGTGCGCCTAAAGAAGACCTAACGAAGGCCGTTGACTGTGTGAGCCGCGCGCTGGAAGCCTACACGCGCGACATGAATCTGCCGACGGGAGATAGGCGGTGACCGGCTGGGAGACGACCAACCGCCTGCGCTGCACTAGGTGCGGGCGCGTGGGTTGGATGACCGTCGTCCCGGGCCACGGCGTCAACGAGGTCAAGTGCCCGGACTGCGGGCTCTGGTTCGACAAACGAGGGAGGTCCGTGCCCAACGGGGTGCCGTCCGCTCGGGGGAGAGCGCAAGAGAAGGCCGACGCCGCTGTGAGGTTCGGCCGATGAGCGGCGTCATCACCGACGGCCAGCGCCGCGAGGTGGCGGCATCCCTGCGAGAAGCTGTCGCCGATGCCAAAAACACCGGGTGTCTCCTTGACGCCGAGGTCTTGAGCATCCTCGGCGTCGATTCCGGAGATCTCGATGGGTCTTCGGACCCTGAGGACGTCATGCGCCTCGCCGACCTCATCGACCGCCCGACGTGCTACGCGGCGCTGTGCTACGGCGGCTTCTACGGCTGTACGCGCTGCGGCTACTTCGGCTGGACGGACAAGGGCAGCGTCACGAACTACTGTCCCGTTTGCGGCGCGGAGGTGGTGGCGGAATGAGCGGGTGGCGCGAGTACCGCAGCAGCCCCGGCCTGAGCACGATGCTCAGCATCCAAGGCTGGCGCGCCGCACGCGGAGAGGAGAAGAGATGACAGAGGAGCAGAAGCTCACGGAGATGGCGGTCAGCGAGAAGCTCAACGCCATCGGCTTGCAGGTCGACGCCGTCTTGGCGCTCGTCGGGACGATCCTCACCCCGAATGAGGAGCTGAGGCGCGAGATGCTGCGCGAGGCCGCGGACCTGACCAAGAGGGCATGCGAGAAAGCCGACGAGGCGTCGAGGCTCGCCGACAGGGTCGACAAGATCTGGAAGGCTGATAGATGACCGCACATGAGCCGCGCGGGCGGCGGTGCGAGAACTGCGGGCACGCCCGCGAGTTCGAGGGCTACGCCACGGTGCCGACCCGCGAGGAGTTCTTCGCGAGCGAATGCGCGAGGGCGAGCTGCCTAGGGGACGGACTGGAAGCTGACAAAGGAGAATACAGATGAGCATCAACCAAGTGACCATCTCGGGCAACCTTACGAGGGACCCCGAGCTCCGCGCGACGGGCAGCGGCACGCAGATCCTGCACTTCGGGGTCGCCGTCAACGACCGTCGTCGCAACCAGCAGACCGGTGAGTGGGAGGATTACCCCAACTTCGTCGACTGCGTCGTGTTCGGCAAGAGGGCCGAAGCCCTGTCGCGCCTGCTGTCGAAGGGGTCGAAAGTGGCGGTCTCGGGGCGCTTGCGCTACTCGGCGTGGGAGAAGGACGGGGCGAGGCGCTCCAAGCTGGAGGTGATCGCCGAGGAGGTCGACCTCATGAGCCCGGAAGCCGCTGCCGCGTACATGGGCGCGACCGTGAAAGCGCCCCAGACGTCACAGCAGCCCGCCTACGCCCCGCAGCAGGGTTACCAGCAGCAAACACCTGCGTATGCCGCACCCGCCAGGCAGACGGCTTCTCAGCCCGCCCTTTACGACGAGGACATCCCGTTCTAAGGAGGGGGAGTGACTGATGCGGAGAGCCTTGCCATGGAGCCGCTGATCTGGTTCCCCCACGACGCCGACGCGGCGGCGGACCCCAAGAGCCGCCGCGTCATGCGCAGGTTCGGCGCAGCGGGCTACGGGCGCTGGTGGCTGCTGTGCGAGGCGCTCGCCTCAGAGCCGGGGCACGCGTTGCCGATAGCGACCGACAACGACCGCGAGAACCTGGCCGTGACGCTCGACATGGAGGATGCCGCGGATGTGGCCGGGTTCCTGGCCTTCTTGGCCGACGTGGGGCTCGTCTCAAGCGACGGCGAGAAGGTCTGGTCGGATCGGATGAACAAGAACGCCTTGCGCTCGGGGGCGTCTCGCGCTCAGAGAGTCAGGGCGGTCAACCGGCGGTGGGGCAAGGAGTGACCTATACGGGAGTAATACGGTCGTATACGGGAGTAATACGGTCGTATTACGGGAGTAATACATAAATAAATAGATAGATAGACATTAGGCGCTCGCGCTGCGCCCCGCGCATAGCGCGGCGCGTGCGCCGTAAGGTTGATCCACTAGCTTGAACAAGTGAGGTTGACTTGCTTGTTACTAGTGGCAAATGTTGAAAACCATGTTGAAAAGTCAGCATACGCGCAGGTAAAGCAGCATTGTCGAAAATGTTGAAAACTCACTTACGCTCAATGCCGAAGAAAGGGGAAATCATGAGCAGGACAGGCATCGGCGGCGTCTCCGACGCCCTCTTCGCGGAGCTGGAGAAGCTGCAGGCGCTGGACATGTCCGACGCCGGCGCGGCCCAGGCGGAGATCGCGAGGGCCAAGGCCGTCAAGGAGATAGCTGGGACGATCATCGAGAACCATCGGTTCGTGCTCGACGTTGCCAAAACCAAGGCGGATATCGACGGAGGGGAGCTGAAGGTACCGAAGGGTCTTCTCTCATGAGGCCCTGGACCGAGGAGGAGAAGGCTTGGCTCGCCGAGAACTACCCGAACGAGAGCGGGGACTGGTGCGCGCGCGAGTTCTCGCGGCTGTTCCGGCCCGTCTCGACGAGAGCCGTCCAGCAAGAGGCGAGCAAGCTTGGGATCAGGCGAGGACCCGCCCGGACATGCCCCAAGACCACGGTTCGAGTCCGGTGGAGCGAGCGGCCGGACATGCAGGCCTGGATGGAGGAGCACGACGACGGGTGCAGCACGGCCCTGCTGTCTGAGCGCTTCGCCGAGAGATGGGGCTTCGCGCTGAGCGACACACAGGTCAGGTGGTGGCGCCAGCACAACGGCCGATCCTGTCGCCGGAGACTTGGCAACGCCAAGGTGCCTATAGGGCATGAGCGGGTGTGCAAGGGCTACGTGCTCGTCAAGGTCGAGGACCGCGCCATCGATCCCACGGCTAAGGACAACTGGAAGCTGAAGCACGTCGCGATCTGGGAGCGCGAGCACGGCCCGGTGCCGCCCGGAACCAACATCGTGTTCGCGGACCGCGACCGGGCGAACTTCTCGCCCGAGAACCTGGTCGCTGTGCCGAGAAGGCTGGTCGCGCTCCTCAACTCGCCCTCATGCCCGGAGTGGCACGACGCCGAGAGCCTGCGCGCGGCCATGGCCTGGTGCGAGCTGTGGACCGGCATACATGCCGCCGAGGCGGCGACGCCGAGGGCCTGCATGGTCTGCGGCAAGGCCTTCTCTCCGGGGGAGGGCGCGACCCACGACTCGTCCACCCGCAACGTCAAGACCTGCCCGGAGTGCCTTGCGGCCGGCAAGAAGGCGGCGGGGACGCCCAAGGTGGTCGGTCGCCGCTCGTGCGCCGTGTGCGGCGGGCCCTTCGACGCCTACCGCAGGAGCTAGCGGCGCTGTCCCGCCTGCATTGCTGCGGCCCCCACATTGTCGGTCGCGCAGCAAAGAAAAAAGCCCCGGAGGTGACTCCCTGAACTGCACCCCAAAACTTGGACGGCCTAAATAAGGACTACGCCGCAAGGGACT
>CAVDQW010000162.1:0-13943 GCA_963610995.1 bacterium | reverse complement strand
GTGCATGACGTGGCTGAAGCGCAGCACGTTGTGGTAGCTCTCGACCTTCACGCTGCCAAGGGCCGCCACGCGACCGATGTCATTGCGTCCCAGGTCAACCAGCATGTTGTGCTCGGCGAGCTCCTTCTCGTCGGCGAGAAGCCCGCGCTCGAGCTCCGCGTCCTCCTCGGGCGTCTTGCCACGCGGGCGGGTGCCGGCCAAGGGGTAGGTAAAGAGCTTGCCGTTCTCCAGCTTGGCCAGGGTCTCCGGGCTCGCGGCGGCAAGCTCCACGTCGTCGGAGGTCATGAAGACCATGTAGGGCGAGGGGTTCGTGCAGCGAAGCGTGCGGTAGACGTCGAAGAGGCTGCCCTCGGCGGGCGCCGTGATGGGGTCGGAGAGCACCACCTGGAAGATGTCGCCCTCGTGGATGTGCTCCTGCGCCGTGCGGACCATCTGCTCGTAGCGGGCCTGGTCGTAGACGGGCGCGAGGTCGCGCTTAAGGTGCAGCGGCGCGAAGTCGTACTTCTCGCCTGCGGTCAGAATCTGTTGCATGTGGTCGAGCTCGGCGACGGCAGCGTCGTAGGCCGCGGCCATGGCGGCGTCCGCGGGGTCGCTCACGTCGACGGAGGCAACCAGCACGACCTTCTGGCGATACGAGTCGAAGCAGATCACGCGGTCGAAGACCATGAGGTCGACGTCGAGGAAGTCCTCGCGCGCCATGCCCTCGCGACGAAGCGTGGGCTCGGCGTACTTGAGGTAGTCGTAGGAGAAGTAGCCCACCAGGCCGCCGGCAAAGGGCGGAAAGCCCTCCAGTTGCGGGGACTTGTGGCGCGCGATAAGCTCGCGCAGCGCGTAGCCGGGGTGCTCGACCTGGGCGCGGATGACCTCGGGGTTCTCCCCCTCGACGTTCGTGGTCACCGTGAGCTCGCCGTTCACGCAGACAAGCTCCACCGACGGCGAGAAGCCCAGGAAGCTGTAGCGGCCCCAACGGGCGTCAGCCTCGGCGGACTCAAAGAGGAAGCAGTGGTTGGAGACGGCGCGCACACGGCGCATGGCCTCGATGGTGGTGAAGGCGTCGGCCATGAGCTCGCGCTTGATGGGGACGCGGCGCAGCGTGGGGTCGGCCGCGGCGATGGCCGCGACCTCGCTAAGCGTCGGGGCGACGGCCGCCGCGCCCTTGCTGACCTGCGCTTCGTTTGTCATAAACCCTCCCTAAAGACTCGTGAGAAGAGCATAAAAATAGCTCGTCCTCAGCTGATGATTCTTGCCAAGGACGAGCTCAGAGTTTGAACCCGCGGTGCCACCTTGGTTCACAGCCACGAAGAGCCGTGCCCTTTTTGCGGAGCGCCTCCACGCCCCTGGTTACTAACGTGAACCTGCACGTCGCAGCCTACTCGCCGGGCTTAGCAGCCTTGCTTTTGGTGCGCCCTCGACGGCCCATTCGACGTCCCGCTTACCTCCCGGCTCTCACCGTCCCGGGCTCGCTCATCGTGCGCTGGCGCCTACTTTCCGTCTCATCGGTTTAGGTGCGCTATTCGGTTTGAGTATTACTTTACGCCAAACGGCCAGCTGGCGGACCGAGTTTTTTGTAACGGTTGCGTGTCGCGGGAGACGGACCTACCAACCGCCGCTCGCGCCTCCTTCGGGCGTCTCGTAGCGACGGAAATAGTGGTCGCAAGTGAGGCAGTGGAAGGCATCGATCTCTCTGATGAGGATAGAGGTGCTGTACTCGAGATGGTTCCCACCGTAGGCGGAACAGCCGGAATCGCGCCGAGCGGCTAGAAAGCCCCGCCTCCGCCTCCGCCGCCGAAGCCGCCTCCGCCGCCGCCGGAGAAGCCGCCGCCTGCACCTGCGCCCGAGCTGTCGGAGGACGCCGCGAGCGCGGCGGCGGACACCTGGTGGGCGGAGGCCATGCCGCTTGCGAAGGCGGCGCACGGGGGCTCGTGGTGTCCGGGCCCGTAGCAGCACCAGCCGTAGCACGGCATGAAGTACGGATCGTCCATGAGGTCCGGCACCGCGACCTCGAGCTGCTTGATGACTTCCTTTGACACGCCCAGCACGACGGCCATGACGAGCAATCGGTTCCAGAGCGCCACGTCGGTGGGCACCGCCTCGTCGAGCTTGGTGAACTCGCAGAGCCAGCGACGAAGGGCCACGAGCTTGGCCTTGGTCTCGATGCCGTCGCGGTTGAGCTTCTTCATACCGACGGCGCGGGAGAACGCGAAGCACCCCGCGGCCACAAGGAAAGCGGGGACCGCGATCACCAGCACAAGGGGCGCATCAAGAAAGATGAGGCCCACGAGCGAGAAAGCCGCGGCGATAAGATCGATGATGCCGAGGACGATGAGCAGGGTCTTGCCCTTCGCGGCCGCGACGCCCTTGGTAAAGCGGTCCTCATAGCGCTTGGACGCCATGAGCGACCACGCGTTCCAGCCCTCCTCGTAATCGGAGGGCTCGCTCTTGGCCATTCTCTTGAACTCCGAGAGGAGCACCGTGTCTCCGGGCTCGTCGTCTTTGAGCGCCACGGTGCCGAAGAGGAACCGGCAGACCTCGAAATCGATGGCGAGAGGCTCGCCCGCGCGCCTCGCCTCGGGATCCACCTTGGTGATGTTCTTGAGCTTGGTCACCTGGAAATCCGACCTGGTCTTCGTTCCCACGAGGCCCTGCTTGGAGGTGGTCACCTTGTCCAGGCGGACAACGCCGGAGTCAGTGAGGCGCATGAGCGTGGCGGTGAGCTCCTCCGCCCCGGCTTGGCCGTTATGGTACAAGGCGCCCAGAACCGCGGGGTGATCGTCGGTGGGCACGTCGCGGAAGTAGGGGTCCTGGAACTTAGGCGCGGCCTGTTTGTTGTACCTGCGGCGCACAAGCACGGCGAACGCCGCCGATATGACGGCGAGCGCACTGGGGACACCGACGGCGAACGCGGTGTTGCGCCGGGCGGCGGCACGCTTCTCATTGGCCTCGTCGGCCCATTGCTGCTCCTCGGACAGGATGGTCGAGGCGCGCGACATCGAGGATTCCTCGCAGGCGGAGATCCACGACGTCGGGAACATCACGCGCATCTCGGCGTACTCGGAGGTTCCCACGCCGGGCACCGAGAAGACCACGTCGTCGCCGCTGAAGGAGACGCTCGCGTCGAGCGGCCCGTGGCCCCAGGCGCGGACGTTGTCGCCGGCGCTCACGGACTCGCTCGCAGCGACGGGCAGGTGCAACGTGCAGGTCACGTTCTGCGACTCGACGTCCCAGCCGTCCGAGACGAACTTCCAGTAGAGCTCTCCGGTGTCCTGCCAGCGCGTGACGATGCCCGTGGCCTCGTAAACAATGGTGAAGGTGACGGACTCGTCCGCATGGGCGGAATAGATCTTGAGCGTGGTGATGCTCGAGCCGTCGCTCACGGAGTACGTGTTATCGCCGCCGGAGTCGGACTCCGCGAACGACGAGAGGTCCGAGGCCGTGCCCTCGCCCGCGGCGAGAATGTTGAGCTTCACGTACTTGCCGTTCGACGTGTTGAGCCCGCTCGGGAGCTCCCAATAGACGCCGTTGAAGCTGCCGTCGAAATCGAAGGTGCGCGATTCCTCGACTTGCAGCGCGCCGTCGGAGGTCACCGTGGCGTCGATGTCCACCTTGGTGATCGAGAACTCGCGCGCGAAAGCCGAGGCCGGCGCCGCGGCAAGGGTCACGAAGACGGCGACGAGCAGAGCGAGCAGGAAACTATGGGAAAACGTACGACGCGCCCGAACAACCACGGGAGGCTCCATCTGTGCGAAGGCTGAAATTCAAATGTTGCGCCGAGCATAGCAGAGCGACTAGGCGCTCTGGGCCTTTGCGGGGTCGCACGCCTCCACGCGGAGCCTGAGGCCCAGCGCGGCGAGCAGCCTCGTGACCGTCTGGAAGGTCGGATTGCCGGCACCAGAGAAAGCCTTGTACAGTCCATCTCGACTAATACCGGTCTCTCTCGACATTTTGGTCATCCCGCGCGCTCGCGCTATATCGCCCAGGGCAAGGTTGAGCACTTCGAGATCGCCGTATTCGAGCGCCGCGTTCAGATACTCGGCGCAGTCCTCCTCCGTCTGCAGGTAATCCACCGAGTCCCAAAGGCTGGGTTCCGGCTTACTCTTCAGGCTCATGGGGTCTCCACTCCTCATAACGTTTGTTGAGCTGTCGCGCTTTTGCTATGTCGCGCTTCTGGCTGCTTTTGTCACCGCCTATCAGCAGCAGAAGCACCGCCTCGTTTCTGAGCACGTAATACAGCCGATACCCAGGGCCCGTGTTCAGCCTTGCCTCATATACACCCTCCCCAACAGGTTTGCTATCGGGGAAGCAACCGAGCAGTCCAGCCGTTCTAATCAACACATGAACACGCTGCTTTGCGCGCACATCTTTCAACCTGCGAAACCATTTGTCGAACTCTGGCGTCTTTGCGATTGACCACATCATGATTGTATACTCCACTATACAGTTGTTCAAGGGCGCTATTCGCACATGGCGAGAACAGCGCCGCCGAGCTCGACCTCCTCTCCCCACCCGACCAGGACGGATTGCCTGAGCGGACGGCCTCGATATCGCGCGGGGTTGGTGGAGCCGAGGTCGCGCACCTCAGCGCCGCCTTTGGCAGGAGCGATGCGCAGATGCCTGCGCGAGACGGACTTGTCGTGCAGCACGACCGTGTTGCCCGACCCTCTGCCGACCGAGATGCCCGCGTCTCCGAGGGGGACGAGCACATCGACTCCCGCCGCCTTGACCCAAACCGCATGGGCCCTCTCCCCCGCCGTCAGCGCGTCGAGGACGGTCGTGACCTCATCGTCGAAATCAGCCGTCGCAGCAGGCGCCGTTGACGAGCGCGCAGGCACCGGTGTCGTGGCGGGGCCCGTCCCAGCCGGCGTCGCCGCGCTCGCCGCGGCCCCCTTCGCCTCAACGGCAGGAAGCTCGCCGTCGTGCGGATCGGCCCGCGCGGCCTCATTGCCGCAATTCGCCGACGATGTGCCCGCCCGCTCAACCACGGCCAGCTCAGAGGGTCCGTTGTCCTTTCTCGTGTAGTCGTAGAGGCATCCGTAGCAGACGGTCATGTCCGCGTAGAGCAGCTGACCACACCTTGGACACGTCTTCTTCTCGAACGACCTTGCCATCGCGCACTCCAATCTCGCCGTGGGGCTCGCCTTCGCCCCACACGGCGCTTGTCCACAGATGCTCCCCCGCCGCTAGCCAATCCCCTTCCTCCGCCGGACGCTCGAACACGCACCAGGCGCGCGCATCCGAGACCACATTCCCCGGGGACAAACCCCTGACCACGTCGACCACCTCTCCCGTCTCGCCAACAAACGCCACGTCAAGCGCGTACGTCATGCCGAAGGTGTGCACCGACGAGCACCTCGTGAGCACCACCGGCTCGGCGCCGGGCCCCGTCCCCAGAAGGCCGCGCAGGCGTTGCGCCCAGGAGTTGAGGACCCTCGCCTCCACGGCCGCCCCGGGTCTCTCGTCGATTCCGAACCTCGCCATAGCCACCTACACCACCACCCCGGGCCGATACCTGTCCACCACGAGCGAGCGCTCGTGCTCGAGCGCGAAGGGCGCATCGAGCGTGATCCCCGGCATGCGCACAGAACTTGGCCAGGGCTTGTACGTAAGCTTGCAAACAAAGCGTCTGAGCAGCGGAGACACGACAAACTCGCTCGAAGCCTCGCCGGAATCCACGTCCTCCACTCTCACGCTCACCTCGCAGGCCTCCTCGCGCCCGAGGGCCGAGGTTATGGCCGACTGCACCTCGGGCGCACCCGTCGCCTCGGTCTGCGCGCCGGAGGGCGCCACGCCGTGGGCCACCACCGCATCGAGGCTGAGCCGGTCGAACGCGGCGCAGGCGTCGACGAAGCCCATCAGGTTGTAGGCGATGAGCGCCACGATTATGGCCGGCGGTATGAGCACCGCGAGCTCGACCGTCATCTGGCCCTCCTCGCCCCGCAGGAGCCTTCCCACCGTTCTCATAGCGCGCTCACCAGCTTCTTCACGTTGACCTTGAGCGGAATCTTTATCTGCGTCCCCGGCACGGGGATCTCCGCCACCGTGTACTCCTCCTCGCCGAACTCGTCGATGGCCCATAGGCCGAGGGCGCGCACGTAGTCGCCGGCGCTGCCCGACTCGGGCACCGAGTTGATAAGGGAGCGAACGGTCGAGGCGCGGTCGTAGCCCGCCTTTGAGAGAACGTTGTTCGTGTTGGTGAGCACGGGCTTCTTAAGGCGCATGTCCGCCGGCTCCAGGCCCGTGGCCTTCATAACGGACGAGAGCTTCCCCTTGAGCCACGACCCGACCGAGCCGCCGAGCACGCCATCGAGTTTGTCGAGGAACCCGCCGCCGGCATCGGCGATGGACCCGTAGGCCGACCCGTACCCCACGAGCAGCTTCCCCCAAAGGGTCGCAACGCCGTCGAGTAGGCCTCCCACCAGCGATTCGTTTGCAGCAAGACCGTCGAAGAAGCTCGCCAGGATGTTGTTCTCGGCCGTGGAGGAATCGGGCGCGAGCGCCGCGGCGGATATGGCGGCGCCGGCTGGGAGGTCGGCCGACGAGATGAACGACGCCGTGAGCTCCGAGGGGACGGCCGTGCCGGAGCCTCTCACGACCACGGCAACGCACCCGTACGCGCCGGGCGGGCAGAGCTTGGGACGCACGACCGTGAGCGCGTCGATCGCCTTCTTGAACAGGTCGGCGCCCTCCGAGGCCTTCTGCTTCAGGTTCTTCTTGGCCTCCACCTCGCGGTTCTTGGCCTCCTGGTAGTCCTTGGAAGCCTCAACCACCTCGCGCCACCAGTGCTCGAAGCCGTTCTCGATGGAAGTGGAGGCCGCGGCAGCTTTGCCCATGTTCGTCGCGCTCATGCGGCATTCCTCGCAGAGAGCCACGCCGCCGGCCTCGAGGTCGGCGAGCGAGGCGTCGCCCGCATACCCGCCCGTCGCCCCGGGGCAGGCCAGCGACGAGTGGAGCACGCTGCCCGTCTCCTCCGAGGTGCACGGCCACACGCAGTCGGTGTAGAGCGTGGTCTCGCGCGTCTCGGCCGTGTTGTGCGGCAAGCTGGGCAGATCGATGCTCACCGCCCCGTCCGCCGCCTCGGAATACGACCCCTCCCGGACCTTGCCGAGCGCGTACTCGTAGAAGGCCCGCAAGCAGGCAGAGTCGGTCAGCTCCTCGCCGTTCGAGCCGGAGACGTCGCACGACGCGAGCCTCGCCGCGTAATAGGCGCGAGCCCTCGCGAGCGGCGCCCCGAAGCTCCAGGAATCGACCGTCGCGTAATAGGGGTTGTCGCCGTCGCCGAGCCCGGCGAGCGACGATGCCCGCTGGTACATGCAGTAAGACGGGTTGTTCCCGCAATCCGCGCGCCAGCCACGCTCCTTGGCCTTGTCGGCGGCGTCCCTAGCGGCCTTCTCCTGCGCCGCGAGGCTGCGCATCTGCTCGGAGAGCCCCTCTGCCGAGGAGGTGTCCACATCGGCCTCGATGGCCGAGAAGTCCGACTGCGACTGCTGCGGGTACGGCACGGCGCAGCCGCCGTACGACAGGCCCTCCTCGGAATTGGCGAGGACGCACGAGGCGGAGTTGGCCACGACGATGGCCGGCAGCGCCGACTCGAGCTTCTTAAGGCCGGTGGCCGCGCTTTTGGCGAAGTCGCGGCGCGCGTCGAGGATCTGGGTCCCCGAGGTAGTGAGCTTTGCGCCCATGGCGGCGAGCGCGGGCACGCAGGAGGCGACGAACCCCGCTCCGCAGACGACGATGCCCGTGAGGCCCATCGAGAGGACGCAGGCGTCGAGCGTCTGCGCCACGGTCGTGTAGGCGGCCACGGCGTTGGACCCCGCCATCGCCGCGGCGTCGGCGACCTCCTGCACCTCTGCGGAGCGAGAAGCCACCCAATGCGCCGACGCCGCCGAGAACACGAGCGCGAGGCTCAACAAGAGGGCGATCGCCATGGCAACGGTGGTGTATCCGCCCTCGTTGTCGATAAAAGCGCCGATAGACGGGCCCGTAGCATGGTCGGCGCCAGCGGAAGGGCATGCCGCGTTGGACGAGTCCGTCATCGCAGGGCGCCTTGGTGCAAGCCTTGGTGCAAGTGTTACCCCGCCGACAGGGCTTACGCCGAGGCGCCCCGCTTCGGCAAAGTCATCGCCGCGGCCGGCGCCCGAGACAGGCTCGTATAGTCCAGACAGCACGGGCGACGCTGCGCCCGACGCCAGCGGCGCGTGAGAGACCGAGGCAGCGCCCTTATTTCCACATGCCGACCCAATCCGAGTACTTTCCCTCGACCCAGCTCGCACGCGCGTTCACCTCCTTCGACACCTTGAGCACCACGCCGGACCCGTCGGACCCGGCTATGGCGCCGGAAATAGCGGCCATGAGCGGCAGCGGCCTCGCATGGCCCTCTATCTGAACCTTCGGCTTCGCCGTCCCGGCACCGCTGACCGAGACCGACCAGTCGCCCTCCCCGCCCGAATGGAACACGTTGACCTCGGGCACCGCCTTGAGCCGGCGCTTGACGAAGGCGGTCACCTCATCGGACGAGGACGCCGTGGCGGCGAGACGGGCGGCCTCGGCGGCGGCGGACGACATGACCGACCTCGTGTACAGCAGGCACACCGGCTGCACGAGCAGGGCGACGACGACCAAAAGCGAGGGGATGAGCATGGCCGCCTCGACGCTCGCTTGGCCGCGCATGTCACGAACGCATCTCTTTACCAGCAAAAACATGATCAGTACCCCGCCAAGTCCTTGAGCAGCGAGACCACGCCGGACTCCGTGCTGTGCGAGGCGGCATCGGTCGCCAGAGCGAGAAGCCGCCCCGATTCCGCCGCGTGCCACATTGCGGCGAGCCCCGCCGCCATGGCAGCGAGCGCCATCGCGACGAGCAGGAACTCGGTAGTCGACTGACCGTCGCGACCGCTCAGCCAACGCCCAAGCGCTCGACCTCTGAGCTCGTGATCCTCCATGTCCTGACCTCGCTTCCCTCGTCCCCCGACCCCGTCACGACGCACACCTCCGCCCAATCGCCGCCGCAGGCCAAACAAGCCCACGAGTCGCCGGCCAGGCCGAGATAACCCGCGCGGCCGAGCACGCAGTCGGACCTTTCGGCATATTCCTGGAGAACCGCGCCTGCCTCGTCGGCGACGCCCGCGCCGCTTGTGCGCACCGTCGGCCCCGACGATCCCAAAAGCCGCGAAGCGACCGCCTCGGATTCGGCGTCGACCTCCGGAACCGAATCAAGCTGCTCGCGAATTCCCTGCTCAAGCGTTGAATCGACAGCTGGTGCGGGCTGCCGTTGCCGCAGCGCAGCCGCCCAGAGCGACAGCGCCGCGGCAACGCACAGGACCGTGACTGCCACAGCCGCGCGCGCAGAGGAGACGCGCCTCACAGCGAGTTGATGCCGTCGCTGATGGCGCTCCAGAGCTCGCTCACCTTTCCCCTGAACGCCACGATGGCGATGATGGCGATGACCACGAGCACTCCGACCAGAATCGCGTACTCCGTTGTGCCCTGGCCGTCCTCGTTGCGGAGCAGGTCGCGCACCTTCCACTCGAGCCCACAGCAGCCGAGCTGCGCCTTGTTTCCGAAACCCATAGTTGTTCCTTTCTCCTTTTATGTTTTGCCGCAACCGCGGCCTTATCCCAGAACAAGCGCGGAGCCCAGAAGCGGCCCCAGGATGGCGAGCAGCATCGCCGGCACGATGAGCGTCCCCAGCGGGATGAGCATCTTGACCGGCACTCGCTCGATTTCCTCCTCGACGCGACTTCGTTGCTCGTCGCGGATCACCTGCGCCTGGCGCTCGAGCGACTCCGCGAGGGGCGAGCCGAACGCCAGCGCCTCGCTGACGACCGAGCCGAAGCGCGAGAGCGAGGCGAGCCCCAGGTCGCGCGCAGCGTTCTCGAGGGCCTCCCCCCTGCTGGCCGCCCCGACGCGCCACGAGAGCATGGCTTGGCCGAGGGCGTCGGAAAGCGGGTCGTCGTAGCGCTCGCAGTACAGCTCCAGCGACGCGTCGAACGAGAGGCCCGCCGCGAGCCCGAGCGTCACCACGTCGATCATCACGGGCATGAGCTCGGCGCATTCCCTTCTCGCCTTCGCCCGGTCCTCCTGCGCCCTGATGCGCCGAGCGGCGCCGGACGCCGCGATCGCGCCGACGAGCTCGTCGAGCCGACCGTTATGGGTCTCCACCGCCGGCCCCGCCTCGGCGAACACCGCGCACGTCCCGCCCGCGGCGAGCGACGCCGCCGCCGCGAGACCGATCGTCAGGGCGCTCATCACAGCACCCGCGACACAAGCCTGCGGATAATGAATACCGCCAGGCTGTCGAGCAGCGCGGCGGCGCAGACGCAGCTGATGCCCGCCGGCGTCCCGAGCCCCTTTTGGAAGTCCGGCGAGATGGTGGCGAGAATGGCGACCATAACCGCAGGCAAGAGGCACACCACCCTCACCGACAGCCTGACCTGCGCCGTCTTTACCGCAAGCAGACGCTCGAACTCCCCTTGCCGCTCCACCAAGCGAGCAGAGCGCTGGAAGAGCCCGCGAAGGGGGCTGCCCGTGCGGTGCGAGATGGTGAGTGCCGCGGCAAGAAGGCCCACACCGGGCGCCGGCAGCTCCTCGGTCAGCGCCTCGAGCGCGGGCTCGGTCGCCGTCCCGCACCGCAGGCGCAGCCCGAGGCGCGCGAACGCCTCGCCGACCGGCCCGCCCACGTGGGTGCCGGCGTACTCCGCCGCCTGCACGAGCGTCATACCGGCGCCCATCGCCACCGCGAGCGTGCGGAAGACCGCCGGCATCGCCTCGGCCATCTCCTTCCTCCGCGCGTCGCGCGTGTGCGCCGCTGCCGCGGGGACGCCGACGATGAGCGCGGCCACGCTCAGCGGCAGGCACAGCCACGTCGCGAACAGGGCGCTGAGCGCCAGGCCCGCCACCGGGACCGCCACGATCATCGACGCGCATACCAGCGGCTCGTCCACGTCGATGTCCTCGGCTTGCGCGCGTAAGGCCAGCGCCGAGGCGCACTCGCGCCAGCTGTCGTTGCCCAGGAGCCGGGCAACGAGGCGGCTTCCGGCCAGCCTTACGAGCGAGTCTCTCCCCGCGCGCAGACAAAGCCTGCCGGCCCTCTCGATTCGGGCTCGTGAAGGGCCGTCGCCGCCGTCGTCCAGCGCCTCAAAGGCCGCCGCCGCGGAGCACGCCCCTATCGATGCGAGCAGGACCGCCTCCATGCCTCCACCTCCCCTTCCGCCAAAAGCCCGCAGTCGACGGCATCGGCCAGGAACCCCGGCTCGCGCACGAGGCCCCAGCTGCGGTCGCGCAAGCGATAATCCACGCAGGTCACAAGGCCCACCCGGCCGTCCTCGCGGCGGCTCACCTCGGCAAGCTCCGTGATCGCGCGCTTGCCGTCCTTGAGCCTGCGCGACATCACGATGAGGTCGAGCGCCGTCGAGACCTGCTCCTCGATGAGCTCGGGCGGCAGGTCCATGCCGAAGCGCGCCATGAGCACCAGGCGCATCACCGTCTCCTCCGGGGTACCGGCATGCAACGTAGTCAAACTCCCGTCGTGTCCGGTATTCATGGCCTGCAGCATGTCGATGGCCTCCTCGCCGCGCACCTCGCCGACGACGATGCGGTCAGGGCGCATGCGCAGCGCGTTCTTCACCAAATCGCGGATGGTCACCGCTCCCAGCCCCTCGATGGAGGCGTCCTGGGCCTCGAGCCTCACCACGTTGGGATGCGCGTCGAAGCGCAGCTCGGCGGAGTCCTCGATGGTCACGATGCGCTCGCCCACCGGGATCTCGCACGACAGGGCGTTGAGCAGGGTTGTCTTGCCCGAACCCGTGCCGCCCGACACGGCGATGCTCTTGCGGCAATAAACAGCCCAGCTCAGCAGCCGCGCATACCAATGCGGTAGGGCGCCGAGCTCCTCCAACGTGGCAAGCGAGCGGATGGAATCGGTGAACTTTCTGATGGTCACCGAGGGGCCGTCGATGGCCACGGGGCGAGCCACCGCGTTCACGCGGTCGCCGTTGGCGAGTCGCGCGTTGACCAGCGGGCTCGAGCGGTCGAGGCGCCGGCCCAGCGGGGCCAGGATGCGGTCGATGGCGATGGTGATCTGTTCCGGCGAGTCGAAGGAAGCCTCGGCCTGGATCAGCTCGCCGCCCTTCTCGTAGAAGAGCGACTCCGTGCCGTTGATCATGACCTCGGTCACGTCGGGGTCGTCGAGAAGCCCTTGGATGGGCCCCAAGCCGCACACCTCGTCGACGACCTCGCGCACAAGGCGGGCGCGCTCGGCCTTGGCGAGCGCCTCGTAGCCGCCCGTGTTCAGGATCGCCTCGAGGGCGACCGCAAGCTCGGCGCGCGGGCGCGCCTCGTCGTCCTCGCCGAGCATTGCCGCGATGGTCGCCAGGCCCAGGCGCTTGATCAAGTCACGTTTGAGCTGCTCACGGGCACAGCGAAGGTCCTCCGCCCTCTGCTCCGCCGAGGCGTCCCCGACTCCCTGGGAAGCCTCGGCCTCCCTCACCCTCTCCAAAACGCTCATGCGGTCTTCGCCTCCCTCCTCCTGCCGAAGAACGACCTCTTGCGCGGCGACGCCGCCTCAAGGGCCTTGCGCGCCGCGTCGCAATCGGGCAGCTGCCCCAGCTCCGCCAAAACCTGCGCCAAAACCGACGCCGCCGAGTCCGCAAGCGGCAGCCCGAGGTCGAACAGCTCCGCCGCCCGGCCGGCCGCGAAGAGCTCGCAGGCCTCGTCGCCGCCCTCGACCACCGAGAAGGTCCTCGCAGCCTCGAGCCCCACCTCCACGGACACCCCTCCCATGCGCCCACGGGGGCTCGAGCGGTTCTCGAGCCGTGCGAGCCTCGTCCGCGCCACACCGAGGCGAACCGCCAGGCTGCTCGTCCGTGCCGTCGCCGCCGCGGAACCCGGCCCGCCGTCGGACACGACGAGCACCCGGTCCGCGAGTTGCACCGCCTGCGCCGTCCCGTCGGTAAACGTGGTCGACGTGTCGATGAGCACAAGATCGCTCGTCGACGTCGCAGCACAAATAAGGCTCTCGATAGCCGGCATGACCTCCTCGGAGAGCTCTGGGCGAGAGCAGGGGCCGAGGAGGCGCACGCCCTCGCACGCCTGCACGCCTGCCCGGTCGTCCGCCACCGCGCCGTCCGCGGCAATGCGGGCCAGGTCAAACCCCTCGGGCAAGCCAAAGCAGCTGTAAAGGTTGCCGCACGAGAGGTCGAGGTCCAGCGCGCACACCTTGAGCCCCCAGCCGGCCGCCGCGACGGCGAGCGCCGCAGTGAGGCACGTCTTGCCGACGCCGCCCCTGCCCGAGCACAGCACGACCACCGGAGCTCGCCCCTTTACCTGAGGAGGCCCGGGCACGACGCGCGGACGGTCCCGCGCGTCCCTGGAGGGCAGACGCGACGGCGCCGCGGGGAGGGTGCCTTCCGCACCCGTCGCGGCCTCACCGGCAGCGGAAGGCGCGGCGGGCTCCGGCGAGACCATCGGCACCGCGGCGCGGGCGGCCCCGCTCGGCAAGTCGGCCGGATCGACCACGGCTTCGACCCCAGCCCGCGCAGCCCTCGACCTGAGCGACCCCGAGGCTTCTCTCTCCACGAGCACCACCTGGAGAAAATCGCCGTCTGCGGCCAGCGCGGCGGCAAGGTTCACCGACGAGACGCCCTCAATGCCCGCACCCACCGCGGCTGAATAGCAGCCAGGGTCCTGACCAGCAATGCGCCGCAGGTCATCGGGGTCTCTCACGAACTCAAAGCCATTTGATGCCCCAAGCGCGGCCAAGGCGGGCGCCATGTCTTCGCGCGACGCGTCGCCGCAGCACGCAAGCCACTTTCCGCTCATTGGGCATCACCGCCCTCGGTTGCCGGGACCGCTTCCACCTGAGTCGGCGCCTGCGCATCGGCGGACGTCTCGACGTCCTCCGCCGGGACGACGAGCCGCAGGCTCCCCTCGGCGCTCGCGGTGAGCAGAGA
>CAVDQW010000161.1:0-3640 GCA_963610995.1 bacterium | reverse complement strand
CGGCTCGGGGCAGGTCATCGACCACCCCTGCGAGACGTGCGAGGGCCAGGGCCGCACACCGTCCCGCGAGAAGGTCGAGGTCAAGATCCCCGCGGGCATCCACTCCGGCCAGACCGTGAGCGTCGAGGGCAAGGGCGAGGCGGGCCTTCGCGGCGATGCGTGCGGCAACCTCGTCGTGAGCGTCGACATCAAGGCATCCGAGCGTTTCGAGCGCCAGGGAGACGACCTGTATTGCACCGTGAAGGTCGATTCGCTCCAGGCGATTCTCGGCACTACGGTGGTGATCGACGGCATCCTCGAAGGCGAGCAGGCGACGATCGAGGTGCCTGCCGGCTGCCAGTTCGGCCAGCAGGTCGTCGTCGAGCGCCGCGGCATGCCGCGCATGGGCATGATCGCCCGCGGCAACCTCGTGGCGGTCGTCCAGGTCGAGACGCCGACCGACCTCACCAAGGCGCAGCTCCTCGCGATCAGCGCCCTCGAGGCCGAGCGATCTCTTGCTGCCGGGGGCCCTGCGGCCTCGGGCGACGACGATTCTGACGGCGAGGCCGACGGCAAGTGGAAAGCGCCCAAGAACCCGTTCAAGGGTAAGAAGAAGTGAGCTGCCCCGACGGCTCGGCAAACGTCGCCCTGGTGAACCTCGGGTGCCGCGTGAACCGCGTCGAGCTCGATTCAATCGCGAATAAACTCGAGGCCGCAGGACACGTCCTTACCGGCGAGGGCGATGCGGACGTCATCGTCATCAACACCTGCGCCGTGACGGGCGAGGCGGAGGCCAAGACGCGCAAGGCGATCCGCCATGCCGCTTCCCGGCCGCAGGCGCCTCTCGTCGTGGCTACCGGGTGCGTGGCCTCCCTCTTTGCCGATGAGCTCTCCGCCCTTGCCGACAACGTCCGCGTCGTTGCCAATAAACGCGAGGTCGCGGACTATGTCATCGAGCGATTCGGCTCATGCGACGCTGCGGGGGCGCCCGAGTCCGGTTCGGTTACCCCCACCGGGCGAACCCGTCCCGGCGTCCAGGTGCAGGACGGTTGCGACAACCGTTGCACCTACTGCATCATCTGGAAGGCCCGCGGCGCCGCTCGGTCGTTCGACCCCGCGGGTATCGTGGACGAGGTCCGCGCGGCTATGGCCCGCGGCGCCCATGAGGTGGTGCTCACCGGCATCAACCTCGGTGACTATCGCTGGCCTGCCGATGGGGGAGAGATGGCGCTCCCGGGCCTCATCGATCACGTGCTGGCCGAGACGGGCGTGGAGCGCCTGCGGCTCTCTTCCATTGAGCCGCCCGATGTGGACGAATCGCTTCTCGGCGCTATGGCCGCCGCCGGCTCACGCGTCGCGCCTTTCCTTCACATCTGCCTTCAGTCGGGCTGTGACGAGACGCTTCGCCGCATGGCCCGCGTCTACAGGACCGACCTGTTCGCCCGAGCTTGCGAACAGGCACGGTCGCTGTTACCGGGCATCGCGCTCGGCACCGACCTGATCGTCGGGTTCCCCGGCGAGACGGATGAGCAGTTCGAGGAGTCGCTCGAGTTCTGCGAGCGCATGCGCTTCGCCAAGATGCACATCTTCCGCTACTCGCGCCGCCCGGGCACGCCGGCGGCCGCATGGGACTGCCAGGTGGAGCCGAAGGTCATGGCGGAGCGGTCGCGCCGGGCCCATGAGCTCGCCTCTCGCATGCGCGTTGAGGAGGCGTCTCGCCATGTTGGCACAGACGACCTGGTGCTCGTTCAATATCCGGGGAGGGGCGTCTCGGGAGGCCTGTTCGACGTCGAGGTGGACCCGTCGGTGCCGATCGACACGCTGCTGCCGGTGAGGCTCGCCGACATGCGCGAGGACGGCACATTGATAGGGGCCTCGCTGTAGGCGAAGCCCCTTCTCTGCGCACTTGTTTGTTTGATTCGCCTAGAACTGCAGCGCCATCTGCAGCTCGTTGACGGCCTCGACGGTCGTTTTCTTGCGCTTCTTCTTCGCGGGCTTCGGCTTGGGGGCGGGCTCGGCCGCCGCGGGCGCGAAGGCCTTGCCATCTGCGAAATAGCGGTTATAGACGCCGTCGATGACGGCCGACACCATGTCGAGCGACTCGGCCGCGGTGACGGCCTCTGCAAGCTTCGGCTCGCAGCAGGTCGCCACCCCTTCCTCGGTGAGCCGGCCTGTTTCCTCAGAGAATGCGGCGATCCACGTTGCGATTTGGGCCGACATGGTCGCGTTGTTCGCCTCGGCGATTTTGCGCAGGCGCTCGTGCTCCTCGTCGGAGAGCCAGAAGGCCATACGGTGACGTCCCTCGGGGTTGTACTGCTTCGTTCCCATATGAGTGCCTCTTTCGCCGAGCTTGACGGGGCTTATTGCTTTACTTGTTGCAAGTATATCCTATGGGCGGGTTTAGTTGCACAAAGGCTTGCACAATCTATTACCCACAGCAGCGAATTGCTTCAGACTTCACCTACATGGCGGCGCAGCGCGGTCATCTGTTACTAAAACCGCAGCTTACGGGGCATGGAGTTACGATAGAATAAATAGAAAAGAAAAGCGGGCAAGGCCCCGCGAGCCAAAAACACCTCAGGAGGAGCATGGAGCCCACGCACGTTCGCCTCACTATTCCCGATTCCATAGACCCGACCGAGCTGATGGGGCCCGCCGACGCGTTGCTGAGGCGCGTCGAGGCGGCTTTCGATTGCATGGTCACGGTGCGCGGCAACCACATTTCCCTTGCCGGCGCCCCCGACGAGGTCGAGCTCGTCACCAGCGTGTTCTCGCGCATGATCCGCACGGTCGAGGCGGGCGAGGGCCTGACCACCGAGGACGTCGATCAGCTCGTTGACCGCGTCCGTCACGGGGCCTCCCGCATGGATGTGCTCGCAGAGGACGTGCTCCTCACGTATCGCGGCCGGGCGCTCAGGCCCAAGACGGCGGGACAGAAGCGCTACGTCGACTCCATCCGCCGCAACACGATCACGTTCGGCATCGGGCCGGCCGGCACCGGTAAGACGTACCTGGCCATGGCCATGGCCGTGGCTGCTCTCAAGCGCAAAGAGGTCGGGCGGATCGTGCTCGCCCGTCCCGTGGTCGAGGCCGGCGAGTCTCTCGGGTTCTTGCCCGGCACGCTCCAGGAGAAGCTCGACCCGTACGTGCGCCCGCTCTACGACGCGCTCTTCGACATGACGGACATGGAGCGCGGGAACTCCCTTATTGAGCAGGGCGTCATTGAGATCGCGCCTCTGGCCTTTATGCGCGGCCGCACGATGAACGACGCGTTCGTCATCCTCGACGAGGCGCAGAACACGACGCCTGAGCAGATGAAGATGTTCCTCACCCGCCTTGGCTTCAACTCCAAGTTCGTGGTCACCGGCGACGCGTCGCAGAAGGACCTCAAGGGCGCCTCGGGCCTCGACCATGCTCGCCGCGTGCTCACCGGTGTCCCCGACATCGACTTCGTCGACCTTGACCGCAACGACATCGTCCGGCACACGCTCGTGGCGCGCATCGTCGACGCCTATAACGACGATGCCGAGGCCCGATCCAGAAAGGAGAGCGGCAATGCCTAGCTCCTGTGATTTCTCCAATGACGAGGAACTTGTCTTTCCGTTGAATGACGCCCAGGTCAAGGCGCTTTCGACGCTGTATTGGACCATGAGGGCGTTGA
>CAVDQW010000160.1:0-24936 GCA_963610995.1 bacterium | reverse complement strand
GCGTCGATTCGGCCCGCATTCATCGGCGAGAGTCCCGGCCGGGCAGGCCCGCGCCGACCGGCCCGTCGACGGCCCCAAGCGCGCTGAGGGTCGCGCGCGCAGAAGGCCGTGGGCCGCAGAAGAGCTTTCGCCGCAAGCCGCGGCGACCTGCCCGCCGCCGACTTCGCATGGGGGCGCCGGGGCCATGCACCGACCCGCTGGCAGCGCCTAGCCCTTAGCGGCCCCGCTCGCCGCAAGGCGCGCCTCGCCGCGCGTCCACCGGCGCCGGCGGACGGCGCCCCACACAAGAAGCCCCGCCGCGCTCGCCGCCGAAACCGCACAGCCCGCATAGAACCCCGGGCTCACGAAGCGCATGCGGATCGTGTTCTTACCCGCCGTCACCGGCACGAGGGTCAGCGCGTCGCCAAAGGCCTGCGAGGTCTGGACCTCCTGGCCGTTGACCGTCACGGTCCAGCCGTCCTCGTAGGGCACGCCCACCATGGCCCAGCCGTCCACGTCCGCCTCGACCGTCGCGTCGATGCCCTTCCCGCTAAACGACGAGAAGCTCATCTGATGCGCCGAGAGCTCGTCCGCAACCGCCTGCAGCGCGTCGAGGTCCAGGTAATAGAAATCGCAGTGGATCGCGGCGAGGTCCGTGACCTGTGTCTCGTTTGAGGACCCGCCAGACCCCGCATCGGCCGCCGTCGTCACCGTCACCGTGTGGGTGCCGCCCGCCTCGCCCTCCACGGAGCCGAACGGGCGCACGCAGTACTGGAAGCGCCAGCCCTCCCGCTCGGGCGAGGAGCCGTCGACGATTAGATCGACGCCCGACTCGCGCGCGGAGATATCGTCCACGTAAACGTAGCCCAGGGTGCCCGCGGGCACGCTGACCTGCCACGTCTTCCTGCCGTCCTCGTCTTGCGTCTGCGTCGCGTCGGCGCGCTTGTAGAGCTCGACCTCATGACCCGCGAGGGCGCTCGCAAAGGAGTTCTGGCGCTCGAAGGGGCTCTCGCCGTCGATCGTCGCGCCCACGGCGGAGTCGGCGACCACGTAGCCGAGCGAGAGCGCGTAAGGGTTCTCATACACGGAGTCGCCGCCGAGCGCGGGCGCGCCGGCGACCTCGCTCATGCCCGCCGACGGGTAGCCGCTCGACGTGTACTTGACACCGAGAAGCGCGTCGGCGGCCAGCACGGAGCGGGCGTAGCGCACGTGGAGCAGGCCCTCCTTGCTGTAGCCGAGCTTGTCGAGGAAGTCGAGCGCCGACTGGTTGTGCGCCGACGAATACGACGAGATGCCCACGTAGTCGCAGCCCATCGCCTCGTTGAGGGCGGCCAGACCCGCGCGCGTGGAGGTGCGCTCCATGCGCCACGTGCCCGCGTCGGTCGATCTGAGCCAGCTCACCTGGTCCGTCGACTGCTCGTAGTACGTGTCGTTCTGCTCCTGCGTGTAGCCTGTGTAGAGCGACCGGAAGGCGAAGCACGCGCCGAGTGTCAGCTCGACCGCGGCCAAGGCGGCGACCAGCGCGACGCGGCCGTTCTTGCCGGCGACGAGAAGGGCGGCCGCGTCAAGGCGGGCAAGGGTCGCGGCAGGCGCGGCCGGGACGCCGTCGGGCGCGGACAGGGCATCGGCGCCCTCGGCGAGAAGTCCGTTCGACGCGACGACCTCAGTCGCCCCCACGGCCCCTGTGGCCCCCGACGGCCCCGCGGCCAGCCGCTCGCCCGCAAGGCCCTTCTCGCCGCGCAAAGCCCCGGCCCAGAACCCCGCGATCCACATCAGCGTCGGCCCCACAAAGAGGCACGGCCGCGAATAGAACCCCGACGGCTCACGGAAGCCGCACCAGATGGCCTGCAGCGGGCGGAAGACGACCGACGCCAGCATGACGGCCACAAAGACGCCCGCCGCCCGCTTGACGCGCCCGTCCACCCGCCTCGACGCAAAGAACGCCACGAGGCAGACGAGGAGCAACACACCGCAATAGAACTGCGGGATGCGGTGGGTCGGGTCGTAGAGGGCGGGCACGAGGCCGCGCAGCATATAGACCGGCTGCGTGGTGAAGACGGCGCGGATGACCCCCATCGGGCTTCCTGCCGTGAAAATCTGCTTGACGAGGTCGACGAGCCCCGGCTCCTCGGAGCCTCCCGAGCCGAGCATGGCCTTGACGGTGGGCAAGAACGTCCAGGCGCTGAGCAGGAGCGCCGCCGCCATGGGGCGCGCGAAGTCGAGCGCGAGCCGCCAGACGGGGCGCCGACCGCCCGCGCAGGCGCGCTCGAGCAGCGCCAGCATGATGCAGAAGAGCACCGTCATGTAGGCGGTGTACCAGCACACGACGATGTTCGCCGTGGTGAGCAGGGCGAGCGGCAGCCAACGGCCGCGGTCGACCAGTTGCCAGACCGCCCACATGATGAGCGGCAGCAAGACGAGCGCGTCCAGCCACATGGGGTTTCTCAGGTTCGTGGCCACCCACAGCGACCAGGTGTAGCCCAGGGCGAGCGCGAACGACGGCGCGCGACGCAGGCCGAAGCGTCGCCGCAGATAGAACACCGCGGAGAGCTGCATGAGAGCAAGCCTTATCGCGTCTGCCGCAAAGACGAAGAGCGTGATGTGCGCCTCGTCGAAAAGAAGCATCAGGAAGTTGATCGGGCTCGCCAAGTAATAGCTGTACAAACCCCATGTGTTCGCGCCGAGCCCGCACGCGGTCGAGTAGAAGACGGACTCCTGCCCGCAGAGCACCCGCCTGTACCAGCGGTAAAAATCGATGTACTGGTACTTGAGGTCCTCCGTGAGGAAGGACATCTCGCCGAAGGGGTACACCCCCGTCGCCGCGGCCGCCGCGCACAGCATGGCAATAGGAACAATCAGGCACAAAAGCCAGAAGCCCACGGTCTTCGGCGCAGGCGCGCAGGATTTGGTTCGCTTAGAGACTTGATGCATTGGGTTAACGTTTTCCTCACTTAAGGGTGTGGTCATCGCTGTTCATTTTCGCGGTTTGCGCCGATCGCATTTACGCGATACGCGCATCCACAGAACCCCAACGCCTTACACTGGGGGAAATTCAGACGACAGGAGGCGATCGATGAAAACCGCACACGACCTCGAAGGCCAGCAGCCGAACCCCAGCCGGACTGCCGCGACGGGACTCGCGGCACGCAAGCACGAGTCCTACGCGCTGATAAACGCCACGCTGCTGGACGGCGGCGAGAACATGCAGCCGCAGGCCAACATGGCCGTTCTCACCGACGGCGAGAAGATCACCTGGGTCGGGCCTTCCGCCTGCGCGCGCGTAGGCGCGAACACCCGCGTCATCGACCTCGCCGGCGCCTACCTCATGCCGGGCCTCATCAACATGCACGTCCACCTCTGCGGCTCCGGCCAGCCGATCTCCAACGGCGGCGCGAGCGGCATCATGGGCATCCTCGACAACCCGGTCGGCCACCTCGTTGTGAAGAAGGTCCTTTCCGGCAGCGCGCAACAGCAGCTCGCGAGCGGCGTGACCACCATCCGCGACGCCGGCGACCCGCTCTACGGCGACCTCATGGCCCGCGAGGCCGTGGAGTCCGGTCGCATGGAGGGCCCGCGCATCGTCGCCGCCGGCACGGGCATCACGGTGCCGGGCGGGCACGGCGCGGGGCTCTTCGCGCAGGTGGCGAACTCGCCCGAAGAGGCGGCCGCCATGGTGCGCGACCTCTTCGCCCGCAACGTCGACGTCATCAAGCTGTTTATCACCGGCGGCGTGTTCGACGCCACGGTCGCAGGCGAGCCGGGCGTCGTCAAGATGTCGCTCGAGGTGGCAAGGGCCGCCTGCGCCGAGGCCCATCGCCTGAACCTCCCCGTCATGGCGCACGTGGAGTCCCCGGAGGGCGTCCGCCTCGCGCTCGAGGCAGGCGTGGACACCGTGGAGCACGGCGCGCCCATGGATGACGAGATAACCGAGCTTTACCGCGGGGCGGCAAAAACCCAGCTCCCCGGGCGCGCGCCGTCCGTGACCTGCACAATCTCGCCCGCACTCCCCTTCGTCAAGTTGCCGCCCGAGAAAACCCGCTCCACCGAGGTCCAGAAGGTCAACGGAGACATCGTGTGCGACGGCATCGTCCGAAGCGCCAAGCAGGCCCTCGCCGCGGGCATCCCCGTGGGCCTCGGCACCGATTCCTCGTGCCCGTACGTGACCCAGTACGACATGTGGCGCGAGCTCGCCTACTTCGCCAAGTACGTCGGGGTGACGAACGCCTTCGCCCTGCACACCGCGACGCAGATAAACGCCCGCCTGCTCGGTCTCGGCGACGTGTGCGGCACCGTGGCGGCGGGCTTCGACGCGGACCTCATCGTCTGCGAGCCGAACCCGCTCGAGGACCTCTCGGCCCTGCGCGACGTCAGCCGCGTCTTCGCGCGCGGCCACCTCGTCCGCCACGTGCGCGTCAAGCACCTCAAAGAGCTCGACGCCGAGCTCGACGGCATCATGGCCATGCCGGCGTAGCCCAGGCGCCGTTCGGGAGCCCGTCGAAAAACTGCCGCCACCCCTGATATCGCCGGCCCGCATCGCGGCTGCCGCCATTTCGGTCGATGCGACGTTATGACGGAGGCAGTGGGCCATATTGGCGATTTTGAGCGGCAAAGACTCGGCTCAGCCGCAAAGGGCTACATCATTTCGTCGGCTAGGAACCCGGCAGCAAATACGGGAAGGTATTCAATGCCGCCGCTTTCCGCAACATTGGTTTCGGCAAGCACCACGGCATGTGAGATTCCGTACCCCGGGGTCTTAAGCGCATTGTCGAGCGCCGCATGAGACATGTACTCGCCGCCGGATTTTACTTCCACCGCCGTAATATCCCCCATTCCGTCCTCGATCAAGAAGTCGAGCTCGCCGACTTTTTTTGATGTGAAATAGCGCGGGCCAAGGTTTCGCGCGGCGAATTCCTGAGCCACAAAGCTCTCGTAAACAGCCCCTAGATTCATATCGTCAGCCCCAGAAACGCCATCGAATAGATGCTGCGACACCTTCTTCGGGTATGCCGACATGAGCATTCCAACATCGAGGTAGAACAATTTGAACAAGCTCCTTTGCTCGGAGGCGAGCAGGGGCGATACCGGGGCGGTTACGTTGTAGGTGGGAAGGACCACGCCAGCGCCCGAGAGCCATACGAAGTGGTCTGTCACCTGACTGAACCTCTTTACGCCGGCCAAAGAACTCAACTTGAACCGCTTGTTCTTGCTGCCGGCTTCGCTTGGAACCAAGGCATAGATATCCCTGAGCAGCGCACGGAGCTCGCGAGGAGCATACTTCGTGATGTCGTCCCTGTAGAGTGCGTGAATATCGGCATGAACACGCCTCACCTCATCGAGATTCCCCGTCGCCAGGAACGCGTTGACGGCATCAGGCATACCCCCAACGATAAGGTAGCGATGGAACAGTGTCATAAGGCGGTTGTAGAGAAAATCGGGAAGAGCGCCCCTGCCACAAACCGCCTTGCGAGCAGCATCGACCACTTCAACGGCCGCCCCGCACGCCCAGCAGAACTCCTCGAAGTCGAGCGGATGCATATCAACCTGTGTGACATAGCCCACGGGCAGAGAATCGATATTCTCCAGTTGGACACCGAGCAAAGAACCCGAAAGAATGAATCTGAAACCGTCGCGTCGAAGCAAATATTTGATAAGCGTCATGACGTGAGGACAGCGTTGGACCTCGTCGATGATGACGACGGTCCTGCCGGCAACCATGGGCCCCGAAGCCGCAACCGACATACGCAGAAACAGGTCATCCGCATCGATAGCGGCCGCGAACGACTCGCGAACCGACGCTTGTTCGATCATGTCGAACTTCACGACGTGCTCGAAATGCTCCTTCGCAAACGCCTCTATAAGAAACGTCTTGCCCACCTGACGGGCCCCTTTTACCAGCAAGGCTTTGCCGGGAGCGTTAGCGAGCCACTCCTCAAATCGCGATTCTGCTTTGCGCCTTAACATAGATCAACCAATCAATAGCGTTTACCTGCGATTATGACACTTTTCCGCAATTTCAAACGCTGATTTTGAACACTTTTCCGTAATTTTGCACCGTGGAATTTGACACTTTTCCGCAATTTCAAACGCGGATTTTGAACACTTTTCCGTAATTTTGCGTCGCTGAGACGGCAGTCGCCAGCCGTCGCTACCAGCCGAGGGCGGCGAGGACGAACCAGACCACGGTGAGCAAGACGAACACGAGCACGAGGCGCGCCGTCGCCGCCGCGGGCGTGTGGGCGCGGAAGAACGTGACGTTCTCGCGGAGCCAGCGCTTGTTCATGAGCAGGTAAGCGACGAGCGTGAAGAGGCCCGGCATCCACAGGACGTACCCGAAGGCATTGAAGACGGGCGGATACGAGGGATCCGCGTTGCCCGAGAACAGCAGGCCGAGGCACATCACGGTAAAGAGCGCCCAGATGGGAAGCACAACGACGTTTCGAGGGGTGATGAGCCGCGCGGGCTTCTCGCTGCTGTTGGGCTCGAGGGCTGCGCCCGGCGCCGGCGTCCGCTCGTCGACGGTCTGGCGAGCAGCGACGCCCGCCTCCTTGCGCGAGGCCTTGTCGACGGTCACCTGTGCCGCCTCGAGCATGGCGCCGCGCAGCTCACGCACCGACTGGTAGCGCCCGTCGGGGTCGAGCGCGCACGCCCTGGCGATAACCTTGCGCCACGCGGCGTTGACCTGCGCACGCTTGAACTCGTGCGCGCGATCCTCGGGCTCCGGGTCGCGAGCAGCGAGGCAGAAGAAGGCCAACATGCCAAGCGCATATACGTCGCTTCTCGCATCGGTCTGGCCGAAGCCGAACTGCTCGGGCGGGGCATAGGCGCGCGTGCCGAAATGCATCGTGTCGGCGGTCGCGCCCTCGCGCCACTCGCGGGCGATGCCGAGGTCGATGAGCACCGGCGTCGCAGGGTCCGCCTCGGGGCAGATGATGTTGCTCGGAGTAAGGTCGCGGTGAATGACGGGCACGTCAAAGCCCTCGTGGAGCTCGATGACCGCATCGCACACGGCGGGCATGAGCAGGCCCGCGAGCGCGCGCCGGTCGGCCGCGCGGGCGCTCTCGACGACCTCTCGCAGCGTGGCGCCCGCCACGTACTCCATGAGGACCTCGCGGGAGCGGGCCTTCTCGGCGATGCTGATAACGCGCGGCAGCTGCCGGAAGCGCTTGCCGGCGGCCTGGGCCTCGTAAAGCGCTTGGTACGCCCCGCCGATGCCGGACCCCTCCACGATCAACTTGCGCACATAGGGCCCAAACTCCTGTCCATCGGAAATCCGCAGGTAAACGAGCTGCGTCGTCTCCACGGACGAGACCTTGAGGACCTCCTCGACGCGATAAGCGCCCGGGGCCTTCGCGGCCTCGGGCGCCTCGAGACGGGCTGCGAGCTCGTCGTGGATCGAATCTGCGGTCTGGGCGTCCATGCCCTTCATGGTAGCCGACGGCTCGGGCGAACGCGCGGTTGCGCGGCGGCTCTTAGCAAAGCGTCTCTTCACCGAAGCGGTAGAGCTCCTCGTTCACCTTCTGCAGCGAGCAGCCGCGGTCCAGGCAAAAGATGATGATCGCGTCGCGCCGGTCCTTGCTGTACAGGCCGCTCACGCCGGCCGCTTCGAGCGCGCGGTCGCATTCGCGCAGGCTAAGGGCCATGGCGAAGGCGATCTGCAAGACCTTGTTGCGGCTCGGGTTGCGCGCGCCGGTAAAGATTTGATACCCGAAGGTCTCGTTGAGGTTGGCCATGCGCACGACCTCGGAACGCTTGAGGCGCTTCTCGGCGAGCAGCTCGTTGAGGTAGTCGGAGAGGCTGCGGTGCCCCAGCCCGTTGGCTTCGACGAACTCGTCGATGCTCGGCGCCTCGAGCAGCTCGCCCAGGAGCTCCTCCGTGAGTTTCTCAGCCATCGCAGCCTCCTTTCGTTAAATGAATCGCTGGTAAATTGCCATGTTCGAGTTACTGACAACCTATTGCCCGACTAGAACGCCGAGACCTCGCTGAACTTCCAGCTCGCGATCTCGTCGGCGTTCTTGAGGGTCGACGCCTCGAACTTCCAGGTACCGCCGTCCTCGAGGTTGCTCGTGTTGGCGAATGCAGTGCCGATCTGATTGCCGTCGGCGTCGAACAGCGTATAGCTTACCTGCACATAGCTCTGCTTGGCGCCGGACTTGTTGGTGTAGATGCCCGTGATTTTGCAGTTGTAGGCATCCTCGACGAACTCCTCGTCCTCGATGGTGTACTTCTCGGCATCGCCGGAAGAAGCCGCAGCTCCCGTGGCGCCCGTGCTGGTGGACGAGGTATTCGAGCTCGAAACGACGCTCTTCGTCGTCTCGTTGACGGCAGCGGAGTACGCGCTCTGGGTCACGAGCACGACAGCGCAGGCAATGACGCAGATGAGCAGAGACGCGATGGCAAGGCCCTTGCCCGACTTCTTGCCGCGGAGCGTGCCCACCAGGCCCACGATGCCGAAGACGAGGCCGATGAGCGCCAAGAAGAACGAGAGGTTGTTGAGGATGGGCACCCACGACGAGACGAGGCCGATGATGCCCAGCACCAAAGCGACGATGGCCGCCGCCGACTTGGGCTTGGGCTGGTTGAACTGCTGGTTCTGGAACTGGTTGATGGGCTGGTTCTGGGGCTGCGACTCCGCAAAGTGACTGCTCATGCTGCTTCCTTCTTCCCTTAAGGCTTGCTGACATCGCCTCATGGTAAGAAGCGCTCCGACCGATTTCATTAGCGCGGAGCTAAGGTTTGAGACTCCGCGCGGCCTCGTCGCCCGCCACGTCGGCGCATAGAATAGAGGCCGTCGCTCACCCACCGAGAAAGGAACCAAAATGGACGAGGTCCTAGCCTACCTCAAGGCAAACCCCACGTACTTCCTGGCCACCACCGACGCCGAGGGCAACCCGCAGGTGCGCCCGTTCGGCACCGCCACGCTCTTTGAGGGCAAGATCTACTTCCAGACCGGCAAGGTCAAGGCCGTGAGCCGCGAGCTGATGGCCCACCCGCGCTGCGCCATCTGCGACATGGGCAAGGACGGCACCTGGCTGCGCATCGAGGCCGACGCCGTGGAGGACGACCGCGACGAGGCGCGCCAGGCGGTTCTCGACGACAACCCCGGCCTCAAGAAGATGTACGCGGCCGACGACGGCAACACGCAGGTCTTCTACCTCGCCAACGCCCACGCAACCATCAGCTCCTTTACCGCCGAGCCCAAGTCGTTCGAGTTTTAATCGAGCCGCGGCGGCGAGCTGATTCAACTTTACGTTTACCATAAGCCCCTGCAGACGTCGTTTAGCGAACACAAAAGGCCTGTACGCGGATTCTCCCGTATAGTTGGGCGTGCACGTAACATTTACGCCTACCGAAAGGAGTGCATCATGGCAGACGAGAAGATCGAGGAGCTCGAGGCCAAGGCCAAGGAGGTCGTCGCCGACGCCGAGGAGAAGGCCAAGGAGGTCGTCGAGGAGGCTGAGGAGAAGGCCAAGGAGGTCGTTTCCGAGGTCGAGGACAAGGTCAAGGAGGTCCTCGGCAAGTAGTCGAGGCATTTGAGCCGAACCTCAAGGCGGGTCCCAGCGATGGGGCCCGCTTTTTGTGTGCCGCGGCGAGACGGGCCGGGCGCGGGCGCCCGGAATCGGGCGGCAGCGGCCATCGCGCCGATGCGGGCGCCCCGGAATCGGCAGCCATGGCCTTCGAAGCCGCGCGAGCGCCCCTGATTGAGCAGTTGTAGCCATTGGGTCAATGCGGGCGCCCCAGATTGAGCAGTTGTAGCTATTGGACCGGAATAGATGCCCTGGAATGGGCAGTTGTGGCCATCCGTCACAGCCACAACTGCCCGGATCGGGGCGCAGCGCCGGCCGACGTGTCCATAACTGCGCAGGCCGGGGCGCGGCGTCGACAGCCTGAGCCCCGATGCGCGCGCCTACAGCTCGTACCAGACGGGCTCGAAGCGCTCGAAGGTGCAGAAGCGCTCGTACCCGATGCCGCGCAGGCGCTCGCGCACCTCGCCGATGTGCGCTGCGAGGTGCGCCGGCTCGTGCGAGTCGCTTCCAAGGGTCAGCACGGAGCCGCCCAGATCAAGGTACAGACGCAGGATCTCGGTGCAAGGCTGCAGGTCGGGCAGGCCGTAGCGAAAGCTCGACGTGTTGAGCTCGATGCCCTTGCCGTCCGCAATGACCTGCTTCAGGATGGCCGCGATAACGTCGCGCGACTCCTCGAACGGCAGGATGCCCGCAGAGTCGTAGCGCTTGATCAGGTCGAGGTGCCCAAGCACCGAGTAGCCCTTGAACCCCTCGACCACGGCGAGCATCTCCTCGTAGTAGGCCTGGTTGTACTCTGCCTGGGTGCGGCCCTCCTGGAACTCGCCCGTCCAGAACTCCTTGTCGCCCACCTCGTGGATGGAGCAAATGGCGAAGTCCATGCGATCCTTCCATGCGTCGAGAAGCGCCTGGTTGCGATCGATGGTGTGGCTTTGCACGCCGAGCTCGAGGCCCGCCTTGATGCCCAGCTTGCCCGCAAACTGCCCGCGCGCCGCGTCGATGGCCTCGAAGTAGCGCGGATAGTCCACGTTAAGCAGCGGCTGGCCGTTCTCGAGACGGGCAAGCGCATGGTCGCGCTCGTACTCCTCCACGTCAGGCTTCACGCCATAGTCGACGTGGTCGGTAAAGCAGATCTCGTCGAGCCCGAGCCCCACGGCGTCGCGGCACACGTCGAGCATCGGGTAGTCGGAATCGTCGGAGAACTCGCAGTGAACGTGATAGTCGGCAAACATGCTGGCCTCGATTCTTATCGCATCGTCTTGTGTTGGAAAAGCACATCGAACAAATGAGCCGCAGGTGGTTGGGGTAGAGCCGCACAGTCGGGCTGTTGCGGGCGGGCAGCGGCGCGCGGACGTGGGCGGGCGGATCAGGCGGGCGCGGGGCGCGGGCGGGTAACGCGGGCGAACGGGCAACGCGGGGGGCGGCATGCAGGCGGATGGGCGGCACGGCATTTCCGCGCGCACCGAGCCGCGGCGATGCGCCCGGCACTCCCCTACTTCGACAGCTTAGCGTTCGCCCTCTCGGAAAGAAGCGCCATCGCCACCAACACGGCCACGAGCAGCCACGGCACGAACCTCGCGCCGCCCGCCGCGACCATCAACGCGCACAGCGGCGGCGCGAAGGTCGAGCCCAGGTACGCGCAGGCCATCTGCAGGCTGACCATGGACTGCGACGCCTCCTCGCCGAAGCGCTCGGGAGTGAGCGAGATGATGCTCGGGTAGATGGGCGCGCAGCCCAGGCCGATGAGCACGAGCGCGGCCGAGAGCAGCAATTCTCCCTGCCCGAAGATCAGCAACGCCAGGCCCGCGGCTGCCACGGCCTGCCCCTGGCGAATCATGTTCTTGCTGCCCACGTGCGGCGCGATGAAGCCCGATGCCAGGCGCCCCACGGTGATGCCCATGTAGAAGAACGAGACCATCGTGGCCGCCTGCGCCTCGGCGATCCCGCGCGCCATGACGAGGTGGCTCGCCGCCCACAGGCCGCAGATGTACTCGAAGGCGCTGTAGCAGCCGAACGAGAGGATCGCGGACTTGGCACCGGGCAGGCGGAAGGCGTCGGCGTAGGTAAAGTCGCTGGCCGCGGGGGCGTTATTGCCGGCAGCAGGGGCGTCGCCGTCGAGGGCGGGGGCGTCGCCGCCGATCGCGTCGGCCTCGCCCTGGGCCGCGGCGCCAGGGCCGCCCTGGCCCGCACGCTTCCACAGCGGCAGCGAGAACACCATGAGCGCGGTGATGACGGCCTGCATGATGCCCACGGCGAGGTAGCCGCCATGCCAACTCATCGGCCCCGCGAGCGCCCACCCCATGATCACGGGGCTGACGCTCGTGCCGATGCCCCAGCAGCAGTGCAGCCAGCTCATGTGGCGCTCTCCGTAGTGGATGGCCACGTAGTTGTTGAGCGCAGAGTCGATCGAGCCCGCGCCCAAGCCGTACGGCAGGGCGAGAAGCAGCAGCTGCCAAAAGCTCGTGCTGGCGGAGAACCCGAGGATGGCCAGGGCCGTGAGCGCGACGGAGCCCGCCACCAGCTTGCCCGTGCCCAGGCGCTTGATGAGCGGCGCCGTGGCCAGGCTCGAGACGACGGTGCACGCCGTGATGATCGTGGTGATGGCGCTCTGGGCGGCCACCGGCGCGCCGAGCTCCACATACATGACCGGCCACGCGGAGCCGAGCAGCGAGTCCGGCAGCCCGAGCGAGACGAACGCGATATAGATGACGACGAGGAGCAAAGAACCCATGGATTTCTCCGTTGAAATTGTGGCGCGAGCGATACTTTGGCAATAATACCGACAAGCCAGCCACGGCTTAACCTGCATATCAGACGAAGACCATACGAAATCGGACAACCATGCTCCTGGGACCACACTGCAACGTCGTCATGGCACAAAACGGCAACGAGGTCGCCTCCCACGGCGACGAGTCGTTCCCTATCCGCGGCTTCGACGAGACCGTCTCCGCCGAGCCGGGAGATAACGTCCCGTGGCACTGGCACGCGGATTTCGAGGCGATTCTTTGCGTCGAGGGCGGCCTGATCGTCGGCGTGGGCGATGAATCGGTCACGCTCGCGCCTGGCGACGCGGTCTTTATCAACGCCAACCGCCCGCACGCCGTGGACGCCCCCGAAACGGGCCGCCTGCGCTCCATCGTCTTCGGCGCGATGCTGGTGAGCGGTGCGCAAGACACGGCCATCGACCTGCGCTACGTGCAGCCCGTGGCAAACACCGACGGCCTGAACCTACTCGTGTTCCGCGCGAACGAGGCAAACGATTCGGCGGCGGTGCGTCACCTCGCGCAAGCCGTCGACGCCCTCGAAGAAGAGACCGCGGGCTTCGAGATCTGTGCGCGCGACCACGTCTCGCGTCTCATGCTCGAGGTATGGAAGCGGGCGGGCATAGGCGAGAAGGAGCAGAAGCGGGGCTCGCTCAGCTCCGAGCGCGCGGCCCTCATGTCCCGGTACATCGCCGAGCACTTCGCCGAGCCCGTTGCCGTGAGCGACATCGCCGCCGCGGCCGACGTCAGCGAGCGGGAGGCTCTGCGCTGCTTCACGCGCGAGTTCGGCGTGAGCCCCTCTCGCTACCTCATGATGAAGCGGCTCGCCCGCGCGGCGGAGCTGCTCGCGGGGACGTATATGCCGGTGTCAGAGGTCGCCCGCGCCGTGGGCATCCAGAGCCCGAGCAACTTCGCGCAGCTCTTCCGCCGCGACTACCACTGCACCCCGCGCGAATACCGCACGCGCACCCACAAATAAGACAGGGGGACAGTCCCCGTGTCTTATCGCGGCCGGGCGCTTAAGCCTCGGCCGCCAGGGCGCGCACCTGCCGGCGGATCTTCCACGCCAGATACGCGCACGCGCCCATGTACACCAGGTCGAGCAGCACCTCGATGCTCGCCGTCCCCAGCTCCTGATGGGTCACGACGCCCGCGACGACGCGCACGGCGTCGGCAAGAAACGCCGCGCCGCTGAGGGCCAGAAACGGCGTGACGTGCTCCGGGCGGTTGGACCCCCAGATGCCGAGCATCGCCACCCCGATGTTCACCGCGGCATCGACGCCATAAGCGATGAGGAACTGCTCGTAGCTCTTCATGGTGACGCCGAGGCTCTGGGCGAGCTCTTGGCTGCCCTGCGCGAAGTAGCTCACGGCCATCACCGCCACAAAGGTGCCGATGAGCGCGCCCTTCACCAGGATGACCTCCGAGAGCAGGTGCAGCGTGCGCTGGTCGCCGTTTCGCAAGAAGACCTCGCCGCGCACGCCGCGCTCGTGCTCCTCGGCCACACGGTCGGCAAGCTGCGAGCACACGATGACGTACGTGACGGTGCTTATCAGCACGAGGGGGTTGAAGAGCAAAAACGTCCCCATCCCCCAGCCCCACACGACGGCGACCAGGATTACGAGCCCCACGAGGTAGCAGAGGTTGCGGTACGGCGCCACGCGCGACGAGTCGTCGGCCGCGCGCAGGCCGAGCCAAGCCGTGACCAGCAGCAACGCCGCGGCGCCGAGGATGATGCCCCCGTAGGAGTACGCGAGCCACGCGAGCTCCTCGGATTGTCCCAGGCGGTCTCGGTACCAGAACGCGAGGCCGGCGCCCAGCACCACGACCCCGCCGATGATCGCCATGACGATGGAGACCACGCGCAGCGTGGCTTGGGCGGGCGTGCGGGGAATTGACGGATGGACGTCGGACATGGGGCTCCTCTCGCTGGGCGACGAAGAGGATTATTCCCCGAACGACTCGCGCTCGAAGTCCGACTTCTCGGCGAGAAAACCGCCTTCGGCCAGCGCGGCCTCGATCTCGTCGAGCACCTCGTCGGATTCGGCCGTCACGTGGTGGAAGTGGTAACCGCTGGTGATGAGCATGAGCGGGCTCGACTTGCCGGAGCGGATCTGCTCCATGTAGGCGCGCACGTCGCGGCGGCTCGCGATGCCGAGCTCGCAGCTCAGCTTGCCGTAAACGCGATGGTTGACCAGCACGTCGCGCACGTGCCCGCCGAGGTCGACGATGAGGTTGAGCTCGTCGGGCGTCTCGTCCACCGTATGGTGGCACTTGAACAGGCGGCTCGGGCGCGTGGCCTCGCGCTCCAGCACGTAGCCGCGGTTGGTCGAGTTGATGGGCCAGCCCTGGGAGCGCAGAAGCGCGATGTCCTGCACGACGACCTGGCGAGAAACGCCCGTCTCACCCGCGAGCGCGGTGCCCGAGAGCGGGGAGGCGGCCTCGCTCAGGGCTTTGAGGATCTGCTCGCGACGCTTCTCGCCGAGGGTACTCATGCAAGGACCTCCAGGTGCTTGAGGGACAGATCGAGAATGCCGGCGGAGTGCGTGAGCGCCCCGCACGAGACGATGTCGAGCCCCAGGTCAGCGTACACGTGGGCGTTCTGAGCGGTCACGTTGCCGCTGGCCTCGGTGGTCGCGCGGCCGTCGATCAAAGCCACGGCGGCGGCCATCGTCTCGTGGTCCATGTTATCAAGCATGATGATGTCCGCGCCCGCGGCGATGGCGTCGCGCACCATGCCGAGGGTCTCGCACTCGACCTCCACCTTGGCGGTAAAGGGAGCCGTCGCGCGGGCGGCGGCCACGGCGGGCGCGATGCCGCCGGCCGCGTCGATGTGGTTGTCCTTGAGCATGACGGCGTCGGAGAGGCCAAAGCGGTGGAGGCCGCCGCCGCCCAGACGCACGGCCTCGCGCTCAAAGATGCGCAGGCCAGGGGTGGTCTTGCGCGTACAGACGAGGCGGGTCTTGGTGCCGGCGAACTGCTCGGCGATTTTGTGCGTGTACGTGGCGACGCCGCTCATGCGCTGCAGGAAGTTGAGGGCCACGCGCTCGCCCTCGAGAAGGACGCGGACGTCGCCGCGCACCTCGGCCAGATGCTTGCCGGCCGCGACCTCGTCGCCGTCTGCGACCTCAGCCTCAACGGTGGTCTTAGGGTCGATGAGCTGGAAGACGCGGGCAAAGACGGCGAGGCCGGCGATGACGCCGTCCTGCTTGGCGATGAGCTGCACGCGCCCGGGACGGGCCTCGGGCATGACGGCCATGGTGGAGAGGTCGCCGGCGGGCATGTCCTCCTCGAGCGCCGCGCGAATGGCTGCGTCCATCTTGGCCTGGAGCATGGGGTCGTTCATGGGGTCCTGCCTTTCTGGAGATTAGGCGAGAGCGGGGGTCACGGGAACAAGGTCGGCCGGTGCGGGGGCGGGTTCGGCGCTCGGCGCGGCGTCGGGCACAAGGTCGGCGCCGCACTGCAGCGCCACGTCGGTCACGTCGCGAGACCCGGCCACGAAGCGGCTGCGGGCGGCCGCCGCGGTCGCGAGCTGGGACGCGGTGTCGGCGGCGAAGCGGTCGCGCATGATCTTGTCGGCGGCGCGCTGGGCGAAGACAAGCCCCTCGAGCAGGCTGTTCGACGCCAAGCGGTTTCGCCCGTGGACGCCGTTGCAGCAGGTCTCGCCTGCGGCGAAGAGATGCGGCAGCGTGGTCTCGGAGTCGGAGTTAACGTGGATGCCGCCCATGAAGTAGTGCTGCGCGGGCACGACGGGGATGGGCTCTCGGAAGATGTCGTAGCCCTCGGCCCGGCACTGTTCGCAGATGTGCGTGAAGTGATTCTGGAGCTCCTCTCGCGCCACGCGCTCGAAGCTCAACCACACGTGGCTCGAGCCCTCGGCCTCCATCTGGCGCAGGATATACGACGTCACCACGTCGCGCGGCTGAAGCTCGTCGCAGAAGCGCTGACCTGCGGCGTTGAGCAGGATCGCGCCCTCGCCGCGGGCCGACTCGCTGATGAGGAAGCTGCGGCCGGGCTTCTCGGTCCAAAGGGTCGTGGGGTGGATCTGCACGAAGTCCATGTGCTCGAGCAGCACGCCGTGCTCGGCGGCCACGCGGCAGCCGTCGCCGGTGAGGCAGGGATAGTTGGTGGAGTGCTTGTACAGGCCGCCCACGCCGCCGGTCGCGAGCACTGTGGCGTCGGCGTTTATCTGCAGGTGGCCACCCGCGGCGTCCTCGGCCACGATGCCGCGGCACACGCGGGAGCCGGCGGCGTCGAAGCCCTCGAGGATGTCGGTCATGCAGGTGTTCTCCAGCACGCAGGCGTTGGGGAGATCGCGCACGCAGGCCAGAAGGTGCGTGGTGATCTCCTCGCCGGTGATGTCCTCGTGGTAGACGATGCGCGGGCGGGAGTGGGCGCCCTCGCGGGTGTAGTCGAGCTCGCCCGTGGCCGTGCGCGCGAAGCGGACACCGCGCTTGACCAGGTCGTCGATGATCGGGCGGCTCGCGCGGATCATCATGTCCACGGACTCCAGGCGGTTCTCGTAGTGGCCGGCGCGCAGGGTGTCCTCAAAGAAGGACTCGTAGTCGTCCTCGTCATGCAGCACGCAGATACCGCCCTGCGCGAGCATTGAGTCGCACTCGTCCACGGTCGTCTTGGCAAGAAGCACGACCTTGAGCGCACGCGGCAGGTTGAGCGCGCAATACAGCCCCGCCACGCCGCAGCCGACGATCACCACGTCGGCATCGATCACCTTGCAACTCATCGGTTCATCTCCTTCGACCCGCATTGGTGACAGTCCCCTTTTGCAGGTCTTGGCAACCTGCAAAAGGGGACTGTCACCGATGCAGGTTATTTGGCGTATTCGAGCATGAGGTCGAGGGCGTGAGAGGAGCCCTCGGCCACGTCGTCGGCAGGCAGCGAGACCTCGCCCGTGCCGTCGCGCAGGCACGCGAGGACCTTCTCGGCGGTAACGCGCGCCATGTTGGGGCAGACGGGGCAGGTCTTCGGGAACCAGAAGCGCTTGCCGGTGCCGGCGGTCTGGCGCTCGAGCTCGCGGATCACCCCGTGAACCGTGGCGATGATGAAGTCCGTGGCACCGCTCGCCACCGCCTCGGCGATGATCTGCGAGGTGGAGCCCACGAAGTCGGCCTCCTTGAGCACCCAATCGCCGCACTCCGGGTGCGCCAGCACGCGGGCGCCCGGGTGTTCGGCACGAGCCGCCTGGACCTCGGCCAGCTCGATGGCCTCGTGCGTGGGGCAAAAGCCGTCGTTCAAGATGACGTTCTTCTCGGGAACCTGCAGCGAGACGTAGTGGCCCAGATTCATGTCCGGGATGAACAAGACGTTCTTCTGCGGAAGCGCGCGCACGATTTTGACGGCGTTGGAAGACGTCACGCAGACGTCTGACCAGGCCTTCATTTGACTTGTTGAGTTGACGTAGCAGGCCACGGCGAGGTCGTCGCCGTACTTCTCGCGCGCGGCGTCGATCGTCGCCTTCTGCACCATGTGGGCCATCGGGCAGTCGGCCGCGGGCTCAGGCATGAGCACGCGCTTGTTCGGGCTCAGCAGCTTCGCCGATTCGGCCATAAAATGCACTCCCGCGAACACGAGCGTCTTGCAATCCAGCGTCGCCGCCTTCTTAGAAAGAAAGAACGAATCGCCGATGTAATCCGCCAGCTCCTGCGCGTCGGGCGTCACGTAGTAGTGCGCCAGAATCACCGCGTCCTGCTCGCGTTTGAGCCGCTCGACCTCGGCGCGCATCTCGTCTGTAACCATGCTCTCCCTCTCCCTAGGGTTGATGTGCCCGCCACAGTATGGCACGTGCCTTTACAGGTGACAAGACAGTGACGGAGAGGAAACCAAAATCGCCCCGACGAAACAGCCGGAGCGATTGAGGCTCAGTAGGCCACTCAAAGCGACGTGAGAGCCAGCGAAACGACGATGCTTTCCAGGAAAAGCCGGGCGATTCACCGCACAGCAGTCTGTTCCACAGCCTCGCTCAGCTACACCGCAGGCGCCCCGCCCCAAACTCGCCTGAACGCACGGCTGATTCGCGATCCATCGAGTTGACGAGACGATTTTGAAGCGCTCAGCTGGGCAAGCGTGATTGGAATTTGGCCGGCTATTCGGCAAGGCCAAAATCAATCGCACGTTCTCGGAAGTTTGCCAAAATTCGAGACTGCTTAGCGTCCCAGCGCGTCGGCGACGCCGGAGAGCGCAGAGGAAGCCGAGTCGGCGAGGTCCTTGATGCCGTCGACGGCGTTGGAAACCGCCGACGCCCCGTCGCGGATGGTGTCCGCCGTGTTCTTGATGGCATCGAGCGGATTGCTCGATGTCTCGCTGGTCGAGGAGCCGGAGCTGCTGCCGGAACCCGACTTGCCGTCCGAGCTCGAACCCGACCCCGTGGTCGACGTGCCCGAACCCGAGCCCGACTTGCCGCTCGTGGAGGAACCAGAGCCCATGGACGGCGTCGTGCCCGCAGAGCTCGAGCCGCTCGTCGTGCTCGCCGTGCTCGCCGTCGCCTTCTGCATGGCGTTGCTCGCCTCGGTGTACACGAAGCTCGCCACGACCAGCACCGCCAACAGGGCAAGAAGCACGCCCGCGATCTTGAAGCCGATGCGGCTGCCGCGATCGAGCGTCTGCTCGTAAGCGGTCGTGCGCTCCCCCGCCACCTGGCCGGCATCCGCATACTGCGGCGGCGCTGCGACCGGTCGCTGCGCATAAGCGCCGCCCTGCGCCTGGCTGCCGGCGCGGGCTTGCTCACCGTATGCCCGGCCACTGTGCACCTGTCCATTGCCGTACGCCTGCCCATTGCCGTACGCCTGCCCGCCGTACGCCCGCCCGCCGTACGCCTGGCCGTCGCTCTGTGCCTGACCGCTGTACGCCGAATAGCCCCTGTAGTTGTCGCGCTCCTGGTAAGCCATGCATCTCCCTTGGCAAGAATCACGTCCACCTATGGTTACCCGGCACCGGCCCCCGGCGGCCCCGCGCCACCGAAACCACATGTGGCGTCTTTGTGACATCGGCCGCCGGCGCTCGGGCACCCAACGGATGG
This sequence comes from bacterium, assembly GCA_963610995.1. Classification (GTDB taxonomy): domain Bacteria; phylum Actinomycetota; class Coriobacteriia; order Coriobacteriales; family Atopobiaceae; genus Paratractidigestivibacter. Next base: position 5,638 of record CAVDQW010000160.1, on the reverse strand, counting down.
GTACATAGTCTTCGGTATTTGGTTTCTAGTAGAAAGGGATTTCAGTGGAAAGCACTTCGCCGACCTCGGCGCTTGCCCACGACCTCTTCGAGCAGTTCGCCCGCCTCGGGCGAAACATGCGCCCCGACATGCGCAACGCGACGCGCGGCGAGATGGGCGTCATCCGCATGCTCCACGAAGAGGGCAGCCCGCTCACGCCGAGCCAGATATCCGACCGCGCCCACATCTCCCCCGCCCGCGTGGCCAACGTCCTGCGCGCGCTCGAAGAGAAGGGCTGGGTCGCGCGCGAGCACTCCAGCGAGGACCGCCGCCGCGTCACCGTCACGCTCACCGAGGCGGGAGACGCCGAGCGCCGCCGCTGCCGCGCCGAGTTCGAGGCGCACACCGAGTCGTTTCTCGCCGAACTGGGCGAGCAGGACACCCGCGACGCAATCCGCGTCCTCAAACACGCCAACAAAATCTTAGAAGAAGAGAGAAACGGAGGCAGCCGATGAAGGTTCTCAAGCTGTTCCGCAACCACATCCTCGCGTTCGTCGTGGCCGTGGCGCTCATCGCGGTGAGCTGCTACGCCGACCTGACGCTGCCCACCTACATGTCCGAGATCGTCGACGTGGGCATCCAGCAGGGCGGCATCGAGAGCCCCGTGCCCACGACCATCCGCGCAGAATCGCTCACCGACCTCGAGCTCTTCATGAGCGATGCGAACGCGACGCTGGTCGAGGCAGCATACACCCCAGCCGACGCCGACGGCGTCCGCACCTACCAGGGCACCGACGCCGAGCGTACCAAAACCTCCGCGCTCGCCAAAGCCATGAGCCTGCCCGAGACCGTCACCCTCTCGCTCAACCAGGGCGTCGACGCGAGCACCCTGGGCGCCACGGCCGTCCAGGGCACCATCACCATGGACGACGTTCGCCGAGCCTACGACCTCGGCCTTATCACTAAAGACCAGCTCACAGCCGCATCCGAGGCCATGGCCGACGCCATGGGCTCCATGAGCGGCTCGATCGTCGAGCAGCGCGCCGTCTCTTACGTCAAGGCGGAGTACGAGGCGCAGGGGCTCGACCTCGCCGACGTGCAGAACTCCTACCTGGGCAGCATGACGCTCAAGATGTTCGGCCTGTGCGCGATCAGCCTCGTGGCCACGATTCTCACCGGCGCCGTGGCCTCCCACACTGCCTGCACCATCGCCCGCGACCTGCGACGCCAGACATTCGCCCGCGTCATGAGCTTCTCGCCTGCCGAGGTCGGCAAGTTCAGCCAGGCGTCGCTCATCACCCGCTGCACCAACGACATCCAGCAAATCCAGATGGCGGCGACCCTCTTCATCCGCATGGTCCTCATGGCCCCCATCATGGCCGGCATCGCCATCGTCCGCGTGGTCGCCACCTCGACCGGGCTCGAGTGGACCATCGGTATCGCCGTCATCGCGGTGTGCGCCGTCATCGGCGTGCTCATGGGTCTCACGCTGCCCAAGTTCAAGAAGATGCAGGACTTCATCGACCGCGTGAACCTCGTCGCCCGCGAGATGCTCGACGGCCTCATGCCCATCCGCGCCTTCGGCCAGCAGGCCCACGAGCTCGAGCGCTTCGACGCCGCGTCAACGGACCTGATGACCACCCAGCTCTTCACCAACCGCTCCATGAGCTTCATGATGCCGCTCATGACACTCATCATGAACTGCGTGACCGTCCTCATCGTGTGGGTGGGCGCAGGCGGCGTGAACGACGGCGTCATGCAGGTCGGCAGCATGATGGCCTTCATCAGCTACACCATGCAGATCGTCATGTCGTTCATGATGCTCACCATGATCTCGATCATCCTGCCGCGCGCCGAGGTTGCGTGCGACCGCGTCGAGGCGGTCCTCAACACCCAGAGCTCCATCAAGGAGCCTGAGACGCCTGAGCTCCCCGCGGCCGACGCCCCGCGCGCCCAGCTCGAGTTCTCCGACGTCGCCTTCCGCTACCCCGACGGCGAGGAGAACGTGATCGAGCACGTGAGCTTCACCGTGGGCGCAGGGCAGATGCTCGGCATCATCGGCTCTACGGGCTGCGGCAAGTCCTCGCTCGTGCAGCTCATCCCGCGCCTCTACGACGTCACGGCGGGCAAGGTCTCGCTCGACGGCGTCGACGTGCGCAACATGCCCCTCTCGGAGCTGCGCCGCCGCGTGGGCTACATCCCGCAGCAGGGCATGCTCTTCTCGGGCACCGTCGAGAGCAACCTCAAGTTCGCTGGCGACTCTGTGACGGACGACGATATGCGCGAGGCCGCGCGCGTGGCCCAGGCCACCGACTTCATCGAGGAGCGCGACGGCGGCTTTGCCGGCGACATCTCCCAGGGCGGCTCCAACGTCTCGGGCGGCCAGCGCCAGCGCCTTTGCATCGCCCGTGCCCTTGCAAAGAGACCCGAGGTCGTCGTGTTCGACGATTCGTTCTCGGCGCTGGACTACAAGACCGACGCGCTCCTGCGCGAGGAGCTCGCCCGCACGCAGAAGGGCGCCGCGCTCGTCGTGGTCGCGCAGCGCATCGCCACGATCATGCACGCCGACCAGATCATCGTCCTCGACGAGGGCCAGGTCGTGGGCCAGGGCACGCACGAGGAGCTGCTGCGCAGCTGCCCCGCGTACCTCGAGATCGCTACGTCGCAGCTCTCGGCCAAGGAGCTGGGGCTCGAGGATACCGCGGCGGGCGCCGAGGCTGCGGCCGGGGCGATAACAAACACCGACGACGCGGCGGGCGCCGAGGCCGGCCCTGCAGACGAATCCGAGCGCGAGGCCCGCGCCGCCGAAGGCGCGGACCGGAAGGGAGGTGAGCGCTGATGGCGGACGAGATGAGCAAGACCGTGATGCCCAAGCGCAACCGCGGGGGCAGGCCGGGAGGCGGCCCCATGGGACGCCCCGTCGAGAAACCCAAGGACCTCAAGGGCACACTGCTCAAGCTGCTCGGATACGTCGGCAAGCACAAGTTCGCCGTTATCGCGGCCGTCGTGTTCGCCATCGCCTCGGTGGTGTTCAACATCATCGGACCCAAGGTGCTGGGACAGGTCACGACCAAGCTCTACGAGGGCCTCACGGCCAAGGTCGCGGGCACCGGCAGCGTCGACTTCGACTGGATCGGCCGTACCCTGTTGCTCCTGCTCGGCCTCTACCTGACGAGCTCCGCGTGCAACCTGCTGCAGGGCTGGCTCATGACCGGCGTCACGCAGAAGATCTGCTACCGCATGCGCAAAGAAATCGCCGAGAAGATCGCCGTCGTGCCGATGAGCTACTTCAACGGCCACTCCAAGGGCGACGTGCTCTCCCGCATCACCAACGACGTCGACACGCTGGGGCAAAGCCTCAACCAGTCCGTCACGCAGCTCATCACGAGCGTCACGCAGATCGTCGGCGTGCTCGTCATGATGCTCTCCATCAGCCTGCCGCTCACCGGCGTCGTCGTGGTCACGCTGCCGGTCGCGGCGCTGATCCTCGGCGTGATGATGCACTTCTCGCAGCCGTACTTCCGTGCGCAGCAGAAGGTGCTGGGCGAGGTCAACGGCATCATCGAGGAGGACTTCGCGGGCCAGAACGTCATCCAGGTCTTCGACCGCGCCGACGACGCCGTGGCCGAGTTCGATGAGAAGAACGACCTGCTCTTCATTTCCGGCTGGCGCTCGCAGTTCCTTTCGGGTTTGATGATGCCGCTCATGAGCCTCGTGGGCAACGCGGGCTACGTGGCCGTGGTCGTCGTGGGCGCTCAGCTGGCGCTTTCCGGCTCCATCGGTGTCGGCGACATCCAGAGCTTCATTCAGTACGTCCGCAACTTCACGCAGCCGGTCCAGCAGATCGCCAACGTGAGCAACACGTTGCAGTCCATGGCCGCCGCCACCGAGCGCGTCTTCGAGTTCCTCTCGGCGCCCGAGGAGGAGAACCCCGCGGATCCGCAGGTCGCCGCCGCGCGTGAGGGCCGCGTCGAGTTCGAGCACGTCCGCTTCGGCTACACCCCCGACCAGACCATCATCCACGATTTCAGCTGCGTGGCGGAGCCCGGCCAGACCATCGCCATCGTCGGCCCCACCGGCGCCGGCAAGACCACCCTCATCAAGCTGCTGCAGCGCTTCTACGACATCGACGCCGGCTCGCTGCGCGTCGAGGGCATCGACGTGCGCGACTGGGACCGCGCCGAGCTTCGCCGTGAGTTCGCCATGGTGCTGCAGGACACGTGGCTGTTCAACGGCACCATCCGCGAGAACATCCGCTACGGCCGCCCCGACGCCACCGACGCCGAGGTGGAGGCCGCGGCCAAGGCGGCCCGCTGCGACCACTTTATCCACACGCTGGCCGGCGGCTACGACTTCGTGATCAACGAGGAGGGCACGAACCTCTCCCAGGGCCAGCGGCAGCTCGTGACCATCGCGCGCGCCGTGCTGGCCGACCGACCTGCGCTTATCCTCGACGAGGCCACGTCCAACGTCGACACCCGCACCGAGGAGCTCATCCAGCGCGCCATGGACGAGCTGATGCGCGGCCGCACGAGCTTCGTCATCGCGCACCGCCTCTCCACGATCCGCAACGCCGACGTTATCCTCGTGCTGCGCGACGGAGACATCGTGGAGAAGGGCACCCACCAGGAGCTTCTTGCAAAGGACGGCTTCTACGCCGAGCTCTACAACTCCCAGTTCGACGAGGCCGCGTAAGACAGAGGGACAGTCCCTTCGTCTTATTCCACGCCACAAAGAAGGGCGAGCACCCGCAGGTGCCCGCCCTTTCTTCTTGCCTCGGCCCGGATCGCCTGCCACAGGTGACAGTCATTGGTGGCAGAGCGCGACCCGGATCGCCTGCAGTTGGTGACTGTTTCTACGTGCATGCGAGGTTAAGCGGCGACCGAGTCGGCAAATCGTGAAGCCAACGAGCCAACAGCTAGGTTGATGTGCACGTAGTGACTGTCACCAAATGCGGGCGCCTCGCATACAGCGAGACGCCCGCGAACCTGTCCCCTCGTGCTGCACGATAAACCTGTCACCAGATGCAGGTGAACCTGTCCCCTCGTGCTGCACGATAAACCTGTCACCAGATGCGGGTGGCGGACGAGATTGCGTTTAGCGGCGGTCCTTCATCGGGACGTAGTCCGGGTCGCCGAGGACGGAGTTGTACGCCGGGCGGATGATGCGGCCCGCGCCGTAGAGCTCCTCCATGCGGTGCGCGCACCAGCCTGCGAGGCGCGCCATGGCGAACAGCGCGGTGTACATGTCGGCGGGAATGCCCAGCATGGAGTACACAAAGCCGGTGTAGAGGTCGATGTTCGCGCAGATGGGCTTCGTGGAGCCCTTGACGTCGCGCATGATCTGGGGCCCGATCTTCTCGATGTTCTCGAGAAGCTGCAGCTTATCGGTGCGGCCCTTGGCCTCGGCAAGCTTGCGCGCGTACTTCTTGATAATGACGGCGCGCGGATCGGAGAGCGTGTAGACCGCATGGCCCAAGCCGTAGATGAGGCCGCTGCCGTCAAAGGCTTGGCCGTTGACGATGCGCGTGAGGTAATCCGCGACCTGGTCCTCGCTCGACCAATCGGCGATGTTCTCGGCCGCGTCCTCGACCATGGCCGTGACCTTGGCGTTCGCGCCGCCGTGCTTGGGCCCCTTCAGCGAGCCGATGGCCGCCGCG
>CAVDQW010000159.1:0-2201 GCA_963610995.1 bacterium | reverse complement strand
CAGGATGACCCAGTCGACCTGCTCGGCGGCGAGCACGTCGACCACCTTGCCGAGGGCGGCGTAGCTGTGGACGAGGATGAGCATGCGGGCAGGGCCGCCGATGCGGTACGACGTGCGGCGCGAGAGCTTCTCGTCGCGCAGCACGTCGGCGTCGACGGCGCCGGAAAGGCTCATGTAGGCGTTGAACAGGCTCACGGGGCGCTTACTCCTTCGCGGCGAGGCGCTCGTTCATGGCCTCGATGAAGAGCGGCCCGATCTGCGTCACGTCGCCGGCGCCCTGCGTGATGAGCAGGTCGCCCTCGCGGACGGTCTCGACGAGGTTCTCGATGAGCTTGCGGCTGTTGGGGACGAACTCGACGTCGGCGACGTCGCCGGTGGCGGCCACGCCGGAGGCGATCGTCTTGCCGGAGACGCCGGGGATGGGCTGCTCGCCCGCGGAGAAGACGTCCATGACGCGCAGCACGTCGGCGTCGCCGAACGCATGGGCGAAGTCGTCGGCGAGCGCCTGGGTGCGGCTGTAGCGGTGCGGCTGGAAGACGCAGACGATGCGGTCGTACTGCAGGTCCTTGGCGGCGGCGAGGGTGGCCGCGACCTCGGTCGGGTGATGGCCGTAGTCGTCGACGACGGTCACGCCGGCCACGTCGCCCACGTGGGTGAAGCGGCGGCGGGCGCCCTTGAACTGGGAGAGCGCGGCCACGGCGTCGTCGACGTCGCAGCCGAGCACGTCGGCCACGGCGAGCGCCGCGGTGGCGTTGCCCATGTTGTGGCGGCCGGGGTTGGCGGCGATGGTCACGTGGACCGTGCCGTGGCCCGGGGTCTTGACGGAGAAGTTGGAGGCGATTTGGTGGTGCGTGTCCTCGGGCAAGCAGACGTAATCGCAGGACTCGTCGAAGCCGTAGGTCACCACGCGACGACCCGTGGAGCGGGCGAGCTCGACGTAGTGGGGCACGTCGCCGTTGATGATGACGGTGCCGTCCTCACCCACGAGGTCCATGAACTTGCAGAAGGTCTTCTCGATGTTCTCGAGCGTGCCGTAGTGGTCGAGGTGGTCGGCCTCGATGTTGGTGACCACGACGACGTTGGGGTTGAGGTAGAGGAAGGAGCCGTCGGACTCGTCGGCCTCGCACACGAAGTAGCCGCCGTTGCCGTTCTTGCCATTGGTGCCGTAGCCCTCGACGATGCCGCCGATGAGGAACGACGGGTCGAGGCCGAGCTTGTCGAGCATGGTGGCGACCATGGAAGAGGTGGTCGTCTTGCCGTGCGTGCCGGCCACAGCCACGGTGAGGGCGTCATCGGAGAGGTAGGAGAGCATCTTGGCGCGCGGCCAGATGGGTATGCCCAGCTCGCGGGCGCGGACGACCTCGGGGTTCGTCTCGGGGATGGCCGTGGAGGTCACGATGACCTCAGGCTCCACGGCGTCGATGGTCGCGGCCTCGTGGCCCACGTGCACCTCGACGCCGGCCGCCTCGAGCTCTCGAACGTAGTGGGAAGCCTTGAGGTCGCTGCCGGTGACCTTGCAGCCGCGCTCGTGCAGGACCAGCGCGATGCCGCTCATGCCGGCGCCGCCGATGCCGATGAAGTGCGCGCTCTTGATCTTAGAGGTATCCGAGGTCTGGCTCATATATGCCCCTCTCAAGCGAGTTGAAAAAGCGCGGCGGGTCGCCCCGCCGCATGTTGTCCAATCACCTACTGTAACCCAATTGTCAGGCGCACCTTACGCTCGCGCGGCGCTCTCCACTTGGTCTGCGAGAGCCGAGGCCGCCGAGTCCTGGCCGAGCCTCTGGGCCGCGGCACGCATGACGGCTCGTGTGCCCTTCTGCTCGAGAAGCTCGACGAGCTTGTCGCCGAACGCGGCCCCGGAGACCTCGTCGTCGGCGAAAAGGACGGCCGCGCCCGCGTCGACCAGGAACTTCGCGTTGGTCGTCTGGTGGTCGGCGGTGGCGTACGGGTAGGGCACGAGGACCGAGGGCACCCCAACTGCGGCGATCTCGGCGATCGACGAGGCGCCGGCGCGCGAGAGCACGAGGTCGGCCGCGGCCAAGCAGTCGCCCATGTCGTCGATGTATGCGCGGATATCCCAGCGCTTCTTCTCGTCGTCGGTGAGGGCAAGCGCGCGCACGGCGTCGTCGAAGCCTCCCTTGCCCGTCGACTGAACGACGCGCAGGCCGTCGATGCCGAGCAGGCGGCCCTTGAGCGCCGCC
>CAVDQW010000158.1:0-26015 GCA_963610995.1 bacterium | reverse complement strand
TGTCGGACTGGACGACGTGAGCCGCGAACTCCTTGGACATGTGGTCCTGGTGGTAGTGGGTGGCGAGAACGGCATCAACGTGCTTGATCGCGAAGGGATCGAAGACGTAGGGGATGTTGCGCAGGTTGGGCTGCATGGCGCGGCAACCGGCCATGTTGGCCATCTGGTGGCCGACCTTCATCTTGCCGTCGCCGTGGGTGCGCTTGCCGTTGCCGGTCCACAGGTCGATGGTGATGGCGGTGTTGCCCGGGGTCTTCATGTAGATGCCGGTGCAGCCGAGCCACCACATCTCAACGGTGCCGGGGGCGGGCTGAGCCGCCTCCATGTCCTCGTTCAGCCACGTGCCCCACTCGGGGAACGTGTTCATGATCCAGCTCTCGCGGGTAACCTCGTCGATAGCAGACATGTCTTTCCTCCTGGTATTTGTTCGTTGCGGCAGGCACAGTGCGGCACTGCCAGGCTTATAAGCTTTTGAATAAGACGAAGGGACTGTCCCCGTGTCTTACTCCACGGTGTAGAGGGCGACCTGGTTGGTCTCGCGGTTCGCGGCGATGATGCGCTGCGTGCCCTCGTCCTCGATGACCCAGCAGTTGGCGGGTCCGAAGTCGTGGTCGATCTGCTCGATGGCGTAATCGCCGTCCACGTAATGGACGCGCAGCAGGTCGCGGCCGTCCTTGCGGTTGCCCACCACGGCGCAGGGCTCGCCGGCGAGCTCGCCGGACCAGATGGCGTGCAGGAAGTTGCGCTTCTCGGGGTCGGTCCAGACGCACTTGTACTCGTCCGCGTTCTCGGTGGCGTGCCAAACCTGCAGCGTGTCGCCGTGGAACTTGGACATGGTCAGGATCTCCTCGACGCCGTCGCCGTCGAAATCGCCCACGCAGATGTCGCTCGTGGGGTTGACGATGAGGCAGGCGATGTCCCACTCGCCGTCGGCCGTCGCGGGCGGCACATAACGGAAGACGCCGGCGGCCGTGGAGACGAGCGCGTAGCTGCGGTCGGGCGCGAACCAGAAGCCGTGGTTCTGGACCTGGCCGGCGGCAAGGCAGCTGAGCTGCAGCTGGTTGTCGTCGCCGTAGGTCTCGGCGGCCTGGTCGAGGCGGGCGGCCCACACGGCGCCGGGGGTCTGCCAGTCGTTCTTGATCTGGCGGCAGGCGCCCTTGATGGTGCAGGCGATGACCCAGGTGGAGCCGTCGGCGCCGGTAAGAAGGCCGAAGCGGTGCACGTAGGGCAGGTCGCAGAGCTTGGTGGAGCTCCAGGAGCCGTCGGCGGCGCGGGTGTAGGTGCGGATGTGCGCCTTGTCGCCGCCGTAGTTGGGCGAGAAGAACTCGCAGGTGGCCATGAACTGGTCGTCGCGGCCGGGGACCTGCGTGATGGTCATGACGCCGCCGGGGCCATCGGCCACGGTCTCCATCGGCTCGCCGTCGAGGGCGAAGCGACGGATCGGGCCCTGCTTCTCGACGCCGATGAGGAAACTCTTGGCGTCCGGGCCGTCGAAGGTGCCGATGGCGTAAGCCAGGTTCATCTCGGCGACTACCTTCTTGGAATAGTTCATCTTTGCTGCCAATCCTCTAAAAACTTTGAACTTGGATGCTCGCTTGCGCGCCAGGCGCCAGGCATGGGGGGGTTGCTCCTGCGTACAGGCGAGAACAAAAAGGTCAGTGGCCCGGGCGCGCTCAATCGGCGCGTCGAAGGACCGTTTCTCGAAGACTTAGGCCTTGTACTTCTCGGCTGCGCCGGTCTCGACGAGGTGCTGCTCCATCTCAGCGTCGGAGAGGACGTTGCGCAGGCCGATGACGGTGACGCCGGCAGCCTTGGCGGAGTCGTACATGTTCACGAAGTTGAGGGGCGAGAAGACGATGTCGTACTGACGGGCAACGGAGACGCCCTCGGAAAGAGCGCAGTGGTGAATCTCCTGGACGCCCATGCCGAGCTTCTTGGTGACGCGCTCGGCGGTCATCTTCATCATGAGGGAGGTACCGGCACCGTTGGCGCAAGCGACGAGGATCTTGGCGTTCATTGTTCTCTCCTTTTCTTCCGGGGAGTCCCCGGAGGTTTCCCCGGGCCCCTGCCCGGGATCGTTTCTTTGCAAGAAGGGCGGCCGGCGGACCGACCGCCCTCGTAGAGCTGGTGAATCAGGTGGTGCTTCTTGCGACGTGCTTCTTGCGAGGCTCATGGCCTCAGCGGGTCGAGCAGGTTAAGAGGCGCAGGCTACTTGGTGCCGTTGGCGCGCATCTCCTTGCACTTCTGCCAATCCTCGACCTCGAGGAAGTAGGTGTCCTTGTGCTTGCGGTACTGGATCTGCGGGATGGCGATGAGGCCGATGACGCAGAGGGCGAGGCCCGCGTAGCCGAGGTACTTCATGAGGACGGTCATGATCGGCCAGACAGCGGCCCAGTCCCACATGCCCATGTAGCCGCCGTAAGCGGCGAGGCCGGTGAGGCCGGCGATGAACGCGGAGCCGAAGACCTGGATGAGGCCGGAGATGAACGGGAGGATGCAGCAGGCGCGCAGGCCGCCCTTGTCGTTGGCGTAGACGCCGATGACGGCGTTGTCGAAGAACAGGGGCACGAAGCCGGCCATGATGACGACGGGCGAGCCCATGAGCAGCAGGATGCCGATGGCAAGGAACTGGCCGAGGGCGCCGAAGAGGAAGCCGATGGTCACGGCGTTGGGGGCGCCGAAGCCGAAGGTGACGGCGCAGTCGACGCCGGGGACGGAGCCCTTGAGGAGCTTGGAGGAGATGCCGGTGAAGGAGTTGGTGAGCTCGGTGACGAAGGTGCGGACGCCGAGCTGGAGGATGGACAGGTACACGGCGAACTCGAAGGAGGTCGTCAGGATGTACATGAAGAAGTCCTGGCTCTCCTTCATGAAGGAGTTCTCGACGAGGAAGTCACGGCCAAGGATCGCGAGGATGGTGCCGAAGAACGCGGTCATGAGGATGGCCGTGGCGACGAGGTTCTCGTTGAAGATCTTGAGGAAGCCGGGGAGCTTGATGTCGTCGACGTTCTTAGACTCCTTCTTGGAGTGCTTGTTCATCCACTCAGCGGCCTTGGAGGCCAGGTAGACGCCGTACATCTGCTGGTGGGCGATGGTGAGGCCGGCGCCGTCGGTGAGCTCCTGGGTCGGGCGAATGCAGAGGTTGGAGCCGACGGCCCAGTAGAGGCCGAGGAGGACGGTCATGATCGCGAGAACGACCCAATCCTGGTTCTTAAGGGCGGGGAACGCGAAGAGGATCAGGAAGAACGCGAGGGCGGACTGCTGAACCTGGACGTGACCGGTGGTGAAGAGGGCGCGGCACTTGGTGACCTTCTGGAACGCCACGAGGACGATGTTCAGGATGAAGGCGAAGAGCAGCAGGAACATGACGAGGGAGAAGGACTTGCCCGAGATGAAGTCGAGGGCGGCGGAGCTGGTGTCCTCCATGGCGGCCTGGACGGCGTTCTGGCCGAAGTACGGGTCGATGACGCAGGCGTTCATGTTGAAGCGGGTCTGCAGGCCGACGAGAACGGGGCGGAAGGCGCTGGTCAGGCCCGAGGAGCCGACGAGCAGGATCTGGTAGCCGATGACCGCCTTGATGAAGCCGGCGAGGATGTCGTACCAGGGCTTCTTCATGAGGGCGTAGCCGAGGACGACGATCAGGCCGATGAAGTACGCGGGCTGGGTCAGGATGTTGTTGACGATCCACGACCAGATTCCCAATAGGACGTCCATGTGGGTCCTTTCTTTCCTTGGCGGGGAACCTCTCCGTCCCCGCCCTTACAGGTGGTGCTTTGCGGCGCCGTTCACGGTACTGGGCGCCGGTAGTGCCGTGGTGCTTGCCGCCGGCTCGCGCGTCGACCTGCGGCTGGTTGAGTGCTCAGGCGCTGGCCTGGCTGCTTACTCGTCGCCGACCATGGCGTCGATCTCGAGGAGCTCCTCGGGGGTCGTGGCGACCTTGAGCTTCTCGACGGCCTCCTCGTTGGTGAGGACGGCCATCAGGCGCTGCATGTTCTTGAAGTGCTCGTCCTGGTTGGTGGAGCAGAGGGTGAAGAAGATCTGCGCGTCGGTGTCGGGCGTCGGGTTCTCCTCATCGAAGTGGACGGACTGGGCGCTGCGCATGAAGCCGATGCCGGTGCCGTTGCAGCCCTGGGCGTTCTCGGTGGTGTGGGGCATGGCCACGCCGGGGACGAGGACGATGTAGGGGCCGTTCTTCTCGACGTTCTCGATGATGACCTCGGCGTAGACGGGCTCGACCAGGCCCTCGGCCTCCAGCGGCTTGCAGCACTGGCGAAGGGCCTCGCGCCAATCCATCTCGCCCTCGCAGAAGGCGTAGCGCTTCTTCTCAACGATTTCCTTCAGAAGCATCCGGAACCTCTCCTTTCCTTTGACGCTTTTGCAGATATGTAAGCGTTGCTGATGTTCGGTTTGTGTGATTAAGGAACGTTGCGAACGCTTTGTTGGCACATTTATAGCGCCACTGCACAGTTTGAACATTCAGTTTGTTCGAATCGCCGCCGAGCGGTAGGTTTTTGCCCGTCAACGGTTAAGTGATTGTTCGAAACGTTCGTTACTGATACATTCTTGAGGTCAAAGGAGTTTCAAACGTTCAATTCGTTCGTTCAAGCGTCCCAAAAAATGCTAGGTTAGCTTTATCGGACACTTCGTTGGGGGAAACAAATGGCAGATAAGAAGGGTCGCAGCTTCGTTGAGCAGCGCAGGCAGACCATCCTCACCATCCTTCGCGAGAAGGGGCGCGCAAGTGTGGCCGAGCTTTCCGAGCGTCTGGGCATCTCGACCCTGACCGTCCGCCGCGACCTCGACGAGCTGGAGTCGCGCGGCCTGGCCACGCGCCGCTACGGCGAGGCCCTTCTTGCCGAAAGCGCGATGTCGCTCGAGCAGATGACGGTCATGTCGCCCTTCGAGAAGACGAAGGACACCATTGCGCGCGCCGCGGCCGAGATGGTGAGCGACGACGAGCTTCTCTTTATCAACACGTCCTCGACCGCCCTTATGGTCGCCAAGCACCTGAGCGCCCGCGGCGTCACCATCGTGACCAACAGCTTGCACGGGCAGGAGCTCGAGACGCCGGAGGGCGGCATGATCCTCGTGACCGGCGGCGAGGTGCGCCCGCCGCGCGGCGTGCTCTCCGGGGAGTTTGCGCTGGCTAATATCCGCAACGTGGCGGCCACGACGTGCTTCGTCGGCTGTGCCGGCATCAGCCTGACGGCGGGCGTCACGTCCACCACGCAGCAGGAGGCCATCGTCAACTCGCTCATGGTAAGCCGCAGCGACCGCATGGTCCTTCTCGCCGACTCCCGCAAGCTGGGCATCAGCGCCGGCTTCTCCTACGCCGACCTCTCGGCTGTCAACCTGCTCATCACCGACAAGGGCGCAACCGACGAGGACGTCGAGGTCCTCCTAGAAGCCGGCATCCACGAAATCCGCCGCGTCTAACCGACATCTGGTGACAGGTTCCTGCTGCAGCAGCTGGTGACAGGTTCGCCGTGCTGCACGTGGTGACAGGTTCCTGCCGCTGCAGCGTGGGACAGGTTCAATCATCCGGCGATTCCCGCAGCCTTGCTTATGGTCCATCTGCCGATGCCTGTCAGCCGCGCAACTTGAGAAACATTCAATCCAGCTCCGACCAAATCGCGAATGGCGCTGATTCGGTCGCCCTCGGCCATTGTGCCGACCTTTCCAGGATCCTCTCCCCCAAGCACGGATTTTGCCAACTCAACCTCGTGGAGACGGGGAACCTGATGACCTTTATAGGGGTTGTACAGCGACTTTTCCCGAGCTGCGCAGAATCTAACAAAACCATCGCTGCCGCCGAGCATTTCGAGAACCATCTTTGTGTCGCAAATTCCCCGGCCAAAGATATATTCGCTGTAGCTGCTCCATACATAACCAGCCGTTGTCGAAATACCGGCGTTACTGGGGTTGTTATGGATGTATCTTACAGCCTCAAGAAGTTGCGCGTCATTTTCAATGCATTTGCTCCAAAATCGTTCTTCGAATAAATGACCGCTTCTACCAGTTCGTTGATTATATTCACGAGCATATACTGTCATAAGTGATTGCATCACTTTGCTAAGCACGCCATCAAAGTCTGCGAACAATAAGTGAACATGGGTGTCCATAAGGCACCAAGCCACAACAGAGATTCCCCAGCGCTCGGCGCGAGAACTGAGCAAGTCGAGAAACGTCCTTCTGTCCAGGTCGTCCTCGAACAATATCCACTTTCCATTCCCGTTGGCCACCACATGGTAATAGCCGGTTTCTGAGATCGCCCTTGCAGTTCTTGGCATGCCGTGCCTCCTCCACTCGTGTGGAAGTCACGATATGCGACAGGCGAGAATTTACATCAAGTTTCTTTCTTGCAGGATTCTAGCGGAATTCTTTCCGTGTGAGACTTGGCGAGTTGCTCAATCGCTTTCTAATCATTGATTTAACTTCTGAATCGGTGAACGATGTAATTTTCACGGTAAATGTTTTACCGATGCAGCTTTACGCCGAAACGCGCACCTTCCCATTGTTGAAAAGTGCGCGTTTCCGCAGGTAAATTATCTTTTTAGGCAAAGGCCGACAATGGCGAACCTGTCCCATGCTGCAGCACGACGAACCTGTCACCAGGTGCAGCAGCAGGAACCTGTCACCAGCTGCTGCACGATAAACCTGTCACCCGGTGATGGTGACGCGGCCGGAGGCGGTGACGTGGACGCGGTGGGCGGCGAGAAGGCCCACGACCTCGGGGTAGAGCTCGTGCTCGATGGCATGGATATGGGCCTCAAGGTCGTCGACGGTCCAACCCTCCTCCACCGGCAGCGCGCGCTGGGCGATGATCGGGCCGCAGTCGTACTTGTCGTCGGCAAAGTGCACGGTCACGCCCGTGACCTTGACGCCGTAGTCATACGCATCCTGGATGGCGTGCGCCCCCTTGAAGCTGGGGAGAAGCGCCGGGTGCAGGTTGACGATGCGGTTGGGGAAGGCCTCCAGCAGCGGCTTGCGGACCATGCGCATGTAGCCGGCCATAATGACATACTCGCAGCCGGCCTCCTTCAGCGCCGCGGCGATCTTCTCGTCGGCGGCCTCGGCGTCGGCGGCGTACTCGGCCTTCTCCATGACCAGCAGGGGCAAGCCCGCGGCCTCTGCGCGCTCGATGCCCTTGACGCCCGGGCGGCTGGAGACCACCAGCGCGATCTGCGCGTTGAGCGACCCGTCGGCGATGCGGTCGATCAGCGCCTGCAGGTTGGTACCGGAGCCGGAGATCAGCACGCCGATCTTCAGCGGCTCGGCCGCCTCGGCAACGACGTCCTCGTCGTCCTCGACCATGCGGCAGACGCCGCCCTCGCAGGACCAGTGGCTCATCGGTAGGTCACCTCACCGGAACCGGCGACGCACTCGCCCATCACGAACGGCTCGAAGCCCTGCTCGCGCAGCTTGGCCTCGACCTCGGCCTGGTCGGCAGGGTCGCAGATGATGCTCATGCCCACGCCCATGTTGAACGTGCGGTAGGCCTCGTCCGGCGTAAGCCCCGCGGCCTTGATCATGTACGGGATGACGGGCGGCATCGGCCATGCGGGACCGTCCTCGCCGCCGCGATACACCACGGCGTCCACGTCGGCGGGCAGCGCGCGGTTGAGGTTCTCGGTGATGCCGCCGCCGGTGATGTGGGCCATGGCGTGAATCGGCGCGCCGGCCTTCAGCGCGGCCACGAGGCCGCCGGCGTAAATGGTGGTCGGGCGCAGCACGGCGTCAGCCAGGGACTCGCCGCCCAGCTCTGCCAGCGGCTCGTTGAGCTCCTCGACGGTCTTGCCCTCGATGGCCACCTTGCGCACCAGCGAGTATCCGTTGGAGTGGATGCCGGAAGAAGGCAGGCCGAGAATGACGTCGCCCGCCTTGACCTTCTCGGGCCCGATCATCTTCGGACGGTCGACGACGCCCACCACGAAGCCGGCGAGGTCATAATCGTCAGGGTTCATGACACCGGGGTGCTCGGCCATCTCGCCACCGACGAGGGCGCAGCCGGACTTCTTGCAGCCCTCGGCGATGCCCTTCACGATCTCGGCCACGTGCTCGGCGCGCAGCTTGCCGATGGCCACGTAGTCCAGGAAGAACAGCGGCTCGGCGCCGATGGGCACCACGTCGTCCACGCACATGGCAACGAGGTCCTCGCCCACGGTGTCGTGACGGTCGAGCAGCTGGGCGATGGCCAGCTTGGTGCCCACGCCGTCGGTGCCGGACACGAGCACGGGGTCCTCCATGTCCTTGAACCCGGCCATGGAGAAGCAGCTGCCGAAGCCGCCGAGACCGCCGATGACCTCGGGACGGTTCGTCTCCTTGACGGCGGCCTTGATGGCGTCGACAGCGCGGGCGCCCTCGGCGGTGTCCACGCCGGCGTCGGCGTAGGTGACGTGCTTGGTCTGGGAGTCGGACATGCTAGTTCTCCTTGTCTGCCATGTCGAGGACCTGCTCAGGGTGCATCTTGGAGAGGTCGCTCGCGGGGTTCAGGTTGTTGGGGGTGTAGCCGGGGAGGAACTTCTCCTCATAGAACGACTTGGGGATCTCGACGGGGTAGTTGCCGTCGAAGCAGGCCTTGCAGTAGCCCGTCTGGGGCACGCACTCCATAAGCCCCTCGATGGAGAGGAACCCCACAGAGTCGGCGCCGATGTGCTCGCGGATCTGCTCGAGCGTCATGTTTGCGGCGATGAGCTGGTCCTGGTCGGCGGTGTCGATGCCGTAGAAGCACGGCCACTTGACCATCGGGCTGGCGCTGCGGACGTGGACCTCGGTGGCGCCGGCGTCGCGCAGCAGCTGCACGATCTGGTTCGACGTGGTACCGCGCACGATGGAGTCGTCCACCATAACGAGACGCTTACCGCGCACGACGTCGGAAAGGGCGTTCAGCTTGAGGCGCACGCCGCGCTCGCGCAGCTCCTGCGTAGGCGCGATGAACGTGCGGGCGATGTAACGGTTCTTGATGAGGCCGGTGCCGTACGGGATGCCGGCCTCCTTGGCAAAGCCCTCGGCCGCGGGGCAACCGGAGTCGGGCACGCCGATGACCAGATCGGCCTCCACACCCGTCTCGCGGGCAAGGGCGCGGCCCATGTCGTGGCGCACCTGGTAGATCGACTTGCCGTCCTTGACAGAGTCCGGGCGCGAGAAATAGACGTGCTCGAAGATGCAGTTGCACATGCCTCGCGGCCGGCACCCCTCCTGGGAAGAAAGGCCGTCGTCGGAGATGCGGATAATCTCGCCCGGCTCCACCTCGCGCACGTAAGTGGCGCCCACGGTGTCGAGCGCGCAGGTCTCGGAAGCAACGACCCAGCCCGCGCCTTCGGGCAGCTCGCCCAGCACGAGCGGGCGGATGCCGTGGGGGTCGCGGAAGGCGTAGAGCGCGTTGTCTCGCACGAGCACCATGGCGTAGCCGCCCTCGAGCATGCGCATGGTGTGCGCGATGCCCGTGCGCAGGCTGTGCCCGCGCTGCGTGAAGAAGCCGATGAGCTTGGCCGCGACCTCGGAGTCGGTGTTGGAGCGGAACGGGATGCCCATCTCGATGAGCTCGTGGCGCAGCGAGTCGAAGTTGACCAGCGTGCCGTTGTGGGCCAGTGCGATGATCACGTCGTTGATCATCGAGAGGTGCGGCTGCGCGGACTCCCAGCCCTTGGCGCCGGCGGTGCCGTAGCGACAGTGGCCGCAGGCGACCTTGCCCGGCATGGCGGCCAGGTCCGCGTCGGTGAAGACCTGCGTGACGAGGCCGAGGTCCTTGCGCACAAGGACCGTCTTGCCGTCGCCTACCGCGATGCCGGACGAGTCCTGGCCGCGGTGCTGCAGGGCATGGAGCGCGAAGTAGGTCATGCGGGCCACGTCGTGGCCCGGCGCCCAGATGCCGAAGACGCCGCACTCCTCATGGAGCTTATCGTCGTCCTCGTTGGCCGCGGAAACATCCGCAACCTTCGGCGCACTTAGATAATCGAACTTCTCTGACACGAAGTCTCTTCCTCTCTCAAGCGAGTGGGGGACCTATATGCGAACCGCGCCTCTGTGGGCGCGCCGTTCCTGCTGAATCCGCCGGCCGCCCTTGTGCGAGACGGGCGGCCGGCGGCGGCACCGCGAGCTTACTGTTTGGGTACGCAGACCAGGATCACTCGCCCGTACTCGTTGTCCGTGTAGCTGCAGGTGCACAGGCTGAGCACGTTAGACGAGTTGGCGATGAGCTCCGAGGAGTTGGAGGCCTTGGCGGTCGCCTTGGCCTCGAGGGTCGTCAGGTAGCTGTGGAGCTCGTCGGCCGAGGTAAAGGAGAACTGACGCACGGTCTCGTCGTTCTCGTCGGTCTTGTAGGTGAGGACCGGCTGGAGCTCGTAGGTGGCGCTCTCGGTCACGTACCAAATGGTGCTCACCGAGTCGAACATGCCCTGGTTCTCCATGTCGGCGATGGTCTTGAACATGGAGCCGTTGTAGAGGTGGTGGCCATAGATGATGGTCTGCTGGTCGACCATGCCGGGCGCGGTGTTGTCGCAGTCGAGGAAGATCTGCCCGCCGACCGAGTAATTGCCCTCGGCATTGGTACGCAGGTAGTCATCGTTGGTGGAGCCCTGGTAGACGGGGTAGTTGATGACCGTGCCGGGGACCTGGATCCAACCCACGACGTCGGCGTTTATCGCCTTGAGGGCGTCCCAATCGACCTCGGGGGCGGTGTTGCCCGCGTCGTCCACCTTTGCGTAGGCGGCGAGCTTCTCATTGATGGTGTCCTGCTGCTTGTACTGGTACTGGTTGTACAGCCACATGCCGCCGGCCGCGGCGAGAAGCACGATGCCCACGACGAGCAGTATGGTCGAGACGATGCGGGCGCGGCGCTTCTTGGGGTCGCGGCGGCCCTTGATGTCGTAGGGATCGGTGTCCACGTAGTCGGACTTGCGGCGGCGGTTGTTCTTGCCGCCGCGGTTGTCGCCGGAAGACGAGATGACCGATTGGTAGCCGACGGCCTGCGCGTTGGTGGACGAGTAGTGGTTGCCGCGCGGCGCGTTGCACGATTCGCCGCCGCGCGTGGGACGCACAGGGCTGGAGACAACGGTGGGCTGCTCGGCATAACGGGAGCCGGACGCGGGCTGGTTGCCGTACGCCTGGCCACCGTAGGGCTGCTCGTTGTAGGAAGGCTGGGAACCGGCGCCGGACTGGCCGGAATCAGGCTGCTTGAAGTGCTTGGCCATGCGTCTAGGCCTCGGCCATCTGACGCTTGAAGCTCACGATGACGTCGCGGTACTCGGGCATGGTGGCGCCGAGGATCTGCGTGGCGTAGATGGCGGCGTTCTTGGCGCCGTTGATGGCCACGCAGGCCACAGGCACGCCGGACGGCATCTGCACCATAGAGAGAAGCGAGTCCATGCCGCCGAGGTCGGAGGTCTTCATAGGCACGCCGATGATGGGCAGCGGGGTGTAAGCGGCAACAACGCCGCCCAGGTGAGCAGCCTTGCCGGCGGCGGCGATAATGACCTTGATGCCGCGGTCGGCGGCGGAGGAAGCCCACTCGTGCACCTTGGCCGGGTTGCGGTGCGCGCTGGCGATGACGAGCTCGTACGGCACGTTGAGCGCGTCGAGCTGGGCGGTGCAGGCCTCCATCACCGGCATATCGGACTTGGAACCCATGATGATGCCGACGAGCGGCTTCTCTGCGGTGTTAGACACGCGCTTCTCCCTCCCCGCGCAGCGGCGCGGCCCGGTCGCTTCATGCAAGCCCTCAGTATACGCGAGCTGCGCGTTTTCACACGCGCTGCACATTGACCGCCCGCAGCTGGTGACAGGTTAATCGCGCTGCGCGAGGGGACAGACACGCAAGGCGCCAGCAATAGGCGTGCCTGCAGTTGGTGACTGTTTCTACGTGCATGCGCATGAGAGTTGCTGGCGCAGCATCGATTCATGAAGCCGATGGGGCCGGAACAGGAAAAATGTGCGCGTAGCGACTGTCACCAAATGCGGGCACGCCGCAGGTGGCGGTGACTGGCGGTCCGCAAGCCGCCTGCCATTGGTGACAGTCACCGCGTTTCACATCTCACGTTGCCGCAAGGAAACGACGAACCGACGGGCCACGTCGCGTCGGCCGTGCTCCCCCTGCAACGCGGAAACAGTCACCAATGGCAGGCGCCGCGTCGAGGCGACGCCTAGCGGTCGCGGCTGGCGCGCCACATCTTGATGAAGCGGCCGATGCCGGCGCGGTCCATCTGCTGCACGCTCTTGCTGGGCAAGGACGAGATGAACTGGCGCCCGTAGCGCTTGGTCACCAGGCGCGAGTCGGCGAGCACGAGCACACCCGTGTCCGTCGAAGTGCGAATGAGGCGCCCCGCAGCCTGCTTTACGCTGATGACGGCGTCGGGCAGCGAGTGCTTCCACCACGCGCGCTGGTCGCGGGCCTCGCGCTCCTTGACCAGCGGGTCGTTGGGGCTCGCAAAGGGCAGCTTGGGGATGACGACGCAACGCAGCGTGTCGCCCGCCGCGTCAAAGCCCTCCCAGAACGACTTGAGCGCGAGCAGCGAGAGGCTCTTGTCGGCGATGAACCGATCGCGCAAGCGGCGAGCGGAGGCCCCCCTCCCCTGCTGCGCGAGCTCGAGGCCCGCCTCGGCGAGGCGCGGGGCTAGCGCCTCGTGCACGCGCTCCATGTCGCGCCGGTTGGTAAAGAGCGTGAGCACCGAGCCGCCCATCGAGATGTGCACGTCGTAGAGCAGCTCCACCAGCGCATCGATGTAGCCGCGCTCGTTGGGTGCCGGCATGTCCTTGGCCACGACGACGCTCATGTTGCGGTCGAAGTCGAAGCTCGAATCGAGCCGCAGGTCGCGGTGCTTGCTGCCCATGCGGTCAAGGCCGACCGCGGCGTCGAAGTGCTCGAAGCTCTCCCCCACCGCGATGGTCGCCGAGGTGAAGACGACGCTCTCCATCTCGGGCAGCCAGCGCTCGGCCAGCTCCGCGCCGATGTCGAGCTTCTCGGCGCAAAGCTTCTCCATGTTCATGCGCTTGCGCGAGCGACTGAGCTGCGCAGAGTACACGAAGGCCGGGTCGGGCTCCACGCAGATAAGCTTTACGCCCTTGAGCAGCTCGCTGAGGAATCGCGTGGATTCGCCCAGGTCGGACGCCGCGCGTGCATCCGTCTCCTTCAGCGCGTCGGCCGCCTCCTTGAGCTCCTTGACCGCTGCGGCGAGAACATCCGCCGCGCGTTCCCCGACCTCGGCCACGGCGGCCCACTCGTCGGTTTTGCGCACCTCGTCGTCGATCCACAGCGTTACCAGGTCGTAGCCGCCCTCGCCGCCGCGCGCCATGCCCGCAAGGCCGTGGGCCGCGTCGAAGAGCTCCGCCGTCGCCATGCTCGCCCGCGCGATGGTAGCCGACGCCTTGGCAAGAAGGCCTGTGACCAGCGTCGAGTTGTCCAGCTTGTTCACCTGCGCGAGCAGGCTGCGGATCACGCCCGTCTTCATGCCTCCGAGCAGCTCGAACGCCACGCGGGCCTCCTCGCCGGAGACCTCGACCGCCCACTGGCGGCGCGCCTCGGACTCGAAGGCGTGGGCCTCGTCCACGACCCAGTGGCGGATGGGCGGCAAGATTTTGCCCTCGGCGTCCACATTGCGAAGCAGCAGCGAGTGGTTCGTCACTACCACGTCGCCGCAGGCAGCGCGCTTGCGGGCACCGTGCAGCAGGCAGAGGTGAGGGTAATACGGGCAGCGCGACCTCAGGCACTCCCCCGACGTGGTGGTGAGCATCGAGCGCGGCACGTAGCGCCAGCGGATGCCCAGCGCATCGAGGTCGCCGTCGGGCGACTGGCACGCGAACGCGTAGCATACGGCGAGCGCCGTGAGCATATCGGCACCCACGGCGTTGTCGGAGCGGCCGTCCTTCTTGCCGGCGGCAATGGGCAGCTCTTCGCGCACGGCGCGGTCCATACGGTGTAGGCACGGGTAGTGGTCGTAACCCTTTAGGCTGTGGAACTCGAGCCCCTCCGGCAGCGCCTCGGCGAGCGCCGGCAGCTCATGCGAGACGAGCTGGTCGGTGAGGGCGTTCGTCTTGGTCGCCACGCCCACGGTCACGTTGTTGCGCTGGGCATAGAGCGCCATCGGCAAGAGGTACGCGAGCGACTTGCCCACGCCCGTCCCCGCCTCGATGGCGCGGTGGGTCGATTCCTTAAGGGCACGGGTGACCTCGCGGGCCATCTCCTCCTGCTCCGGCCTGCGCTCGAGGTGCTCATACATGCGCGACGCTACGCCGCCTTCTCGCAGCTCGGCGGTCACTTCCTCAGGCGTCGGGCAAACAACGGGCTCGTCGATGTCCTGCACGTCCATGCGCTGGTGACCCGTCTCAGCGGCCACGAGCTGTGCCCTAACCGCCGGCAGCGAGAAGCGCACGCCCTCGTCGGCGAGCGCCAGCTGCGAGAGCACGGGCCTGAACGCCCACTCCACCTCTTCGTGCATGTCAGCCAGGAAGCCCATGAGGCCGCGCGGCAGGTCGGAGAGCGCGCACAGGATGATGCGCCACATGCCGCAGAGCGCGTCGACGTCGTCCGTCGAGTTGTGCGTCACGGCCGCGCAGCCGAACGCCGAGGCCATGTCGGCGAGTCGGTGGCTCGAGAGGCGCGGCAGCGCGATGCGGCTGAGCGAGAGCGTGTCGATCCAGATGTCGGACACGTTCGCGCCTCCGGGGACCGCCTCGATGAAGGTGCGGTCAAAGGTGGCGTTGTGCGCGAGCACCGGGGCGCCGCCTACGAATTCGGCGAGCTCGGCCACCGCCTGGCGCGGGCTCGGGGCGCCCGTCACGTCGATCTGCGAGATGCCCGTCAGTTTCTGGATCTCGGGCGGGATCGGGCGGCCGGGGTCCACGAACGTCTCGAAGCGCTCGACGACCTCGCGGCCGTTCAGGCGAGCGGCGCTTATCTCGATGAGCTCGCAATCCTTGAACGAGAGACCCGTGGTCTCGGTGTCGAGCACCACGATGTCATCCTCGAGCAGGCCGAACCTAGCGGTCTTCGCTCGCTCGGCGAGGGTGCGGTAATTCGCCTTAACGGATTCCGGCGTCCCCGGCATGATAAGGTCCTCGAGGGTCACGGAAGCGACCTCGTGCTGCATGTCTTGGGACATCTCTACCCCTAGCGTATGGTTGTGTCTTTTATTTTCTGAATGACAAGAAAAGCTTCATTACTCCTCGTCAGCGGCTTCCTCTGCCGCCTCAGGCTCCGCAGCTTTCTCCATGGCGAGCTCGACGAAGCGGGCGCACAGCTCCGGGAACTCGATGCCACCGTGGCGGGCCGAGTCGGGCAGCAGGCTCGCGGCCGTCATGCCGGGGATGGTGTTCGTCTCGAGGATGACGGGCTCGCCGTCTGACGTGACGATGAAGTCGCTTCGGGAGCAGCCGGCGCAGCCGAGCACCTTGTGCGCGACCTGCGCGGCGGCCTGGGCCTTCTGATACACCGTGGCCGGGAGGCGCGCCGGGATGACGTGGTGCAGCTCGGTGGGCTCGTACTTGACGGTGGAGTCGTAGAAGTCCGCGCCGGTGACGATCTCGACGATGGGCAGGGCCTGGGTCTCGTCGTTGCCCAGCACCGGAACGGTGATCTCGGTGCCCTCGATGCACTCCTCCACCAGCACGCGCTCCCCGTCCTTGCCGGCAAGCTCGATGGCGGGGCGCAGCTGGCAGCGCTCGGTCACGCGCGTGATGCCGAAGCTGCTCCCGTTGCCGGACGGCTTGACGAAGATAGGAAAGCCGAGCTCCTCGATCAGCGTGTCGATGTGCTTCTCGCTGAGTCGGGCGCCCGCCGGGAAGTCATAGCCCTTGGGCGCGCGCAGGCCAGCCTTGGCATAGAGGACCTTCGCGACCTCCTTCTCCATGGCCGCGGCCTGCGCCAGCACGCCGGAGAAGGTGTACGGGATGTGCAGCACCTCAAGAAGGCCCTGGATGCAGCCGTCCTCGCCGTAGCGGCCGTGGAGCGCGGGGAACGCGACGTCGTAGCCGCCGCGGCTGATCTTCTCGATGAACTGCGGCTCCGCGATGTCGATGAGGTCGACCTTGGAGAAGCCGAACTCCTGCAGGGCCGCCTGGCATGCGGTGCCCGAGCTCAGCGAGACGTCGCGCTCCTCAGACCAACCGCCGGCCAAAACCGCGACCTTGAGGGCCTTCAGTTCTTCTGTGTTCATGATGCTCCTTAGCCAGACCGCCCCTGCACTGCATCTATACTCGTCTGGCACAGAGGTTCATTTTCCTGTTGAGAGGATACTCCACTGCAGGGACAACTCGTAGACGGGAGCTATATGGATACCGACAACACCCAAAACACCACCGCCGGCATGCGCGACCTCAAGTCGCTGACCAAGGGTGAGCTCATCAAACTTATGGAGGAACTCGGCCAGCCGAGCTTCCGCGTCAAGCAGGTCGAGGATTGGATCTGGAACAAGAACGCCACCTCCTTCGACGACATGACCAACCTTCCCAAGGCGCTTCGCGCTGAGCTCGCGGGCAAGCTGACCCTCGGCGGCGTCGAGGAGGTTGCCCGCCAGGTCTCCGAGGACGGCAGCCACAAGTACCTGCTGCGCCTCCCCGACGGCGCGACGGTCGAGTGCGTCGGCATGCCCTCCGGCAAGAAGCTCGCCGTCTGCGTGAGCTCGCAGGCCGGCTGCGCGATGGGCTGCGCGTTCTGCGCGACCGGCGGCGCGGGCTTCACGCGCTCGCTCACCGCGGCCGAGATCTACGACCAGGTCATGCACGTGCGCGACGACTTCGACACCCGCGTGACCAGCGTCGTGTTCATGGGTCAGGGCGAGCCCTTCATGAACTACGACAACACGCTCGCCGCGCTGCGCAAGCTGAACGATCCCGAGCAGGGCGGCATCGGCGCACGCCACCTCACGGTCTCCACCTGCGGCGTTATTCCCATGATCCGCAAGTTCTCGCACGAGTCCGAGCAGTTCACGCTTGCCGTGTCGCTGCACTCCGCCGTTCAGAAGACCCGCAACATCCTCATGCCTGGCGTGAAGAAGTACTCGCTTCTCAACCTGTACACCGTCATGGGCGAGTACGTGGACCGCACCGGCCGTCGCCCGACCTACGAGTACGCCCTCATCGGCGGCGTCAACGATACCCGCGACGAGATGGACGCGCTTTGCGACTTCTGCCGCGACACCCTGGCGCACGTCAACTTGATTCAGCTCAACGAGGTTCCGGGTTCCAAGCTCAAGCCCTCCACGCAGCGCAAGGCCGAGGACTTCCAGAACGCGCTGGCACGTGTGGGCGTCGAGGCGACGATCCGCAACTCCCGCGGCGCGGACATCGACGCTGCCTGCGGGCAGCTTAAGCAGCGACTTTCATAAGGTCCGCCCACAGCGCGCCCGCCATCGGAAGCAGCCATCGCATTTCATATCACGCGCGGCCCGGTCGTTACCCCAACGGCCGGGCTGCATTCTTTAATTCAACCTCTCTGAAATGCCAAATGCGGGCGTTCAGGGGCGCCGCATCGCCTCGCCCCTGAACGCCTGCATTTGGTGACTGTCTCTGCGCCACCAGCGGGTCCGAGCCGAAGCCGAGAGACCCGTCGGGGCGTCGCTGAGCTGCTGTGACATGACACATGATGCGAAGTAAACGCCAACAACGGTGGGCGCCGCATCGCTTCAGCCGGGACGCCTGCATTTGGTGACTGTTTCTGCGTCGCCAGCGGGTCAGAGCCGAAGCTGGGAGACACTTCGGGGCGTCGCCCAGCCCCAGCCGCGCGCGAGGTGAGACGCAGTGACTGTTACCAAATGCGGGCGCGCCCTGTGTGAGGAAGCGCATCGATCCCCTGGTCTTTGTAATTATGAAGTCCTAAGTTCAGCCCCCTTTCAGGTTTAACAAATATCACCTATCGTCTCATTACACAATTATCAATCTTTAAAAGAAAACGGGCGCCTCAGCGAAGAGGTGCCCGTTATTCGGCATCAAGTTTAACTCGAAGGTTCAGTAACCCAGCGATTCCCACTGTTGCTGAGTCGCCTGGACGTTCGGAAGCGAACTGGTGTCCTCAATCACATGCCCAGTAATGGAATCCAAGACCTCAGAAATACGCGAATACCCCTCGTTTAGCGAGTGCGCGAGCTTTTCAATTTCTGCTTTTGCGTCATCTGTGATGAAGTGCTCATAGAACGCGTAACCCGCGACAGCGAGAACAGCAGTCCCTACGAGCGCCGTCTTGACCTTCATTCTAGAAGTCACCGTCCTCACCAGAGAGCAAAGAAACCAAGTGCGCGAGCTGCTCGTCATCAGAAAACTCGATCTCAAGTTTGTTCTTACCACGGACGTTCTTTACCTTAACGTTCGTATCGAGCGCCAGACGAAGCTGCCGCGCGGCTCGCTTAAAGGATTGCGGAGTAGGCTCGCGCCGCCTCACAGGAGCCTCTGTGCTGACAGAAAATAATGGAGCGAGGGTTTCTGTCTGGCGAACCGACAAACGCTCCTCAGCGACCTTCTGAGCGAGCTTGATGCGCCCTTCTTCAGTAGGAACTGCAAGAATGGCCCTGGCATGACCAGCAGTCAGCTTACCATCCTCAATCAACGCTTGAACCTCCTCAGGAAGGTCGAGCAGCCTCATGGTGTTGGTGATGGCAGACCGAGACTTGGAGACGAGACGAGCAACCTCTTCCTGGGTACAACCCTTCTCTTTTAGAAGCTGCTTGTAACCGCGAGCCTCTTCCAAGGGACTCAGGTCGGATCGCTGAAGGTTCTCAATCAGAGCAAGCTTGAAGACCTCTTCATCACTGATGTCCTTAATGATGACAGGAACTTCTTTGAGTTCAGCAAGCTTAGCCGCTTGGTAGCGACGCTCACCAGCGACGATCTCATACTTCGCGCCCTTCTTGCGAACGAGAAGCGGCTGAAGGATTCCGTTCTGCTTAATGGAATCAGAAAGCTCTGCGAGCTCATCCTCTTTGAAGACTTTACGAGGTTGATCTTTGTTGGGAACGATTTGCGAAATAGGCAGCGTGGAGTCCGGCTCCATCGCAGCTGTCTCAGCCTCCGCCGTGCTCATGAGTGAGCCGAGACCCTTTCCGAGAGCCTTCTTAGCCACGCCTGGTCACCTCTTTCGCAAGCCTGCCGTAAGCAAGGGCACCCTTACTCACACGAGCATAAATACTAATAGGCTGACCATAACTCGGCGCCTCAGCGATCTTGACATTGCGAGGAATCATTGTCTTGAAGCATTTGTTGCCAAAATAGGCACGAACTTCATCCTCAACCTGCTTGGAAAGAGAGGTACGGGTATCGAACATCGTCAAAACAACGCCGAACACCTCAAGATTCGGGTTAATGCTCTTCTGTACCATACGCATGGACTCAAGAATCTTCGTGACGCCCTCAAGTGCGTAGTACTCGCACTGAATGGGAATCAGAATCGAATCTGCAGCACATAGCGCGTTAATCGTCAGAAGTCCGAGAGAAGGCGGGCAGTCGATGATGATGTAGTCGAATTCATCCTTTACAGGAGCAAGGGCATTCTTAAGGCATTGTTCACGGGACATTTTCGATACAAGCTCAATCTCAGCACCTGCAAGTTGAATAGTCGCAGGCGCAACAAACACCGAACGACAATCAGTCGATTGAATAATTCCTTCAATAGGGTAGTCATGAAGAACAGACTCGTAAATATCGTGCTCTAGTTCTTCCTTTTCAATGCCAAAACCAGAGGTTGCATTACCCTGCGGGTCAAAATCAACAATCAACACCTTCTTTTTAAGCTCAGAAAGGCTTGCTGAGAGGTTAATTACCGTTGTTGACTTACCAACTCCACCTTTTTGATTGATGCAGGCGATTACACGGGTATCGCGATCAGGAAAGCCTCGCTTAATGTCGTGAAAACTCAAGATTCCTCCCTTGAGCTGCTGTTTTGATTGGGATATATCCACTATAAAGCAATGTTTCACGTGAAACCTTGAGATTCGGTTTCACGTGAAACATTGCCAAGAATCCTTTTGCCTAGACGCAAATACCTTTGTTCATTTGATTAGGGAAGCGACAGAATATTATCCAAAGCCGAAGTTTCACGTGAAACATACCTATAAGGATCAAATTCATTGAACACTGAGGTGATAAGCCGATTATTTCACAGAAAATTTGTCTTCGAATACCACAGGTTTCACGTGAAACAGCAATAAGCACATTAGTTCACGCATAATATCGCGCTCAAAATGGCACTTTTAGAAAGACTCCACGAAATCTAACCGTTAGACAAGGTTCAGCATGAAACTCATTCACGTGAAGTAATTTGACGAGTACTTGAGCTGACTAGCCAATTCAACGACAGCTCTTGAATTTATTGAGTTGATGTTTCACGTGAAACAGAGCGAATCCAATCAAATGAAGTCACATGACACCAGAGAAATTTCTTCAAAGAACAAAGCTATCTGTTTTTGGTCCATTAGAACTTGTTTGAGCCAATCTAGTGGAAACGATGACTATATCTTCTGTATTAGAGAGCGTAAATCAGCTGCATAATCATCGAATCCAAGAAAAGAAATCGCCCCTCTAGTTTCATAGGAAACTTGAGGGGCGATTTGTTAGATCTCGAAATTAAGGAACTAACGGATGATTCTTAGCCATACCGTTATTCCTTGGGAGCTTAATCCTAGGCTTCGAAGTCTTTCTATAAATAAGAACCTCACGATGACCCATGCCGTTTGGAAGCTCGCATGTTTCACGTGAAACTCTGGTCAAACCACAGACCTGCGAAGCGTAGTTCAGATTCTGAAGCTCTTCGGACTCAATGTTTGCTTTCTCAAGGATCAGACAGCCATAATTCTTCAAAAGAGGCGCAGCGTACTCAGCCAGGACGTTCGACTGAGCAACAGCACGAGCAACAACGTAATCAAAAGAGCCAGGTTGTTGAAGAGCAAGCTCCTCAGCTCTCACATGAAGAGCTTTGCAACTGGATAGGCCCAAATCGTCAATAAACTCGTTGACTGCATTGACCTTCTTGCCAACTGAGTCAATGAAAACGCCAGCCATACCAGTCATCACAGCAAGTGGAATTCCAGGGAATCCAGCTCCGGTTCCAATATCAAGGAATCTAAGCCCTTCTGAGGGCATGAAATCGGCCGACCGCAGTGGGACTAAGGAGTCGACGAGATGAAGCGTCACAGCGTCTCTCAGAGCCACGATTCTCGTGAGGTTAATGACCTTATTCTTCTCAACAACTAATTCCAAGTGACGAACCAACATACCAGCTTGCTCACCAGAGCAAGGAATCCCAAGGGAAGCGAGCTCCTCGGATAGCTGCTCAATACATTCCAGACGATCAGTCTCTTCCATCAATGACTCCTGACAAAAACTTGTGACACGCGGATTTTTGGCAAAAGAAAAAGGAGGAAGCCAACTGGCTTCCTCCTATCAATACTACCTGTTCGAGCAGGTTATCGAACTGCAGTAATAACAACTCGACGGTTCGGATCCTCGCCCTCGGAGTGAGTAGAAACCTCAAGGTCATCCATCAGAGCAAGGTGAACAAGACGACGCTCATAAGCATTCATCGGGGCCAACGCCACACGACCCTGCTTCTTGGCACGCTGGGCAGCGGAACGGGCAAGACCCTGGACTTTGCTCTTACGACGGCTCTTATAACTCTCGATATCCACCGTAATGGGGTAATAGAACTTGAGCTTGCTGCTCATCAGTGACGTCAGAACCATCTGCAGGGCATCCAGCGTTCGTCCGTGACGACCAATAAGAACAGCCAGGTCACCGCCGTTGACGTCCAGAATCAGATCTCCGTTGTCGCCATCGTACTCGTCGATAGAGCAGGAAGTCTCACCGAAGAAAGAAAGCAGCTCGCGGAGGTACCCGACAGCCAGGTCGGCGACCTTGTCGGTCTCCTCATCGGAAAGCTGCTGGCCGGACTCGAAGTGCTCGCGGATGGAAGCGAACTCATCAGTGGCATCAGCGCCGAGGGCGGAATCAGCGACGGACTCCTGGGAACCCGTGAGAACCTCCTCTTCCATGCCAACCTCCATTTACATAAGTAATTAAACCGTTAATCAATCTCTAAAAGCAGAAACCTAGTTCTTCTTGTGCTGACGAGGCTTCTTCTCCTTGCGCACCACGTTGACCTCGAGGGGCGCGTTCTTGGCGCGGGCCTCAGCGTCGGCCTTGGCCTTCTCCATGACCTTCTTGGTCACGAGCTGCTGCTGCACGACCTGCCAGAGCGAGGAGGTCACGTAGTAGAGCAGGACGGCGGCCGGGCAGGTCCAACCGAACCAGAGCATCATGACGGACATGACGCCGCCCATGATCATCTGCTGCTGACGCTGACTCTCGTCCATGGTCTGGGAGTTCATCATCATGGGCACGAAGGTCAGGACACCAAAGAGCACGTCCATGATGATGTACGGCAGAGCAGGAACAAAGCCGCTAGCAGCGAGAACGCCGGAGCAGGAGTCGGAAATGGAGGGCAGGATGCTGTAGAAGCAAGAGCCCTCGGGCACCATCTTGATGACGGTGAAAAGCGCGAAGAAGACGGGCATCTGGAGCAAGAGCGGCAGGCAACCCATGAGCGGGTTGACGTTCATCTCCGAGTAGATCTTCATCGTCTCTTCCTGGAGACGCTGCGGGTCGTCCGCGTACTTCTCCTGGATCTCCTGGATGCGGGGCTGCATGACCTGCATGCCGGCCGTGGACTTGACCGACTTGGTCTGCAGCGGCATCAGGATGAGACGGATGATGATCGTCAGGCAGATGACCGAGAGACCCCAGTCGCCGACGAGCCCCTGGATGCCCTGGAGCACCGCATAAAGGAAGTTAATAAACCAATCCCACATGATTCCTCCGTGGTCATTGACTAGGGAACGGGATCGTACCCACCGTTGTGAAGAGGGTGGCAACGACAGATCCTGCGCACCGTGAGACCGGCACCCTTGAGGGCGCCGTACTTCTCGATGGCCTGACGACCGTATTCGGAGCACGTCGGGTAATAGATGCAGCGTGCGCCGAACAGCGGCGATATGCGACGTTGATAAAAGCCGACGCCAGCGAGCAGAGCGCGCGAAGCCGCGGAGGGCTTCTCTGCGCCGCGCACGCTAGACGCCGGCTTTCTTGATGAGCCTTCTCAGGGAACGGGCGACGTCCGCGGGGGAGCTGTCGTGCGTTTCCTTGGTGGAGAAGAGGATCACGTCGTAGCCGTCCAGCGGAAACCCGCATTCGCGGGCTGCTTCCCGCAGCACACGTTTACAACGGTTGCGGAAGACGGCGTTGCCAAGCCGCTTAGGCGCGACGAAGGCGACCCTTGCGGGGTCGCCCTCGTCGAGCTTAGCCATTCGTATGCGCAGGAGGGGGTCGTTGAGCCTCTTCCCGCAAGAGAAGACCTTCTCAAAATCGCGCTTGGATTTGATGGTCTCCATCTTGTATTTAGACGGTGAGCTTCTTGCGGCCCTTGGCGCGGCGACGGGCGAGAACCTTACGGCCGCCCTTGGTGGCCATACGGGCGCGGAAACCGTGGGTCTTGGCGCGCTTGCGCTTGTTGGGCTGATACGTACGCTTCATAGCTATTCCTCCCGGTTGGGTGTAAACGTCTGGTAGGGCAATAAGCTCAAAGATTGTAAAGGTCAGGCGCTCAAAGTGTCAAACATCTACAGAAAAGAAGTACGCGCGTGAGGGCGAAGAGCGTCTGAAAACTTTTCTTCCAGGGATGGATGGAATCTTCCATATAGGCTGAAACCTGCAGGCGCGTGCTATGATTTTCCAGCTCTGGATTCACGTTGACGGCAAGTTATCGACCACTTTTCACCAATTGTTGAAAACTTTCGTTCACATCGAATCCGCTCTGAAAAGTTTTCTACAAATGATGAAAACCTGTTGATGAAACGAGGCGAGGCGGCGTTGGCGAGGGACTTTTATCCCATGGTCGAAAAGAGCGAGGGGGCGGCAGACGAGCCCGAGACGCTGGTCACGGCACCCGCCCGCATCGCCGTCTACGACGACGCGTCGGCGGCCCCGCGCGTCGTGGTGGTAGAGCCCAAAGACGTGCGCGCATACCTCGAGGAGATCACCGCCACGGTGAGCAAACTGGCCCGTGAGCAGGGCGGATCCATTCCGTTCATGGTCATCCGAGAGATCGTGGAGAATTTCATCCACGCGTATTTCCAGTCGCCGACCATCACCATCCTGGACGGCGGCAACACCATTCGCTTCAGCGACCAGGGGCCGGGCATCCGCGAGAAGGACCTCGCGCTCGAGTTCGGCACGTCGTCCGCCACCGAGGAGATGCGCCGCTACATCCGCGGGGTGGGCAGCGGCCTGCCGTACGCGCAGCAATACATGGAGGACAAGGGCGGCAGCCTCACCATCGAGGACAACATCGCCGGCGGCACCGTGGTGACCATCTCGGTGCGCCCGAGCGCCGAGGCGCGCGGGGTGGCACGGTCGACGGTGGGGGAGCCGCAGCCCCAGGCGTACGCTCCACAGGCCGTCTACCAGCAGGGATGGCCGCAGCAGGGGAGTTTTCAACAAGCTCCGGGTGCTTATCAGCAGATGCCGGGCTATCAACAAGGCGCAGGCGGTTACGCGCGGGCGCCGGGGTTCCAGCAGCCGGGTTATCAACAGGCGCCGGGGTTCCAGCAGCAGCCGTATTACCAGCAGCAGGCCTGGCAGCAGCCGGGTTATCAACAACCGTGGCAGCAGGACGCAGCGCAGCAGGCTTGGCAGCCGGGTTATCAACAGCCCGGCGCGATGCCGGCGCAGGGCGCAGCGATGCAGGAGGCCGCAGGTCAGCCCGCCATGGCGCAGGCGGCGGCGCAGCAGGCGCCCGCGGGGCCGCAGCTGGGGGAGCGAGGGCAGATGGTGATCGGCTACCTCGCGCAGCACGAAAGCGTGGGGCCGACCGACCTTATCCGCGAATACGGGTTCTCGGGGCCCACGTGGTCTCGCGAGCTCGCGTCCCTCGCAGCCGCGGGCTACATCATGAAGTCGGGGCAGAAATACCAGCTCACGGCCGTGGGACGTGGCCTGATCTAAGGCTCTCGGCCCGTGGCGGACACGTGAGGCGCCTGCAATTGGTGACAGGTTTGTCGTGCTGCACGTAGGGACAGGTTCGCTGGAGCCGTTGTCTGCGGCCGCCTGCTATTGATGACAGTCACCGCGTCTCACATCTCATCTGACCGCAAGACAGCGGCGCAGCAACGGGCCCCTTGGCTTCGAATCGAACGCCCTAGCAACGCGGAAACAGTCACCAATAGCAGGCTCTACGCGGTTTTAGAGCTAACACCCGCCATTGGTGACAGTCATCACGCCTCACATCGAGCGCGATCGCAAGGCACCGACGAACCATGCGGCCATCTGGCTGCGACTTAGCTCTGTGGCGACGCGGAAACAGTCACCAATGGCAGGCTCTACGTTGCTGGCTGCATTCGCCCGCCCGCCACCAATGACTGTCACCGGTGGCGGGCAGCGCGGGTTGAGTGTTCAAAGTTTTCAACAATGCGTTATAGTTGACGAGACTTTTCAACAATCGCAAGGAAGAGCTATGGACATCACACAGGAATCCGACGCCGAGGCGCTGTGGCAAGACGCCCTCGACCTGCTGGCCGACGAGGGTCAGCCGGAGTCGCTGCTGGCCATGTTCCGCAGCTGCACCCCGACGTCGCTCGAGAACGGCGTGCTGCGCATCGAGGCCTCCATGCGCCTCGTGCTCAAGAAGATCGCCGCGAACACCGAGGTCCTCGAGGACGTGCTCAGCCGCGCGGCGTTCGAGCCGGTGAAGATAGAGGCGGAGCTCGGCGGCAGCCATGCGGCGCCGAAGCCGCACGTCTCAACCATGACGGCCGAGGAGGCCCGCGCATGGGCGCCCACCCCGCAGCCCCAGCCCGCACCGGCGGCACCGCCCCACATCGTGGACGACGGCTGGCACGACGACGCCGCGGCCGCCCAGCGCGAGAACGAGCGCCGACGCGCGAAGAACCCGCTGGTGGAAGACGTGGGAGCGGGCGACTCCAAGCTCACCTTCGATCGCTTCGTGCGCGGCGACGAGAACATGATCGCCTACGACTCGGCGGTCCAGG
>CAVDQW010000157.1:0-6974 GCA_963610995.1 bacterium | reverse complement strand
CATGCTATCCTCTCCTACGGCGACGACCTGCGGGTCCGTTGCCCGCGCTGTTCGGGTCCGATATCCAGCGCGTTAGAAGCTAAATGACCTTAACTCGCGCCCTGCCTGTGGCGGGAATGTGCATAACGTGCGGAGAACAATTTTTTAATCAGGCATTTTGACCCCGGCTCCGGCACATGCGAATCTCCACAATTCAAACGCCGACACTGGACCTAGTCAGCGGCTAGTCAGCAGGTTTCTGGCAGCAGTCAGCGAACGTCGCGAGGAGAAGACATGACCAAGTACGGCAGCTATTACGTGCGCAAGGACCGCAAGAACTGGCTCGCGGTCGTCAACTACCAGCAGGGAGGCAAGCAGCGACGCCTCACCAGGTCCACCGGGGTGCCGTGCAACAAGGACAACGACTCAGGCAAGAGGAAGGCTCAGCAGTTCCTCGACGCCTTCCGCGACGAGCTCATGGCCCGCGAGAGCCTCACCGGCGAGGTCGGCAAGCGCGACCCCAACCAGTCCACGTTCGCGGCCTACGCACTCGAGTGGGTGAGAATCATCGACGTCAAGCCGTCGACGAGGAGGGGTTACCTCTCCGGTGTCAGGCGCATCGCCGCCTCGGCCATCGGCTCGATTCCGCTTAACGAGGTGGGCCGCAAGGACGTGATGGCCTTCGACGCCGAACTTCGAGAGGAGGGACTCGCCAGCACGACCGTCCGCGGCTACCACGCCGTGGTGGTGATGGTGATGCGCCACGCCAAGGCCTGCGGCGACATCGTGCACGACCCGACCGAGGGCCTCAAGCCGCCCAAGAAGCGCACCACCCGCCCCAACTCCATGAAGCCGGAGGACGTCCAGCCCCTGCTCGAAGAAGCGGCCGCCCAGGCCGCCGAGCCGATGGGCGTCGCTGTGGCTCTCGCCCTCATGTGCGGCATGAGGCGCGGCGAGATCTGCGCCCTCAGATGGGACGACATCGACTTCGCCTCCAAGACCATCCACGTCGTGCGGGCCGTCACGCGCGGGCGCGAGGGCGAGGGGCTCCTGCTCTCGTCGCCCAAGGACACCAACGGCGGCGACGAGACGCGCGACATCCCCCTGCCGCCCTCGCTTCTGCCGATCCTCCAGGAGCGGCAGCGCGCGCAGCGCACGGAGGTAGCCGACATGGGGAGTCTCTGGTGCGGATCAGTCTACGTGGCGGGCGACGCGCTTCTGGGCACGCCGTTCAGCCCAGACGACCTCACGCACCAGTGGGAGGTCTGGCGCGACCTCAGGCGACTCGTGGGCACTACGGGCGGCAAGATCCGTTTCCATGACCTGAGGCACACCTTCGGCACGCTCGCCGTGGCCAACGGCATGGACGTGCTGTCGGTGGCGAGCATCATGGGCCATCGCAATCCCACCGTGACGCTACAGGTGTACTGCTCGCCCCTCATGGGTGTGAAGCGTCAGGGCATGGACGCGCTGGACAAGGCGTTCTTCGCGAGGAACGTCGATGGAGACATACGGGCGGCGAAAGGCGCGGCCTAATGTTAGGCGCAGACGTCCCTGCCGCCCGCGCAGAAGCATGGTGCGCAGACTCGGCAGCATGCTTTAGGTTTGACCCGTCAGCATCGATTCGAAAACAAAAGAGCCGGGAGGCACGGCGCAAACGCCCATCGACCAGCCAAGAATGGAGATGTCAATGAGCAAACAGCTCGACCTCGTCGACTCCGCGCAGTCGGCGGCACGCGACCTCGTGGGGCTCGCGGAGATACTCACGTCCGGCGAGGGGTCGCTCTCGGCGGAGGCGCGCGAACTGATCTCCAAGGGGCTCGAGGCGGAGGCCGTGGCGCTCAGGGCCGCGGCGAAGGCCTGCCTGGAGTCAGCGCAGGCGGAGTAGCGGAGAGTGCTCGGATAGCCGGCACTCAGCCCCGCCCGCCGGTCCCCGACGCAAGGGCCTCCCACTCGGACTCGCAATCGAACATCGACGCCGCGAACCTGTCGAAGCACTCCTCGTCAGCACTCGACGAGGTTGCGCCGAACCGGGCCCCGTCCATGTAGAGGAGCACCATTCCTTGGACCACGTCGCGCTTCTTCGGAACGCGTACCCCCCGGGCGGCAGCGGCCCTCTCGAGCCGCGAGATCCACCTGCAGTGAGACGCGAGTTCCTCGGCGGTCGAGGGCCTGAGGGACCAGACGCCGTCCTTGTCCGGCTCGGGACGCGACGCCGCCTCCTCCATGGCCTCCCTCACGGCGGGCCCCAGGCGCTCCGCGTAGAAGGCCTCGTCAGAGCCGAGCATACGGTTCATGACGCCGACGACGCGGTCCAGCGCCGCCGAGGGGCCGAGCCCGTCGTTGGCGCTGCAGATGAGCCAGAGCCTGTGGTAGGTCTCGTCCGAGAGCTGCAGGTGCACCGTCTTGCGGCCCTCCCCCGCCGGTCTTCCCAATTCCCGTCCCCCGTCCTAGCTCGTCCCGTCCCTTTCCTCCAATGTAACAAGACGGCGGGGCGTAGAGCGGCGGGATTCCCCCTAGGGTCGGATGCGCCCATTCG
This sequence comes from bacterium, assembly GCA_963610995.1. Lineage (GTDB taxonomy): Bacteria > Actinomycetota > Coriobacteriia > Coriobacteriales > Atopobiaceae > Paratractidigestivibacter. Next base: position 4,456 of record CAVDQW010000157.1, on the reverse strand, counting down.
CTTTGTATTTTCGCTACATTACCGCTATGATGTTCGACATCAGGAGAAAAGCAGATCGGAAGGCGACCGGCCGGGCGGCCGGCGGCGCCGGAGAGGAGTGAGCATGGGCAACAGGAGCAAGGCGAGGACGAGCGAGCCGCTGGCCATCGGCCCGGCGCCGACGAGGCGCGAGCTGGGCCGGAGGCTCGGGGAGCTTCGCGAGGCGGCGGGGTACTACGACCGGCGGGCGTTCGCAGAGTCGATCGGGCTCAAGCACAAGACCTACAACAACTACGAGTACGGCACCGCCAACCCGCCGTACCGCGTCCTGTGGGCAATGGCGGACAAACTGGGCGTCACCATCGACGAGCTCGTGGGACACGGCTCCGAGAGAGACCGGGACGTCGTCGCAAAACTCAGGGAGGGGCGCCTCGAGAGGGAGCGGGCCGTCGAGGTCGCCGCCCGCGCGGCGAGGCCGACGGCGAGCGAGACGGACGTCCTCGAGGCCGTCTACGTCCTCTCCCGCAAGGCACTCCATATCGGCCGGACGCCCCGCGGGGCAGGACGGGGCTGACCCGGCGCGGCCGGCCCACAGGCCGCGCTGTTGATGTTCACTAAGAAGTGGTCCGCGTGATCACGATTCCCTGAGCACCGCGAGCACGGATGGCCGAGCGGCCGGGGTATGGGGGGCGCCCCGGGCAGGCTTATAATGTTCCTGGGGAAGGCGCCTGATCGCCGCGAGTCGTTCGGCTGGGAGACCCGTCTCGCCGGGTCGCGCAATATCCGGTATGGGCGCGTCGAGAGGATCCTCGATGGGCTCTCTCACGAGGGCCAAGAGCCAGGCGCCTGTCCCGTCGTCGGCGAATGCGCGCCCGAAAGATGGCGGCCGCCGCGGACACGACGGCCGGAAGGCAGAGGACCCCGTCGCGCTCACGAATGTCGCCCGCCCCGCCGTTAAGCCAGCGGAGATCGATTAATTTGAATTGCAAGGCAAAGAAAATCCCTGCCGGCCAATTGAGAGGCCCCTCTTCGCCTTGACCTTATCCCGACGCAACGAGGCGGCCCGCCGGGTCCCGGCGCCCATCCAGGGAGGCGGCACCAATCTCACCGGAGAGTGAGTGCGGCAGGCGTAAGCGGATAGGGATATAAACCTTTCGATATATATTTGTGAATTACCTCAATGGCTTTTGCGCTGAGCCTCGCCAAGCCATCCGCCGATCGGGAGGCGACCGCATTCCCGCAGGCGGGCGCGGCGCGAGCGCGGGAGGCCGGGGTCGAAAGGCGCCCGGGCACGCGCCGACGACGACGCCCCTGTCGACGCGCCCGGGCGCCCATCGCGACCGTCGCCGCGTCCCCCGCCGCGCCCAGGGCCCGTGGCCCGGATGCGCGCCAAGGCTCGACCGAAGAGGGACTCCCGCCGACCCGGGCCCACGGAGCCGTGCATGGACCCCTCGCGACGCATGGCGGCGGCCCCGTCATACTCGATTGTCATACGCGTCTGCCGAGCGGAGAGAATGCCCGGCATACGCGGGTGTCATACGGGGGATCCCCGCCGGGCCCCAGAATCGCCAAACGCAGCAAGTAACGGATAGCGTCATACGACGCCATCCCGGCCGGTTCCCCGGCCGACTTGCCCCGGATTCAGGCAACGCCGCGGCCGGTCCTCGTGCGCCCTTGGCCCTACTCACGGCGTTATCTGAATCCGGGGTGGCCGCACGGCCCGCAGAGGCACGTGCGAGGCCCCTGCGGGCTGTGGGAGGCGGGGGTGGCCCCGGAGCCCCAGGCGGAGCGGGAAGGGGCGTCAGAAGCGCCTGTAGGCGAGGAGGCGGGGACGTCCGCCGGCGCCGCCCCGGGCCCGCGGGCGCCCGGCCACGGCCCCGTGCCCCGCGACGCCCGCCGCACGGGGCCGTGCCGCCGCCCGCGACGGTACGAATGGCCCAACCGAGTCTATTGCATATATTTTTGAATCACCGAAATCGGCAACGTTCAATTTATGATGGTTTTCCCGCAGCGCTTCGCCGCTCACGTCGCCATCGGCCGCGACGCCACGTCCCTCAGCTCGCCGATCGAGCGGAACCCGCCGTAGAGGCAGAAGAGCCTCACGCCCTTCTCGTCGCAGTAGGCGAGGTCGTCGCGGTGCATGTGGCCGTGGGCCCAGACGCCGAAGTCGAGCTCGCGGCGCAGCTCGTCGAAGAGCTCCTCCTGCGCCGTGACGGGGCGTCCGGCGAGGTCGCCGCGCGGGAGCCTCCGGTGGATGATCGCGGGGCAGTCGTGCGTGAGGATCGCGTCGAAGTGCTCGCCGGCATGCTCCCGCGCGAACGCGCCGAACGCCCCCAGGTCGAGCGCCTCCTGAGGCCACCAGCTCCAGTGGCGGATCCTGTACCAGAGGTGGCGCCTCCTCGCCTCCCTCATCCCCTCCTTGTCGTCGCGGTCGAAGAGCAGGTCGGCGTCGTGGCTGTCTGCGTGCGCGCACAGCAGGCAGTGCTCGCCGGCCAGGTCCAGCACCGCCCAGTCGCTGCAGACGTAGCGGCCCGGCCACTCGCGCCCGCCGGCCACCACCTGCCTGAGCCGGCCGCCGAACGCGTCGACCTCCGGCAGGGTCTCGGCCCAGTCGTAGTTGTCGTGGTTGCCGAAGAGAAAAATGACCTGGTAGGGCCTTCCCTCCATCTGCTTGAGGAAGTGCAGCGTCTCCGCCTCGGCGCCGGGCCACATGAGGCCCGTGTCGCCGCGCACGACCACGACGTCGTCGGCCGTGAGGCCGCGCAGGAACCCGTGCCTGCGGTGGGAGAAGCGGCCGGCGTTCTCGCCGTGGGTGTCGCCCGTGAGCCAGGCGGTCATCCCCACACCCCCTTCCCCAGCTCCACGACGCGGTCGTAGAGCACGGTGTGATTGCGCTCCAGGTCGGCGTCGCGGTGGAAGTGCCCGAAGTACCAGCGCTCATATGAAAGCCTGCCCTCCAGCTCCTCGAGGAAGCCCGTCAGCCGGTCGCGGTCGGGGCGCTCCCATCCCTTGCCCGGGTAGAGCGCCGCGCGGAGCATCGAGTCGGCGCAGGTGTGGGTGACCACGTAGTCGACCTGCCATTCGTTGGCCCCGAGCACTTCCCTTGCCTCGGCGAAGTTCTGCTCGCCCGGCAGCTCCTGCGGCCACCAGGAGGCGTAGGGCACGCGGAAGTCGCGGTCGACCGACGTGGCGCCGCCCATGGTGAACACGCTCGCGCCGCAGATGTCGAACACCTCGCCGCGGCAGAGCCGGCGGATGCGCCCGCGGTCGCGAAGGCGCTGGACCTTCCCGCCGTGCCAGTCCTCGTAGGGGCGCTCGGCCCAGAAGTCATAGCGCTCGTGGTTGCCGTCGACGAAGAGCACCGTGTAGGGGCGCGACTCCAGCCACAGGATCTCGTCGGTCTCCCCGGCCGAGTAGTCCCAGGGGTAGCCGAAGTCGCCGGCGACGATCAGGTAGTCGCCGGGTCCGAGACGGCACCCCACCTCGGTGTCCCAGTCGAGGACCTTCTGCAGGTCGCAGCCCCCATGGACGTCGCCCGTGATGTAAGCGGTCACGTGCGGCCCCCTCTCGGCGCGGCCCGTCGGCCCCTGGTCGATGTTTGCTTAGAAAGACGAGGCGCCCGGCACCCGGCCCGCGCGAGACGGGCCCACGGGGCGCGTAGCCGGCGTTGCCCCGAGCGACCGCACAGGATCCGATGCGAGCCAGCGGGATGGCTCTCCCTGCAGGGCGACCCGCGGCCGGGCGCCTCAATAAAAGATTATAGCAGCTTATACGCCTAACTGCACCTGGTAGCTGGACGTATATGGTATACAATACGGATAAACGCGGATTAATTGACGTTGCGAACGTCGGTAAACCGGAACACGTCTGACTCCTATTCGAACTGCCGGATCTCCTGACGCCAGGCCGCGCCGTCGGCGAGGAGGTGAGGCTCGCCTACGGGAACGAAATCGAGCATGCGGAGCGTTTCTGCGGCCCCCGTGGCCGCCGCCTCAGAGTCGGCGTAGATCATGATAGAGATGACGCCATCGAGAAGGGCGGGCGGCTTGATCTGGATTCCGACGCAGGCCCTAATGAGGCGAGAGACCTCGAAGCCCTTTCCCACCCCGGAACCACCGACCGCGGCGATGAGCCAGTACCACTCGTAATCGGTAAGCTCCGAGACGGCGGCGAGTCGTCGCTTGATCTCGCCGGCGCACGTGAGCCCGTTGCGCCGGGCGGCTGCCTCGATTGCGTCGAGCTCGGCGTTGGGGATGCGCAGGGCGATCTGGCGCGAGAGCGACGACCTGCTGCTGTGGGCCGCCATCACCCCTCGCCTCCCACGACCCAGGGGAACACGAGCTGCCCGGGCCCGGCGGCCCCGGCGTCATCGCCGGCGGCATCCCCTCGAGAGCCGCCGTCCTCCCCCGCCGCGCCGCCGCCCGGCTCGCGGCCCCGGTCGAGCACCTCGAGCTTGCCCTCGAGCCTGGCGATGCGC
>CAVDQW010000156.1:0-7738 GCA_963610995.1 bacterium | reverse complement strand
CCACTTCGCCGATAGCGATGCCCAGATCCACCAGCGCCCTGACTTCCACATGACGCTTCTCGCGCGCGTGGAGAGAACCCGCGGCGAGGCCAGCCTTGGAGCTGACGCCGAGTCCCTCTTCACCTGGCAGCCAGCAGCCAAGCTGCTGTCCGCTTTCGGCTATCAGATGAGCGACGAAGACGCAAAACTTGCCGAGGACTACGTTGTCGCCGCAAACGGCGAGGACGACATCAAGACCCTCGACATCATCAAGGACCTGCCGCTTTGGTTCAAGAGCGACGGCGTTGAATACGGCATCGAGTACACCTTTGTTCTCACGACCCAGGTTTACCAGGACGGCACCACGGTCGAGTTCAATCGCGAGGAGGGGCACGGCGGCTTCGACTACGACGACCCCGAAGGCTGCTACATGGCCATGGACTTCCGCACCGATGGACCCAAGTACTACGAGACCGTCTTCTACTTCATGCCCAAAGACGGGGCCAAGAGCATCGACCTCAACGTTGCCTACAACGACACGAGCAACGCTTACGGCACCCGCCCCGAGTCCATGGAGTTCGCGCTGCAGCGTTCCTGCGACGGCGGGCAGACCTGGGAATACCTGACCGCCCACGGCAGCAAGTTCGAGGGGCTCTTTGCCGATGCCTCCGGTACGCTCAATCCCAACATCGTGACTATCGACGCCAGCGACTGGACAGAGGTGCGCCGCCTGCCGTTCCACGTCCCGGGCGATAGCACCAAGACCTGCACCTACCGCGCCGTCGAGGTCCTCCGCGGCAAGAACTACCAGGTCAGCAACAATGGCGCCGAGGTCATCGACGTCTCCGAGGACGGCTCCACTCAGGTCGTCGCCACCCCGATGACCGAGGAGGGCGGTTACTGCCACTGCGCTTTCACCAACTCGCTGGCCTACACCGGCTCCACCGGATACGTCAGCTTTGAGGGCGTCAATCCCTACGAGTTCAGGCCGGTGACCCTCACGCTCCAGTGCTCCGTCGATGGCCAGACCTGGACCGACGTTGCCAACGCCCCCACCCCCGTGATCATCAACTCCCCCATGGAGAAGAAGTTCTTCATCTTCTACATGAACATCCCGAAATATGACGCTGAGGACAACACCTACGCCTATCGCGTGGTCCAAGATCCCCTCGAGGGCTTCAGCACCACCTACTACACCAGCGGCGGTGACGTCACAGACGCCATCTACCAGGAAGGTATCGCCAGAAACGTCCTGAACTAGCGCTTCGAGCCCCTTCTCCGCCCCTTTGGCCTATGCCAGAGGGGCGTTTTGCTGTACGCCATAGACCCGCAAAAGGGACTGTCCCTTTTGCGGGTTTGTTCGCGGCCAACGGCAAGGCGGGCAAAGGGACCGTTCCCTTTGCCCGCCGCAATTCGGTCGCCCGCGCCGGCTATTTGATCTTGGCCTGCCACATCTCGCCTTCGTCGTCGTGAAGAATCTGGTAGCCCTCGGTGTTCATGAAGTACGTGCCCTCATAGAACGTGGTGATCTTCCTGCCGATGGGTTGGTTGCCATCGACGTCGGTGCGGACGCCCACGTGCGAGCCCTGGTCCACGCCGCCTGTGATGCAGATGTAGGTGGTCAAGGGGCGATACGACGAGGCAGAGAAAAAGAAGTCGTCGTCCGATCCGTATTTGCCGCGGGTGTTGTCCTTGATCTGGCACACGCCGCAGAGCGTGAAGAGGTTGCTCACAAGGCAATAAGAGGTAACGCCGCCGCCCACGCCCCTGACGCCGCACGTGTTCTCCGTGATGGTGCAACCATTGATGACGGCGTTGAAGCAGTTGAAATAGACGCCGCCGCCATTGCTGCCGTAGTTCTCCGTGATGGTGCAGTTGACGATCTCGATGTCCTTCTGGCCCTGGTAGACTCCACCGCCACCTTCGCCGTTTGCGACGTTCTCGCTGATGGTCAGGCCCGTGAGGCTTCCGGACGTCGTGTGTTGCGCGGTTTGCACGGGATCAATGTAGATGCCGCCGCCGCTGCCTTCGGCCGTGTTGCCGGACACGCTGCCGGTGCCGTCGTCGGAGACGACATTGAGCCACGACTGATAGAAGTAGAGGCCGCCGCCGTCGGACTCGGCGCAGTTTCCGCAGATGCTGGACTTGTTCTCAAGGTGAACGCGGGTGCCGTTATCGTCGCTGTAGATGCCGCCTCCGCACTGGTAGGCGTGGTTGTTGCTGATGAAGCCGTTGTCCATGAAGACGTTGGTGTCGTCCTGGTTGACGTAGATGCCGCTACCCTTGATGGCACGGTTGTGCTGGATGCTGGCTCCGTTCTTCACGTAGATGTTGCAGTTTTCCTTGGCATAGATGCCGCCGCCCTGCTTGGCGTGGTTGCCGGCCACCGCCACGTTGTCCAGCGTGAGGGTGCTCTTGTTGTCCATGTGGAAGGCTCCGCCGAAGGTGTTCGAGCCGCCGGTCACAAGGCCGCCGGCGATAACGCTCGCATCCATGGCGTCGCCGGTCGCGGCGTCGAAGCCCGTGTAATAGAAGGTCGTGGCGACGTCCGGCACGTTGGAGCACAGCGTAAGGCTGGAGTTCTCGTACAGGCGGATGACGGCGCCGTCGCCGAGGTTTTCGATTCTGTGGCCGTTCATGTCGATGGTGAGGGACTTGCTATCGGCCACGGTCATCGTGCCGGTAAAGAGCCAGTCCACGTTGAGGTAGATGGCCTTGCCCTCATAGCCCGCCTGGATGGCGGCGTCGGTGGTGTAGTAGGGGTAGCCGCGCCCGTCGTCTGCCATGGAGAAGGCCATGACGTCAGGGGTGTAGTCGGTCAGGGCGCCGCCGCTTGCGTTGGCGGCATCCTCGGCCAAGGCCCGCGTCGGCGCCAGCAGACAGCCTATGGCCGCTGTTGCGCCCCGCATCACCGTGCGACGGGAAATGCTTGCGTCTTTGATCGTGGTTATCATCTGTGGCTCCTCTCCAAATCTGACGGGCGAGAGGCTCCTGCCCGCCTCGTGTTCCGGGACGCGCGCTGTCTGAGCCCGTCGTCCTCGATGGCGATATGGCGACCGTCATGGTCGCAGGAGTAGTTGTTATGGGAGCAAGAGGCGATACCCGCGACGATACGCGCGGGCGCGCATCAAAACTGCACCATCAGCGACGCACCTGCAAAAGGGACAGTCCCTTTTGCAGGTGCGTTGCTGTTGGTGCGCTCTTGATGCGCCGACAGGCCCATCCTCTCTCCTCGAAAGCACACGCGCGGCGGGCAAAACGCCCGATGAGCGAATCGCGACGATCGAAGGAGATCACACATGAGCACCAAGGTCCAGACGCACGTTTCCGACGCCCGCAGCCGCTTCGGCATCACCCGGAGGTCGTTCATGGGGGCGACGGCGGCGTTCGCCTCTTCGGTCGCGCTCGGGCTCGTCGGCTGTACGGAATCAGACTCGGGGCCGCTCGTGGCCACAGCCGTCAAGAAACAGGATGTCTCCGTGCTGCTCAAGGGCATGACGCGGCGCGAGAAGATCTGCCAGATGATCATGCCCGACTTCCGTCGCTGGACCGAGGACGCCTCGCTCAAGGACACCGACGCCCCCGACTTCACCGTGATGAATAGCAAAGTTGACGCCATCATCGACAAGTTCGGCTTCGGCGGCGTCATTCTCTTTGCCAACAACGTCCACGAGACGCAGCAGACCTTCGACCTCACCTACGCCATGCAGAAGGCCGCGGTGCGCAACTCGGCCGGCTCCAAGGGCGGCGGCATCCCGCTGCTCCTGGGCATCGACCAAGAGGGCGGCATCGTGTATCGCCTGGGCAGCGGCTGCGCCATGCCGGGCAACATGGCCCTGGGCGCCGCGCGCGATACCGACCTGGCGAGCCAGTGCGGCCAGGTCATGGCCGGCGAGCTGGCCTCTCTTGGCATCAACGTGGACTTCGCGCCGGTCATGGACGTGAACAACAACCCGAACAACCCGGTCATCGGCCTGCGCTCGTTCTCCGACCGCGCCGACCTCGTGAGCGAGATGGGCTGCGCCGTGCTCGAGGGCATCCAGGGCAAGGGCGTGTGCGGCTGTGCCAAGCACTTCCCCGGCCACGGCGACGCCGCGACCGACTCGCACACCGGCCTTCCGCGCATCGACAAGTCGCTCGCGGAGCTCGAGGCGCTCGAGTTCGTGCCGTTCCGCGCCGCCTTCGCCGCGGGCGCGGACATGGTGATGACGGCCCACATCCAGTATCCGCAGGTAGAGACCGAGACGGCGACCTCCATCGACCCCGCCATGGGCGAGATGGTCCTGCCCGCCACGCTCTCGAAGACCTTCCTCACCGACATTCTGCGCGGCGACCTCGGCTTCGAGGGCGTGGCCATCACGGACGCGATGAGCATGGACGCCATTACCGCGAACTTCACGGCCGTCGACGCCGCCCGACGCTCCATTCTCGCCGGCGTGGACATCGTGCTCATGCCGGTGCCGCTGCACCGCCCCGACGACGAGTCCGTCATGGACAACCTCGTGGAGGCCCTGGTCAACGATAGCGACATCACCGACGAGCGCCTCGACACGTCGGTGCGCCGGATCCTCGAGCTCAAGCTGCGGCGCGGCGTCCTGGCGCTGGCCACGGCGGGCGAGAACGTGGCGGGCGCGGGCATGTCCTACGACGAGGGGCTTAAGGTGGCCAACAGCACCGTGGGCTGCGACGACAACCGCGCCGTGGAGCGCGAGGCCGCGGCGCGCGCCGTCACGGTCGTGCGCGGCGAGGGCCTCTTGCCGTTCAAGCCCGCGGCCGGGCAGCACGTGCTGCTGGTCGCCGCCCAGGAGGCGGAGCAGCCGGGGATGGAGCTCGCGATGCGCCGCCTCATCGCGGAGGGCCACGTGCCACAGGGCGTCGAATATGAATCGATGTGCTACGCCGGCGGCGATACGGGCGCCGACGCTGCGGGCAAGGCCGCGGAGAAGGTCGCCGAGGCCGTGGCGAGGGCCGATTTCGCGGTGGTCATCTCCGAGATCGGCAAGGACAACCTGGCCCTGGATGCGGCGCCGTTCCTCAGCGGCGAGGTGTGCAAGAGCGCCATCGAGGCCGCCGGGAGCGCCGGCGTCCCTCTTGCCGTCATGAGCATCTCCAAGCCGTATGACCTCGCGCTTTACGGCGAGGGCTGCGCGCTGGTGGCGGTATACGGCAACAAGGGCATGGATCCCACGGAGGCGCTCGCCCCCGACCACGCCTTCGGCCCGAACGTCCCGGCCGGCGTGGAGGCGATCTTTGGTGGGCATTCGGTCGAGGGCACGCTCCCGGTGGACATCTTTGCCGTCGGTGCCGGCGAGAGCGGCGCCACGGCCATCGACACCTCGCAGGTGGTCTACCCCTTCGGCAGCGGCGAGATGTACTAGCGGCAAAAAACGGACCTGCGAAAGGGGCTGTCCCTTTTGCAGGTCTTAGTCGATCGCGACGACGCGGAGCTGCGGGCCGTCAACGGTGAACGAGACGTCGCGCCCCGCGTAGGCGAGGTGATAGACGCGGGCCGGGTCGTGCTTGCTGCCGGCACGGCGCGGGTCTTGGCGCAGGACCTCGATGAGGCCGGGGAGCTTTGCGGGGTCGATGTGCTCGCGCAGGTCGTCGGGGAATTCGACGTCGAGCTCCTGCCAGGGGTTCTGCTCGATCCAGCCGCCAGTGGCGTCGGGGTGGCAGTCGGCGAAGGGGATGTAGGGCTTGATGTCCAGAATCGGCGTGCCGTCGCGCAGGTCGGCGCCGAGGACGTGGATGACGGGGCCCTTATCGGTGAGCTCCACGCGGTCGAGCTTTACGCAGGTCAGGCCTATTGGGTTCGGCCGGAATGGACTGCGCGTGGCAAAGACGCCCACGCGCTCGGAGCCGCCGAGGCGCGGAGGGCGCACGGTCGGCGACCAAGCGTCGTTGGTACCTGCCTTGTTGCGCATGGCCGCGTCGGAGGCGATGTCCGCAGCCGTGCCGCCCGGCGTGCCGTTCTCGAACTGCCAGATGAGCCACAGATGCGTGAACGCGTCGAGGCCCGCTACGGCCGACTCGAGCGCGAACTCGGGCTCAAAGACGATGCTTCCCCGCAGGTGAGGGGCTAAAAAGCTGTTCCGAGGGATGCCGAACTTCTGCGGCAGGTCGGTGTGTATGTGCGCGATGGGTTTCATGGCCCGCATTGTAGCGCACGGGCCGGTGAAGGGGGCCTTCGGGCGGGTTCGCGCGCCCACGGCTGCCGGAATGAGCGGTTTTACGGGCCGGCACGGCATTCCGACAGGCCCCGCGCAACAAAATCGCGTTCTTGCGTGCTTTATTAAGACTTTGATGTCACCCAATAGAGACGCCAACTGGGCAAACGCGGGCGAGCGGCCCAACTTGGCGCAGCCGAAGCTTCTCGAAGAGGCGAATTCAGTGCCATCGGGCACGCAAAAACGCAAATCTGTTGCACACGAAGCGAGATTCGACGCCTTTTAGCGCTCGCGACGGCAAACTAACGTGCATCAGCCCTTCATCGCGGCGGCGATGGCAGCTGCCGTCTGCTCCTGTTGCTCATCGGCGGAGATGGTCGCTTCGTTGTCGCCCGACTGCGCGCCGTAATCGCCAAAGCCCGCGTGGTTGCCGCCGGCGATCTGAAGCACCGAATCCGCAGGTACTTGGCCTATACAAGCGTTGAGCTTATCGCGGTTGACCACGCCGTCGTTGGAACCGTAGACCACCTCGACCTTGAGCCCGAGCGCCGCGAGGTCGTCGGAAGCGTACGCGGCGAGAAGCGCCACGCCCTCGACCTTCGACGCGTTGCCCGCGGCATAGCTCGCCGCCATGGCTCCGCCGAGCGAGTGGCCGCCGACCCACCAGTGAGCCACGCCCGCATATGTCTCCATCACGGAATTTGCGGCATCAATCTTAAATACGGCCAGGTTAAACGGCATTTTTGGGATAACAACAAACACGCCGCGCTCCGCAAGCTTCTGCGCGAGCGGCACGTACGCCTCGGGCGCGACCTTGCCGCCGGGATACAGCACGAGGCCGTACTCGGAGCTCGGGTCGCCCACGGCGATCGCGGAGTCGTTATCGGTAACGTCGGCCTGCGCGATGAACGCCGCGGCCTCGGAGCCCGCATGGTAGTAATCGGACGCGTAAACACCGAATGCGACGCAGCCCACGGCCACGACGACCAGGACAACGGCCAGGATTCGCTTGAGCATCTTCTTGAACATGTGGTCTCCAACAGCAAAAAGCGGACGAAGGGACTATTCCCCTCGCCCACTTTCTCAGAAATAAGACGAGGGGACAGTCCCTTCGTCTTATCTTACTTGGTGGTCTTCTCCACGTCCTCGGCCTTCTTCTCGAGGTCCTCGACCACGTTCTCGATCTGCGGGAGCTTGCTCTTGAGCTCGTCGGAGAAAAGGTCGGAGTGCTGCTCGAGCGTCTGGACAAGGCCCTCGAGCTGCTTGGCGGCGTCGGAAGCGCTGCCGTTGCCGTCAAAGTTCTTGATGGCGTCGAAGGCCTGCGAGAGCTCGTCGGGGCACTTGCCGGAAGACTTGAGGGCCTCGATCTCGGGCTCGAGCATCGAGGTGAGCTTGGAGAGCTTCTTCATGTCGAGCAGGGTGCCGATAAGGTCGCCGAAAAGTCCCATGTGTTCCTCCTTGCGTGGGTGTTCGGGCCGCGCGGGCCCGCTGTCTGAATCCGAGTTTAAGGAGGGCCGCGGGGCGGGCGTGCCGGCGGTGCGCGGCCTCAACCGACTTTTGAATAAGACAGGGGGACAGTCCCCTCGTCTTAT
>CAVDQW010000155.1:0-9248 GCA_963610995.1 bacterium | reverse complement strand
GCGACCATGAGCGACGCCGACGCGGCGAGGCTCATGGATTCCTGCGACGTGGGCGGTCCTGAGGGCCTTCGCGACCGCGCTTTTCTCGAGCTCCTCTATGCCAGCGGCGCCCGTGTCTCCGAGGTCTCGGACCTCGACGTCGCGTCGATCGATTTCGGCTCCTCGCAGCTCAGGCTTTTCGGTAAAGGGAACAAGGAGCGCGTCGTACCCGTCTATGAGCTGGCGCTCGATTGGGTTGGCCGGTACCTTCATGAGGCCAGGGGAATCTTTCTTTCCCGCGCGAAGAGGAACCCCGCGGATTCCTCGCGTGCGGCGTTTCTCTCGACGAGGGGCAACCGGATGTCCGCCGACGCTTTGAGGCGCGTCTTCGAGTCGCACGTCGCGTCCGCCGGTCTCGACTCCTCGCTGACTCCCCATGCGATGCGGCACACCTATGCCACGGAGCTCCTCTCGGGCGGGGCGGACCTGCGAAGCGTGCAAGAGCTCCTCGGCCACGAGAGCCTCTCGACCACGCAGGTTTACACGCACCTGTCGGTCGACCGTCTCAAGGACGCGGCCCGGGCGGCTCACCCCCGCGCATGAGGGGCCCCATAGCGGCTGGGTCTATATATGGCGAGCTTGTGGGCGTAAATTGCCCCTCGACAACAGATTCCTCCCTGCTATACTAATCAGCTGTTGTGCATAAGCACGGCATGTCGTCGACCCGGCGACACCATCACACACGCGCGACGACCCGCCTGCCGTGGTGCCCGAAGGCTCTTCAAGCCAGGCCTCGGGTGGCAGTTTTACGGGGATGACCTCGCGCGGAGGACCAACCACAGGAGGTTACCAATGGCTAAGATCACTATCCAGACCCTTCTCGATGCCGGCTGCCACTACGGTCACCAGACCCGTCGCTGGAACCCCAAGATGAAGTCCTACATCTTCGGTGAGCGCAACGGCATCTACATCCTCGACCTCAAGCAGACCATGTACGGCGCCGACAAGGCCTACTCCTTCCTCAAGGACGTCGCCTCCAAGGGCGGCAAGGTCCTCTTCGTGGGCACCAAGAAGCAGGCCCAGGAGCCCGTCTCCCAGCAGGCCGAGCGCTGCGGCATGCCTTGGATCAACCAGCGCTGGCTCGGCGGCATGCTCACCAACTTCGTGACCATGCGCTCCCGCATCAACCGCATGGAGGAGCTCGAGGCCATGGTCGAGGACGGCCGCATGGCCGCTCTCCCCAAGAAGGAGCAGGCTGTTCTCGGCAAGGAGCTCGATAAGCTCCAGAAGAACCTCGGCGGCGTCCGCGACATGACCGCTCTGCCCCAGGCCCTCTTCGTGGTCGACTCCAAGCGCGAGGAGATCGCCATCCGCGAGGCCAACCGCCTGCACATCCCCGTCGTCTCCCTGCTCGACACCAACTCCGATCCCGACGTGATCGAGTACGGCATCCCCGCCAACGACGACGCCATCCGCTCCGTCTCCCTCATGTGCGAGCTCATGGCCGACGCCGTGCTCGCCGGCTCCGGCAAGGAGCAGATCACCGCTGAGGAGATGGCCGCTCCCGCCGAGGCCGCCGAGGCTGAGGCTCCCGCCGCTGAGTAAGTCCCCACGGACCCAAGCAATTCAACTTCGACCCTAGAGGAGATACCAATGGCTCAGATTACCGCCGCCCTCGTCAAGCAGCTCCGCGAGATGACCGACTCCCCGATGATGGAGTGCAAGAAGGCTCTCGTCCAGGCCGAGGGCGACCTCGAGAAGGCCGTCGACGTCCTGCGCACCATGGGCATCGCCAAGGCCGTCAAGCGCGCTGGCCGCGACACCAACGAGGGCACCGTCGCCACCTACGTCTCCGAGGACGGCAAGACCGGCGCCATCCTCGAGCTCTCCTGCGAGACTGACTTCGTCGGCACCAACCCCAAGTTCACCGGCTTCGCTGCTAAGCTCGCCCAGGTCGTCGCCGAGCAGGATCCCGCCGATGTCGATGCCCTCAAGGCTTGCGAGATGGACGGCTCCACCGTCGACGCCGAGCTCACCGAGATGATTCACGTCATCGGCGAGAACATGAAGGTCATGCGCTTCCAGCGCGTCGCCGTCGAGAACGGCGCCCTCGCCTCCTACATCCACCTCGGTGGCAAGATCGCCGACATCTGCTGCTTCGAGTTCGCTAAGGCCGAGACCGCCGCTGCCGACGAGTTCAAGACCTTCGCCCACGACGTCGCGATGCAGATCGCCGCTACCGCCCCTGTCGCCGCTACCCGCGACGACGTCCCGGCCGAGACCGTCGAGCACGAGATGTCCATCTACAAGGCTCAGGCCGCCGAGTCCGGCAAGCCCGAGGCTATCCAGGAGAAGATGGCCCAGGGTCGTCTCGAGAAGTACTTCAAGGAGTTCGTCCTCTGCGAGCAGGAGTTCGTCAAGGATTCCTCCACGACCATCAACGGTCTCGCCCAGAAGACCTCCAAGGACCTCGGCGACGAGATCAAGGTCAAGTCCTTCGTTCTTTACCGCTTCGGCGAGTAAGGCGATCGCTTAGATTTTCCGGAGCCGGTTGCTTCTTGCGACCGGCTCCATTTTTGTGCATGTGTCTCGCCGCTCGGGGCCGCACGTGTCGCTCACGTGCCCTCGTCTGGTAGACTCATCTGTTAGCTAAGAGGCGCCTTATGGGCGCAATCGATACTTCAATTGAGTGGAGGCAGGTTTTGGCAGACGCTAAGTACAAGCGAGTTTTGCTCAAGCTCTCCGGCGAGGCCCTCATGGGCTCCCAGGATTTCGGCATCGACCCCGCGGTCCCCAAGAGGCTCGCTGAGGAGATCCGCCCGGTGTTCGAGTCCGGCGTGCAGATCGCCGTGGTCATCGGCGGCGGCAACATCTTCCGCGGCGTCCAGGGCGCCGCTGGCGGCATGGACCGCGCCCAGGGCGATTCCATGGGCATGCTCGCCACGGTGATCAACGCCCTCGCCCTGCAGGACACCTTCGAGCAAGCCGGCATGGACAGCCGCGTGATGTGCGCCATCTCGATGCGCCAGATCGCCGAGCCCTATATCCGCCGCCGCGCGATCCGTCACATGGAGAAGGGCCGCATCGTCATTCTCGCCGCGGGCACCGGCAACCCGTTCTTCACCACCGACACCGGCGCCGCTCTTCGCGCCTGCGAGGTCAACGCCGAGATCCTGATGAAGGCGACCAACGTCGACGGCGTCTACGATTCCGATCCCAAGGCGAACCCCGATGCCGTCAAGTACGACACCGTTACCTACGACGAGGTCCTCACAAAGAACCTCAAGGTCATGGACGCCGCCGCCATCGCCCTTTGCCGCGACAACAAGATGCCCGTCATGATCTTCGACATCAACGGAGACGGTAACTTCAAGAACGCCGTCGAGGGCGCCAACGTCGGCACCGTCGTGTACAACAAGGAGGACTAACCAATGAGCCAGCACACCGATTACACCAAGGCCCACATGGACAAGGCCATCGACGCCCTTAAGACCAACTTCTCCCGCGTGCGCTCCGGCCGCGCCAACGCCAACATCCTCGACCCCATCAAGGTCGATTACTACGGCGTTCCCACCCCGATCACCCAGCTCGCCGGCGTGAAGGTCCCCGAGGCCTCCATGCTCGTCATCGAGCCGTGGGACAAGACCTCCCTCAAGGCCATTGAGAAGGCCATTGAGGCTTCTGACCTGGGCATCACTCCTTCCAACGACGGCGTTTCCATCCGTCTGCCGTTCCCGCGCCCGACCGAGGAGCGCCGCAAGGAGCTCGCTAAGGAGTGCTCCAAGCTCGCCGAGGAGGCCCGCGTCGCCATCCGCAACGTCCGCCGCGACGCCAACGGCAAGATCGACCGCGACGAGGAGCTCGCCGAGGACGACGCCAACCGTGAGAAGAAGGCCGTCCAGAAGCTCACCGACACCTACGTGGCCAAGGTCGAGGACATGCTCAAGACCAAGACCGCCGAGATCATGGAGATATAGCTTGCGCTACGACGAAGACCTGCTCAAGGAGTACTTCTCCGAGGCTCCCGAGGACATCTCGCTCGATGACGTCGACATGGCCCGCGTTCCGGGCCATGTCTCCATCATCATGGACGGAAACGGCCGTTGGGCCACGGCGCGCGGTCTCGACCGCAGCCAGGGCCACGTGGCCGGCGTCGACTCGCTTCGCGAGGCTGTGACCACGAGCGTCCGCCTCGGGCTCGACGTGCTCTCCGTCTACGCGTTCTCCACCGAGAACTGGAAGAGGCCGCAGAAGGAGGTCAACCTCCTCATGCACCTCTTCGCCACGACGCTCGTGCACGAGCTGCCGCTGTTCCACCAGGAAAATGTCCGCCTTCGTTTCTTCGGCGACCTTTCGGCGCTGCCCGAGGAGACCCGCAAGGTGTTCCAGCAAGGCCTCGACGAGACGGCGGACCACGACGGCATGACCTTCGCGCTCGCCGTCAACTACGGATCGCGCGCCGAGATCGCCCGCGCCGCCCGCGAGCTCGCCGCGGAGGTCGCGGCGGGGGAGCGAGACGCCGAGTCCATCGATGCCGACGCCATCTCCTCGAAGCTCTACACCGAGGGGCTGCCCGATCCCGACCTGCTCATTCGCACCTCGGGCGAGCTGCGTCTCTCCAACTACCTGCTGTGGCAGCTCGCGTACTCCGAGTTTTACGTGACGCCGACGCTCTGGCCGGACTTCTCACGCTGGGACATGCTGCGCGCCATCAAGTCCTTCCAGGCGCGCGATCGACGTTTCGGGGGAGTCAAGTAACATGGCCGAGCACAACGACGAAGAGAACAACGCGCAGAGCGTGGGCCTCGACCGCCAGGTCGACAAGCTCGAGGCGCGCCGAGCCGCCAAGGAGGGCCAGCGCGCGGCCGGCGAGCTGCGCGGGCAGCGCGTGCGAGGCGCTACCGAGAAGCTCCTGACCCGCACCATGTCGGGGGCGATATACGCTCTTGTCGTTCTTGTGTGCCTTTTCGTCGGTCCGTTCTCGACCACTCTGCTCATCATCGGCATGGCTTGGCTGTGCTGCTCCGAGTTCTTCCGCATCTGCCGCATGGGCGGGCGCATGCCAAACGAGGTCCTCGGTCTCGCTGCGGCGGTCGCGTTCCCGCTGGCCGCCTACTTCCAGGGCGTCTCGGGTCTCGCGGTGGTGCTTCTCGTCGCGCTCGTGGCCGTGGCGTGCTGGTACGTCGCCACCCCGCGCTCGAACATCGCCGACGTCGCCGTCACCGTCTTCGGCCCCGTGTACACGAGTTTCGCGTTCTCGTCCATCGTGCTCATCCGCGTCTGCGACAAGGGTTTCCACGGCGCTCTGCTCACCTTCGGCGTGATGCTCTCGCTGTGGGCGAACGACGCCGTCGCGTATCTTGTGGGCTCGCGCATCGGCGTGCACAAGCTCGCGCCGCGCATCAGTCCCAAGAAGAGCTGGGAGGGCTTCTGGGCCGGCTTGATCGGCTCGGCGGTCGTCTGGGTCGTCATCGCCGTCGTGGCCGTCCCCGAGCTCAACCCCGTGCTCGCCGCGGTCATCGGCCTCGTCGTCGGCACGGTCGGCGTCGTCGGCGACCTGTTCGAGTCCCGCATCAAGCGCGGAGCCGGCGTCAAAGACTCGGGCAACGTCATGCCGGGCCACGGCGGCCTTCTCGATCGCTCGGACTCGCTGCTCTTCGGCGCCGTCGCCGCGTACATGATCCTGCTCTTCGGAGGAATCCTGTGACAAATCCCATAACCATCTTCGAGGACACCGCGCCTCGCTCCGAGCGGCCCCGCCCTGTTCGCGTGGTCGTTCTCGGCTGTTCCGGCTCCATCGGCACCCAGACGCTCGACGTCGCCCGCAAGCATGCGGACAAGGTGCGGGTGGTCGCTCTCTCCGTGAACTCCTCGACCGATAAGCTCGTCGCTTCCGCGCGCGAGTTCGGCTGCTCGCACGTCGCCGTCGCCGATCCCGCCCACAAGGACGACGCGTGCCTTTCCGGCCTGCCCGAGTCCTGCGAACTCGGCTTCGGCGCGGAGGCGGTCACCGCCCTCGCGACGCTTCCCGAGGTCGACATCGTGGTGAACGCGCTCGTCGGTTTCGCGGGAATACATGCCGGCTACGAGGCCCTTCGCGCCGATAAGGTGCTCGCCTACGCGAACAAGGAATCGATCGTCTGCGGCGGCGACCTGCTCATGCCCATGGCCAAGCCCGGCCGCCTGATCCCCGTGGATTCCGAGCACTCCGCCATCTTCCAGTGCCTGGTGGGGGAGCGCAGCCGCGACATCCACTGCATCTGGCTCACCTGCTCCGGCGGCCCGTTCTACGGCAAGACGCGATCCGAGCTCGAGGCCGTGACAGCCGCCGACGCGCTCGCGCACCCCACGTGGGACATGGGCGCCAAGATCACCATCGATTCGGCCTCGCTCATGAACAAGGGCCTCGAGGTCATTGAGGCAAAGCACCTCTTCCAGGTGCCGATCGACGCCGTTCGCGTCCTCGTTCAGCGCCAGAGCAAGATCCATTCCATGGTCGAGTTCGCCGACGGCGTCGTGAAGGCGCAGCTCGGCGGCTCGGACATGCGCGCGCCCATCCAGTACGCCCTGAGCTACCCCGAGCGTTGGGACGCGAGCGTCGAGCGCGTCGACTGGGGCGCCTGTGCCCCCATCACGTTCGGCGAGGCGGACGAGGAGACCTTCGGCTGCCTGCGGCTCGCCAAGGAGGCTGGCCGCGCCGGCGGTACGCTGCCCTGCGCCATGAACGCCGCCAACGAGGTCGCCAACCTTGCCTTCCGTCAAGGTTCGTGCGGTTTCACCGACATCGAGCGCGTCGTCTCCGCCGTTATGGACCAGACGCGGGTCGAGCGGGTAGAGAATCTGGAACAGCTGCTCGACGTCGACGCGAAGGCCCGCGAGGCCGCCCGCCGCGTCCTTTCCACGGAGGTTTAGCCCTTGTCAGCTTTTCTCTCGGTCCTCTCGGCCATTTTCTGGGGCCTCGTCGTCCTCTCGCTCCTCGTCTTCATCCATGAGGCGGGCCATTACGTGGCGGCCCGCGCGTTCGGCGTCCGCGTAACCGAGTTCATGCTCGGCCTGCCGTGCCGCTGGCGCCTCTCGCGCAAGAGCAAGAAGGTGGGCACCGAGATCGGCGTCACGCCGGTCCTGCTCGGCGGGTACAACCGCATCTGCGGCATGGAGCCCTTTGAGGAGAAGAACCTCGCGCGCATCCTCGAGTGCGTCCAGAAGCACGGCCGCATCGAGACCAAGGCGCTCGCGGAGGAGCTTTCCATTTCCGAGGACGAGGCCTTGGCGGGCCTCGCGACCCTTGCTGATTGGGCCTCCGTCAGGCCGTACTACGACGCAGGGAAGGGCGAGAAGCCCGCGCAGAAGGATTGGCCCGCGGCCTTCGAGACCCAGGCGCGCGACGCTTCCGGCCTCACGGAGTTCGACCGCGGCCACGATTTCTCGAAGGAGGGCGCGACCAAGTCCGGCTCCCCCCGAGAGCTCGGCTGCTCGGCCGAGGAGTTCCTGAATCGCGAGAAGTCCCACACGTACCTCGGCATGGGCTTTATCAAGCGCTTCGTCATGCTCGTGGCGGGTCCGCTCGTGAACATCGCCTTCGCCTTCGTTGTCGTGGCCGGCGCGTTCATGGTCACGGGCATCAGCGTGGCCTCCACCGAGCCCGTTCTGGGCGCCGTGTCGGACGGCTCGTACGCCGCGGTTTCCGGGCTTTCCGCCGGGGACCGAGTGGAGCGCGTGGGGGAGACCGAGGTGGATTCCTGGTCGACGCTCGTCGCCGCGATGAAGCCCTACCTCGAGGGCGGCGTCGATTTCTCGATGCTCGTGGAGCGCAACGGCGCCGAGGTCGAGGTCAACATCGACCTTCCCGACGGCCAGAGCTGCGACCTTCTCGGAATATCCTCTCAGGTCAAGGTCTATCACCCTAACATCGGTGAGGCGTGCGGCCTCACGGTCCGCTACGTCCAGACGGTCGCCTCTTATGTTGTCAAGCTGATCATCCCGCAGCAGACCATGGAGGTCCTCAACGAGTCGACCTCCATCGTCGGTATCTCAGTGATGGCTTCCCAGGCGGCCCAGGTCGGCATCTCGAGCCTCGTGCTCCTCGCCGCATCTATCTCGATGTCGTTGGGCTTCATGAACCTGCTGCCGATTCCGCCCCTCGACGGCGGCAAGATCCTCATCGAGCTCATCCAGCTCGTGCTGCGCCGGCAGCTCTCGCTCAAGGCCCAGAACATCATTTCCTACATCGGGCTCGCGTTCTTCCTCTTCGTCTTCATCGTTGTCCTGAAGAATGACATCGTTCGCTACGTGATTGGATAGGCTATGGCGGATTCATGCACGAATTCAAATGAAGCGCAGGTTAAGGCCCCGCGCGAGCTGACGCGGCCGGTGATGGTCGGCAACGTCCAGGTGGGCGGCGGGGCGCCCGTATCCGTCCAGTCCATGTGCACGACGAAGACCGACGACCCCGCGGCGACGCTTTCCCAGATCCAGCGCCTGGCAGACGCCGGGTGCGAGATCGTGCGCGTGGCCATTCCCAGGGCTGAGGTGCTTGACGGCTTCCAACAGATCTGCGCGGAGTCGCCGCTGCCCGTCGTGGCCGACATTCACTTCGACCACCGGCTCGCCATCGAGGCGGCCCGCCGCGGGGCCTCGGCGCTTCGCGTGAACCCGGGAAACATCGGCTCCTGGGGGCGCGTCGACGCCGTCATCGACGCTGCGGGCGAGGCGGGCATCCCCATCCGCATCGGCGTGAACGCCGGCTCCCTCGACAAGGACATCGACGCCCGCGAGGACCTCACGCAGCCGCAGAAGCTCGTTCAGAGCGCCGTCAGCTTCGTCCGCCACTTCGAGGAACGCGGCTTCAGCGACATCGTCATGTCCGCCAAGGTCCACGATGTGCCCGCGACCATTGAGACGAACCGTGAGCTCAGCCGCCTGCTGCCGAGCGTGCCGCTCCACATCGGCGTCACGGAGGCAGGCACGCTCATCCAGGGCACCGTCAAGAACGTCGCCGCCCTCTCGGTCCTGCTCTCCGAGGGCATCGGCGACACGATGCGGCTCTCGCTCACGGCCGACCCCGTTGAGGAGGTCAAGGTGGCCTGGGAGGTTCTCGCCGCGCTCGGCATGCGCCGTCTGCACCCGGAGCTCGTGAGCTGCCCCACGTGCGGCCGCTGCCAGGTCGACATGATCCCCATCGCCGAGGAGGTCGCGCGTCGGCTCCAAGACGTCACCGCCCCCATCTCCGTGGCGGTGATGGGCTGCGCCGTCAACGGGCCCGGCGAGGC
>CAVDQW010000154.1:0-2710 GCA_963610995.1 bacterium | reverse complement strand
GGACTCGGCAACGCGACGCAGGCCGGCGCCGGGTTTCTTCCCGAGGCCCACACCGACTTCGTGTTCGCGCTCTTCGCCGAGCAGTTCGGCTTCGTCGGGTCCGTCGTGTTGCTCGCCCTGTTCGCTTGGATGATTCTCGCCACGTTGCTCCTCGCGGTTAAGATGGACAACGTGTTCTGCAAGCTGGTCCTCGTGGGTTGCTGCGGCATGTGGATGTTCCAGGTTCTCGAGAACATAGGCATGTGCATCGGCATCATGCCCGTCACGGGTATCCCGCTCCCGTTCATCAGCTTCGGCTCATCCTCGATGGTCACGCAGCTCACGGCCGTCGGAATCGTTCAGTCAATTTGGCGTCACCGCCAAAAGGCCGCGTAGGCGGCACGGCAAGGAGATTCGTTTATGGCGCGACGCGCAAAAACAAATTCAAGAAAGAAGGGCTCGGGTTTCTCCGCCTCGAGCATCTTCGACATCGCCTCGTCCGGTAAGGAGAGCCTCGACGCCATGAACGCCGAGGTTCGTCTTCGCGTGCACGTCGGCTCCGGTTGCGCCCGCGAGCTCGTCGTCTCCGCAAAGGAAGCGCTCGCGGCCGAGCGTCCCGGCGGCATCGTCGAGGTCATGGGGCTCGAGGCGCCCGCACCCGGCGCCGTCGACCCCGACGCCGCGATCGTGCTGGCCGCTCCCAACGAGCCTGGCGCAGGCCCGCTCATCAGGTTCTACCTTGCCTGCGAGGTCCCGTGCGCGCTCGTCGCCGAGTCCGCTCTTGACGTCCCCGATTACGGCGCCGACGCCGAAGGCCTCTTCGGCGTGGTCAGCGCTTCCTCGCCGGAGGCGATGCCGTCCAAGCTGGGGCAATGGCTCAGCGACCACGTCGAGAACCGCATTGCCTTGGCCGCCAATTTCCCGTGCTGCCGAGACGCCGTCGTCACCGCGCTGGCCAATGCCTGCGCCGTCGATAATGCCGCGATCGGCGCCATTTCGTTTATCCCCGGGTCGGATTTTCCGCTCATGACGGTGAGCCAGGCTAAGCTCGCGCTCGATATCGCCGCCGCATACGGGTGTGGGCTCGAGATCTCGCGCGCCGCAGAGCTCGCGGGGGTCGTCGGGCTCGGTCTTGCGTACCGCGGCCTGGCCCGTTCGGTCGCCGGTCTCGTCCCCGGTCTGGGCTGGGCCTTCAAGGGCGCTATGGGCTATGCGGGCACCATGGCCACCGCCAAGGCGGTTCAGGCGAGGTTCGAGGCGGGCGACAAGCTCGCCGGCCTTGGCGAACATGGTCGCGCTGCCGAGGAGCCCTCGCATGGCGTCGGCGCCGACATCGTCAAGCTTCCAGCGCCCGTCGCCTGCGCCCCCAGCGACCCCGAGGACGACTACCTCGTCATCGAGGGAGGTGACGCGCGATGAGGGCCAAGCGCGAGAACCTCTTCCACCTAATCGAGCCGCTGCTGCCGCACGTCGAGCACCCGAGCCGCTACCTCGACCACGAGTGGGGCGCCTGCGAGGAACAGGACGGCCCGTTCCACCTGTGCATGTGCTATGCCGACGTTTACGAGGTAGGCCAGCCCAACCTCGGCGTTGCGATTCTGTATAACGCCATCAACGCCCAGGAGGGGATGAGCTGCGAGCGCGCCTATCTCCCGTGGAAGGACATGTCGGAGCTCATGCGCGAGCGCGGCGTGCCCATGCTCTCGCTCGAGGGCGCCGCGCCGCTCGCCTCGTTCGACGCCGTCGGCTTCACGCTCGCCCACGAGCTTATCTGGACCAACGTGCTCGAGGCGCTCGACCTTGCCGGCATCGCCCTCACGAGCGCGGAGCGCGACGAGGACGACCCCATTATCCTCGCGGGAGGTCCCTCCGCTTGGAACTGCGAGCCCATGGCCGACGTCTTCGACGCTGTCCTTTTGGGCGACGGCGAGGAGTCCATCGTCGAGGTCTGCGCGAAGATCCGCGATTGCCGCGCGGCCGGGGCAACCCGCGCCGAGCTGCTGCTCGAGCTCTCGCGCCTCCCCGGCGTCTACGTGCCCTCTCTCTACGACGTCGTGGTCGACGAGACCTCTACGCGCTGGGGCTACGCCGTGCCCAAAGAGGGGAGCGGCGCTCCCGAGGTCGTGCTCAAGAGCTGCATCCCGGACCTCGCCGCCACGCCTGCGGTGGCCTCCAGGATCGTTCCGTACATGGGCATCGTCCAGGACCGCCTTTCTCTTGAGGTGCTGCGCGGGTGCGCCCGCGGTTGCCGTTTTTGCCAGGCCGGCATGACGTACCGCCCGGTCCGCGAGCGCCCCTTCGAACAGGTCGTCGAGGCGGGCGAGGCGGGCCTTGCGGCTAGCGGCCACGACGAGATCAGCCTGACCTCGCTTTCCACCACCGATCACTCTCAATGCGCTCAGATCCTGAACCGCATGCACGACGACCTGCGGGACCGCGGCATCCGCGTCTCCATCCCGTCGCAGCGCCTCGATTCCTTCGGCGTCGAGATGGCGCTCGCCGTCGGCGGCGGCAAGAAGGGCGGCCTCACCTTCGCGCCCGAGGCCGGCAGCCAGCGCCTTCGCGACGTCATCAACAAGAACGTCACCGACGAGGACCTCGAGCGCGCTGCCCGCAACGCGTTCGAGAACGGGTGGCGCCGCTGCAAGCTCTACTTCATGATGGGCCTGCCCACCGAGACCGATGAGGATATCGTCGGCATTGTCCGCGCCGCCGAGCGCGTGCTCGAGAT